>CACFTO010000031.1 GCA_902569245.1 uncultured Pelagibacteraceae bacterium | reverse complement strand
TTTCAATTTCTTGTGATGGAGTTTGTCTTACTTTAATTTCGTACAAGAATAAGACTTTAGAATTCTATCTATCAAATGAAACATTGGCTAAATCGAAATTTAGAAATATTAAAATTGGTGATGAAATTAATTTAGAAAAACCCTTAAAATTTGGCGATAATATTTCTGGACATATCTGCCAGGGTCATGTTGATACCGTTTGTTCTGTAAAGAGTATTAAGAAAGTTGATAAATCAAATATTTTTGAATTTAAAATAACAAAATCACTTAAAAATCAATTAGTAGAAAAAGCCTCTATATTAATAAATGGAGTATCACTAACAATATCAAAAATAAAAAAGAATTCTTTTGAAATATGGATTATACCTCACACATTAAAATTAACTAACTTAATCACTCTTAAAAAAAATGATTTGGTCAATGTTGAGATTGATATTATGTCAAAATATGTAAAGAAATTTATCAATGAAAAAAAGTAATTTTAGCTCAATAGAAAGTATCATTAAGACGGTAAAAAAAAATGGTATGTTTATTCTTGTTGACGATGAGAGCAAACATGAAGAAATGGAGAATGAGGGTGATTTAGTAATTTCCACATCAGCTGTTAATCCTAATCATATTAATTTCATGGCTAAACATGCGAGAGGATTAATTTGTTTAGCAATGGATAATACACAATCAAAAAAAATTGGATTAACTTTGGCTTCACCAATAAATCAATCCAGAAGCAAAACTGCTTTTACTTACTCTATAGAAGCTAAAAAAGGTGTTACAACAGGAATATCAGCGTATGATAGAGCTAGAACGATTAAAGCTGCATCAAATAAAAATGCAAAAAAAAATGATATTGTATCTCCTGGACATGTTTTTCCAGTTATAGCAAGAGATGGAGGTGTACTAGTTAGAGCAGGACATACTGAGGCATCAGTTGATATATCAAAACTTGCTAAAAAAAACAATTCAGCTGTTATTTGTGAAATTATGGCAGATGATGGAAAAATGGCGACAGGTAAAACATTATTTAATTTTGCTAAAAAACATAAACTCAAAATAGGTAAGATCGAAGATTTAATTGCATATAGATTAAAGAGGGAAAAACTTATTAAGTTAAAAAAAACTTCTTCAATAATCGTCCAAAGACAAAAATTTAAAATAAAAGTATTTGAAAATATACTTGATGGGTCAGAAAACTTTGCACTCATTAAAGGAACCTTGAAGAAAGGAGTTATCCCTAGATTAAGAGTAATTTCGTCTAATGTAGTTCAAAATTATCTAATTAATCAAAAACTGCCAAATTCATTTGATAAAACAATCTCATATTTCAAAAAATATAATAATTGTGTTCTTGTGTTTATAAGAGACCCTAATTTAAAATCTGTAACCCAAACACTGAAACAGTATAAAAGTAAAACTTTTTATAAAAAAGGTCATGACAAATTGATTAGAAACTATGGTATTGGAGCTCAAATTATTAAATCTTTAAATATTAAAAATATGATACTTGTTACTAGATCTAAAAAAAAAGTGATAGGTTTAGAAGGTTATGGAATAAAAATAAAAAAACAGGAAATTATAAAGTGAAAAAAAAAATTTTGATTGTAGTTGCAGATTATTACGAAACTATTGCTAGATCTTTATTAAATAGTGCAAAAAATCAAATAAAAAATAAATGTAGTATAAAAGTAATTAATGTACCTGGTGCATTTGAGATACCTGTAACTATAGCAAAAAATTTAAATAAATTTAATGGGTTCATTGCTTTAGGATGCGTGATTAAAGGTCAAACACCTCATTTTGATTTTATATCAAGTGCAACTACTGATGCATTAATGACATTATCAATTACATCTAAGAAACCTGTAGGAAATGGTGTAATTACCTGCTTAAACAAAAAACAAGCATTTGCACGTGGCAGGAAAGGTTCAGAAGCTGCGGAGGCAGTCTTATCTATTCTATCTCAATAAATTATGACAGTTTCATTTTCACCACAAAGAAATCCTAGGGTAATAATTATACAAAAACTTTATGGGAAACTTTTTAATAATGAGGAAAATATAACTTTTCCTAAACATAGATTTAAAAAGTTTATCAAAGATATCGTTAATGGAAC
>CACFTO010000030.1 GCA_902569245.1 uncultured Pelagibacteraceae bacterium | reverse complement strand
CTTTATCTAATAAATAAAATTCAATTTGGTTATCTGGTAAATTTGTTAAGCCTTGCAAATGTCTTAAACCGATATTTCCAACACCTACAATCAAAAATTTCATTCAAAATTAAATTTTATTTATAGTTATAAAAAGATAATAATCATATATACAATTTTTTTATGTTGCTATTAAAAAAAATACTTTTTTTTATGTTAAAAATTTTAAAATTAAATAATTTTAAATTTGATACAGAGTATGGAAAAGTTTTCTTAGATTTCAATAATGATGGAATAAGCCAAGTATTATTTTACAAAAAAAAAAGAGAATCAGACAAAGTAGAGCTAATAAGGGAAATTTTAAATACTGGAGATGGAGTCATTGATTGTGGCTCTAATATAGGTGTGTACCCAATTCTTGAAAGTAACCTAGTTGGAAAAAATGGCTATATCATGTGTATTGAGCCAGATCCAAGAAATATTAATGTGTTAAGAAAAAATTTTAAGTTAATAGGAAGTAAAAAAAATCTTCTTGAAAAAGCTCTCGGAAAAATCAATGGCGAGATAGAAATTAATTTATACAATAAAACAAATATAACAAGATTCTCCAAAATAGAAAATAAATTCAAATCTGAAAATAATTCAGATAGGGCAGGTTATTACAGAACTCAAATTATTGATTTTGAGGGACTTTTAAATTCTATAAATTTTGACCATAGTAAAATTAAATTATTAAGAATGGATGTAGAGGGTGCAGAAATTGATATTTTAGAAAGTATATCAAAAAATATTAATAAAGTTCCAAATTTATCAATCCTTTTTGAAACACATCCAGATTTCTATTCAGAAGATCAACTATTTAAAATATTAAATCCTTTTTTTAAAGAAGGATATAAATTTAAAAAATTAATTTCTTCAGGATCTTTCGAGGATAAATTTTTTTCGATTTTTAAACTAAAAGAATCAAAAATATATTTTTCAGATGGATTTAAAAGATTCCAATTTGAAAATGTGTCAAATGATTTAGGAATCGAACTTATGAATCATAAAAAACCAAAATTAATAAGATATGTATTATTGTCAAAATAATAAAAGTAATTTACAAAAAAAATTTTCATTCTTTTATTAAATGATATGAATAGGCCAAATAATTACAATGAATAATAATTTTATTAGTTCCTATTATAAATATATTGAAGAAAACTATGATTTAGAAGTAAATCCAGTTCATACAAAAACTGAAAATGCCCTTAAAATTCTGATAAACGAAGATTCTCTTAAAAATTTTAGAAACAATGAACTTAGTTATTTATCTGGAGCATTAATTTACCCTGATAAAAATATTGGAAAAATATGGTTTAATCGAGGCATATTAAGACATTACCTAGGATGTCTAAAAGATTTATATTTACATAAATTAAAAATAAAAAAAAATCTTAAAAATTTAGATCTAAAATTTTTTGATAAAAAAGATTGTGAAATTGGCAATCCAATTAATTATAATTTTTTAAAATTTAGTGAGAATGGAACTAATTTATATAATAATTACTGTTATTCATTAATAATGAAATTTAAAAAGGAAGTCTGTTTAAACTCTATTTTAGAGATTGGAGGAGGTTTTGGAAAGCTTGCTTCCTTATTTATTTTAAAAAATCCTGAATTAAAATATTCAATTATTGAATTACCAGGAACTGCATTAATAGCTTATTATTTTTTAACTGAGAAATTTAAAAACCTCAAAGATGTTGATTTAGTATATAAAAAGGATGATAAAATATCAAAAAACTTAAATATATTATGCTCCAAGTATGTAAAGAATAATATCGATCAATTTTTCAATAAAAGAGTAAAAACAGTAATCAATGTTGAGTCATTTCAGCATATGAATGAGAAAGATATTTTATTTTATCTAAAATTATTTGATGAAAATAACATTAAAAATATCATTTCCATAAACCGTCACTCAAATAATAGAAAAGGTGAGGTAAAGTTTATAGACTATTTTTTCAGAAATGGTTTTGAAATTATAAATAGTTATGAGACTTTAATTCCAAATCACTTCATTACATTATTCAAAAAAAAATAAAAAGTACATATTTGAACGCTAGTTGAAGCAAAACTTTTAATTTTCTTGTTAATTTAAAAACTATTTTTTTTATACAAAATTAGCTCTTTAAGAATAAAATATAGTGACTTAGTTTGAGACTCTTCTGTCAGTC
>CACFTO010000029.1 GCA_902569245.1 uncultured Pelagibacteraceae bacterium | reverse complement strand
TCTTTCATTTAAATAATGTTTAATGTGTTGTTTAGTTAGATTTTTTTTTCTGTAAATATACTCATAATACCAATCTATTGTTAGATCTATACATTTTGAAAATTTATATAATGGTCTCCATCCTAATTTTTTGTTTATTTTTCTAGAGTCAAGCATTAATATTTTTTTCTCATCAAATTTATTTTTTTCTTTAATAATTTTAAACTTTAATTTTTTTTGAAATAAATTTATTATATGTGAGGTACTAAAAGATTTTTTATCTATATTTGATATGTTCCAAGATGAACCAGTTTCAATTATATTTTCATTCATTCTACTAGCAAGATATAAATATCCATGTACACAATCCAAAACATGAGTCCAAGGTCTAATAGAATTAATTGATCTTAACTTTAGATGCTTTTTTTTTATAATTGATCTAGCAATATCTGGTATCAATCTTTTTTCAGACCAATCTCCACCTCCAAGTACATTTCCTGCTCTGACTGTAATTATTTTAATATTTTTGTTTTTTTTTGCAAAATATTTAACATAGTTTTCTACTCCTACTTTTGACATACTATATGAATCATCTCCCATCAAATTATCATTTTCTTTTTTGTATCTCGATTTATTATCATTTTTATAAACTTTGTCTGTCGTAATAATTATTATATATTTTACAGAACTTATTTTTTTAGCACTTGTGAGTAAATTTATTGTTGAAACTAAATTTGAGTTCCAAGTTAAACTTGGGTTTTTTATTGCTTTATAAACAATAGATTGAGCTGCCAAATGAAATATATATTTTGGCTTAAAATTATTAATATTTTTTTTTATTTTATTTTTGTTGTTTAAATCAAAAATTTTACTATTTATTTTTAATTTTAATTCAGCATAATTCTTAAGTTTCTTATCAGAAATACCAATTAAATCAGAATCAAGATAATTTAAAAATGATGATAAATATGAGCCCTTAAAACCTGTATGACCGGTAATTAAAATTTTTTGATTTTTAAATTTTTTTTTAAAATACCTATAGTTCATTCTAACCAGGGAAATTTCCCATCTGGATTAATTAAACTTTCTAAATATAACTTATCTCTCATAGTATCAATTGCATGCCAAAAACCATTAAATTTGAAAGCTTTTAGATTTTTTTTACCTACCAGTTTTTCTAAAGGTTCTTTCTCCCAATATGTTTGCTCACCATCAATTAAATCAATACATTTACTGTTAAGTACAAAGAAACCACCATTTATCCAACCAATATCACCCTTTGGTTTTTCAGAAAAACTTATTACATCATCTAATTTAATGTCTAAAGCTCCATATCTACCCAATGGTTTCACAGCAGTTATTGTTGCGAGTTTTTTATGATGTTTATGAAATTTGATTAATTTCTTAATATTAATATTTGATATTCCATCTCCATAAGTAAATAAAAAATCTTGGTTTTTTAACAAATTTTTAACTTTTTTTAGTCTTCCTCCAGTCATTGTGTTCTGACCTGTATCTATAAGGTTTATGATCCAATCCTCATGATTTTTTTGTGATTTATTCATGAGTTTTCCAGTTTTAAGGTTGACTTTCAGATTTTTGTTATAGAATTCAAAATTTTTAAAATAATCTTTTATGATATCACCCTTATATCCTAAACAAATTATAAATTCTTTAATACCATATTTATTTAGATGTTTCATTATATGCCAAATTATAGGTTTTCCACCAATCTCTATCATTGGTTTAGGTTTAGAAATAGTTTCTTCAGAAATTCTGGTTCCTAATCCACCTGCTAGTATAACTGCTTTCATTATTTTACTCTTTTTAAGTATCCATCAATACCTGCAGTAATTACAAGTTTATTTTGGATATTCTTATCTATTTTAAAATTTTTATTTTTCTTTAAGAAAGTTTTAACTGCAGTATATGGATTATTTCCCTTGTCCCAATCTCTGTTTTTATAATAATTTTTTGGCATTAATTCGACTATTGTATCATATACTATGCAATAACTCCCCTTTGATACTAATTGACTATAAAATTCTAATTCTTTAAGTACATGTTCATGAGTATGATTTGAGTCTAAAATAACTAATATTTTTTTTTTATTTTTAACATATGACAAAACTTTACTTTTAGTATCTTCAGACACACTACTGCCTTCAATAATTTTAATATATTTATATAAGGTATCTCTTACAATTTTTTTTTTATTTTTTCTTCTTAAAAAAACATCAATTCCTAGAACTTTTCTGTTAACCTTTTTTTTTTCAGATTGATTTAACAAATGAAGATTTGCAGCATTCAAAAGTAATGATCCACCATGAGCTATACCTACATCAATTATTAAATCAGGCTTAATTTTCCAAGTAATTTCCATC
>CACFTO010000028.1 GCA_902569245.1 uncultured Pelagibacteraceae bacterium | reverse complement strand
CTTTTGATCAACCTTCAGTTGAGTTAATTAAAAATGAAACGTCAAAATTACTTATTTAAATTAATTTACTGAATAAAATTTTAGATAATCCGTAATTCTTTTGATCCAAAACATTTAAAAACTTAGGAATATTATCCTCCGATTTTTTATTTCGATGTATAATTATTATTGTATTGATATCAGCAATCTTTAATATCTTTATTTGATTTATTAAAGTATTTATTTCTTTGTCCTTAAAAGGTGGATCTAGAAAAATTATATCAAAAATTTTATTGTTTAAATTTGAATCTTTTAAATTATATGCATTATTCTCATATACTTTAGTTTTGCTCTCTAATTTTAAATTAAATATATTATTTTTTAAAACTTTTATCGAATTCGAATAATTCTCAAAGAAAATTACCTCTTTAGCTCCTCTAGATAAACACTCAATTCCAAATGAACCAGTGCCAGAAAATAAATCTAACACTTTAGAGTTATTTATATCTTTAGGCACTTTACTTGAATGATCTAAAATATTGAAAATCGACTCTCTCACCATATCTCTCAATGGTCTTGTAGATTTATCCAAAGGAATTAATAATTTTTTTCCTTTAAGACTTCCTCCAATGATTCTCATATATCTATAATTTTATATCCAATATCTCTACGATAAAAACCGTTGTCCCAATCAAGATTTTCAATTTCTTTGATTACTATGTCTCTTGAGGATTTAAAATTATCAGAGATACTAACAAAATTCAGTACCCTACCTCCATTAGCGTATACTTTGTTGTCCTTTTTTTCTGTGCCTGCATGGTAAATAAAAAATGAATCATTATTCTTTAAATTTTCAATGTTAGGTATTTCGACATTTTTTTTATAAATATCTGGATATCCATTAGAGCAAAGGACTACACAAATACTTTTTTTCCTCTCCCAAAGAATATCTTGGCTCTCTAAAGTTTCATCGCAACAAGATAAAATTAGATCTAATAAATCATTAGCTAACAGTGGCAAAATTGTTTGACATTCTGGATCTCCCATTCTTACGTTATATTCAATAAGATAAGGATTATTGTTTTTAATCATTAGACCAACATATAAAAATCCTTTGTAATTTTCTCCCATGTCTTTAATAGCCTGAAATGTAGGATTAACAATTTTTGAAATTATTTTTTTGTCTAGTTCTGCATTTATAAGTCCAGAAGGTGAGTATGCACCCATCCCTCCTGTATTCTTTCCTATATCTCCCTCACCAACTCTCTTATGGTCTTGAGCAGTATTAAATCTTTTATATGTTTTTCCATCTGAAAGTACGAAATAACTCATTTCATCTCCTTGCAAGAATTCTTCAATAAGAACTTGTTCGGCTAAACCAAATTTTCCATTAAATATTTCTTGCACAGCTTTATTTGAACTTTCTAAATCCTCACAAATATAAACACCTTTACCTGCAGCTAATCCATCTGCTTTAACCACTATAGGCATATTTGCATTTTTTAAATATGAATAAGCTTCTGTATCAGTTCTAAATACTCCAAATTGTGCAGTAGGAATATTGTACTTTTCACAAATTTTCTTTGTAAATATTTTTGATCCTTCTAATTGTGAAACTTTTTTGTTTGGACCAAAAACTTTTATATTTTCTTTTAAAAGAAAATCAACAACACCATCAACTAGAGGTTTTTCAGGTCCTACAATTACCAAATCAATTTTATTTTCTTTTAAAAATTGCAATAAACTTTCAAAATTATAAAAATCCAGTTCTACATTCTCAGCTAGTGAGACAGTGCCAGCATTACCTGGTATACAATATAATTTTTCAAGTTTAGGGGATTTTGAGATTTTGGATGCTATTGCATGTTCTCTGCCACCATTTCCAAGAATTGCAATTTTCATATATTCAAATATATATCCTATATATCATGAACAAGTTAGCAAAATTAAAATATCTGCCAAATAACTTTGATATAATGGAAGAAGGTGATCATGTTATTTGTGCAATTTCAGGAAAGAAAATTCCGCTACAGAATTTAAGTTATTGGAATGTTGATGAACAAGAGGCTTACTTTTCTTATGCTGAGGCTTCGATTAAAAAAGAAAAAAACACCAAATAATTATTATTTTTTCCATCTATTATGTGTCCAAATCCATTGATCTGGATTTTTTAGTATCATTTTTTCTAAGATCTTATTTAAGTGTTTGGAAATTTCTTCTTGAGATTTTTCTGAATTGATTACAATTGGCTGAGATACATACATTTTAAAATTAAATTTCTCTAATCTTTCAATATAAATTGGAACCAAGTCGCATTCATATTTTTTTATAATTTGAGCTGGTATTGTAGTGGTTGAAGCTAAGTTTCCAAAAAAATCAATTTTTATACCCTCTGTAACTCTTTGATCAATCATTAAGGCAATTGAGTTGCCCTTTTTTAAATTTTCTAAAATTTGTCTAGTACCTGATCTTCCTTTCCTAATTTGATTTCTACAAATATATTGAGTTCGAATACGTTCCATTGTCTTGTTTAAAAAAATATTATTCAGTGGCCTATATATTGCAGCTAAATTTATACCATGTTTCTCAATCTGCATGGCCATGAGTTCAAAATTATTAAAATGTCCTGAAATGAAAACAACTGGCTTTTTGTTATTTTTAATTTTATCTAAATTTTCTACACCATCTATTGTGATAAACTGTTCTAACTTGTTTCTTCTAAAATCTTTTAAAAATGGATATTCTGCTAAAATTCTTCCATAATTTCCCAGAATATTATCAACAAATTGATTGTCAGAAATATTTATTGCTATTTTAGACTTATGTAA
>CACFTO010000027.1 GCA_902569245.1 uncultured Pelagibacteraceae bacterium | reverse complement strand
TACTCCACCTGAAACAGCTACACAAAAACTGTTTGGGGCATGGCTTAATATTTTTTTTTTAAAATTTAAGTAAATTTTTTTTATTCTTGGATCACCTAATTTTTTGAAATAAAAATTATGAATTATCTTTTTTGCACTCAAATTCTTTTTCTTCATAATACTTTGCTTTTTGAAGTACAGATTGAGTTGCTTCTGGATACTGTTTTTTAACTCCAGCGATCATCAAACATCCTTGATCTTTTTCTCCCATCTGAACCAATGACACTCCTAGTTTCAATAAATTTTCAGGAGCAATTTTGCTTTTTGGATACTTTTGATAACCTTCTAAATATGCAGTCGCAGCATCAGTATACATTTGTCGAATTCTATATGTTTCTGCATACCAATATTGTGCATTACCTGACAATTCATTTTCAGGATTAGTCAATACAAATTCTCTAAATGCTTTTTCAGCACTAGTATAATCACCAACTTTTAAAAAATTTCTTGCAAATTGATATTGCTCTTTTGGACTAGCATCAGGTAATAATTTTTCCTCTGAATTAAAAACCTCTGAGATTATTGCTTCAGTCTGTTCTACTGACTCTATCACTTGAGTATCATCACTAGTAGTCATGTCCTTATATGAAACCTCTCCTAATGATTGTGGTTCTGAAGATCCAGGAAGTATTTTTTTTTGGGTTATATCTTCTTCCGTCAATACCTGATTTTTTTTGGGTAAAGAGGAAATAGATTTATTATTTGAATTTATCATAGAGTTTTGTTCGATTTGCTCAAATCTTAATTGATTATCCTGTTGTACTTTAGAAAGTTTATTTGAAAGTTTATCTAATTTAAAATTAATTTCCTCAAATTTATTTGTTAATTCTTGGAATTGCGTCTCTATTTCACTTAATTTCAACAAATGTTTTGTTAGTGCCTGTTCGGACTCTTTTGTTGAGGCTTTTTGAGTTGTATTTGTATCAGAGTTTTCAGAAAATGATTGGGAATAAACTGCTCTTTCTAAAGTTCTAAGATCTTTTTGAATATTTTCTAAAATCTCTCCCACTTCTTGATCTTGAGAAAATGAAATGCATGTTGAAAAAAATAAAAATGAAAAAAAATTAACTAAAATTAACTTAATTAATGATCTCATAGAAACATTTGTAATTATAATAATGGCAGAAAGAAGACCCTTACTTTAAAATAAAGTAAGGGTATCTTTTTAGATTTAGTTTTAGTTTGCTTTTACTGTAACAGATCTTCTATTTTTTGACCATGAAAGTGGATTTGAACCCGAGTCAACTGGTCTCTCTTTTCCATAACTTAAGACTTTAATTCGATCAGAAGAAACACCATAAGTCATTAAATAGTCTTTTGCAGCATTTGCTCTTCTTTCACCGAGTGCTAGGTTATATTCTCTAGTACCTCTCTCATCAGCGTGGCCTTCTACTACAACTGTAACATCTGAGTTTTGTCTTAACCAAGCGGCTTGCTTTCTTAAAGTCTCTCTAGAAGCTGTTGTTAATATTGTCTCATTTGTTGCAAAGAATACTCTGTCAGGAACTCCGCTCGCAAGCTCTCCAACGGTATCAGAGCCTATATAAACATCTCCCTGCATTAACGCATCTAATTTTTCAATTGGATCTGCTTTTTGAGTCTCAGCTGCTTTAGTAGTCGATGACTCTGTTGTTGTTGTTTTTACAGACTTCTTTGTTGCACACGCGGTAACAATTAAACCAAATATAACAATTAGAAATGCATTTTTTAAAATTTTGCTTAGATTCATTTTTGCTCCTTAAATAGAATATTATGAACTTAATCACCTAATTAGATGTTTTGTCCAGAAAAATCAACCAAATTAAGTAGAATCACGGATTTTCTTTAATTTCCTAGTAAAGAAGACCATGATGGATCTGAAGCATCAGTCTCAGTTTTTACCAACCTCTCGTTGTATCCGGTTAAATCAATTGACCATAATTTTGCTGAAAATCCCTTACCTTTGTCATCAGTCTTTGTTTCTCTATAGAATATAATTATTCTTCCATTTGGAGACCAAGAGGGAGCCTCTTGATAAAAATTTTCAGTAAGTAATCTCTCTCCAGATCCATCTGTTCTCATAACCCCAATAAAAAATTTACCTTTGTGTAGCTTTGTAAAAGCTATTAAATCTCCTCTTGGTGACCAAACTGGTGTACCATAAATTCCTTTTCCAAATGATATTCTTTTAACTTTTGATCCATCGCTTCTCATTACATAAATTTGCTGATAACCACTTCTGTCAGAATTAAAAGTAATATATTTGCCATCAGGTGAATATGACGGCGAAGTATCTATAGACGGATGGTCTGTCAATTTTTCCTGTATGTTCGTCTCTAAATTTCTAACCCAAATTTCTGAATTACCGTCTTTTGCTAAACTCATTATTATTTTTTTTCCATCTGGAGAAAACCTTGGTGCGAATGTCATTCCAGGAAAATCTCCAACAACCTCTTGCTTTCCTGTTTCAATATTCAAAAGATAAACTCTAGGCATATTCCTAAAGTATGAAAGATAAGTTACCATTTGATTAGTAGGGTTAAATCTTGGAGTTAATACTAGCTCATTTCCTAAAGTTAAATATTTTGTATTAAATCCATCTTGGTCCATTATTGCTAATTTTTTTACTCTTTGAGTTTTAGGCCCCTCCTCTGCAACATATATTATCCTAGTATCAAAATATCCACTTTCTCCTGTAAGTCGCTCATATACCTTATCTGAAATTTTATGACCAACTCTTCTCCAATTAGTGGGCACTGTTGTTAAAGAAAATCCATCAACCATTTTTGCTCCTAAAACATCCCAAAGTTTAAACTCAATCCTTATATAATCTTTTTCATTTATGATTTTAGAAGTAACCTTGCCAGTGATCAAAACTTGAGACTTAATTAAAGTCCAATCTTCAAATCTTGGTTTTAAATGGGCGATATCTGGTT
>CACFTO010000026.1 GCA_902569245.1 uncultured Pelagibacteraceae bacterium | reverse complement strand
ATATGCTTGAAGAATGTGTAACTGCTGAAAAACTTGGTTATGCAACAGTATCAATACCAGAGCATCATTTAATTAACTTACTAATGATGCCATCACCATTACAGATGGCTGTAAAGATTGCATCAGTTACAAAAAATATTAAAATAACAACAGGTATAGTTGTTTTGCCTCTTCACGATATGAGAACATATGCTGGTGAAGTAGCTACTGCTGATATATTAACAGATGGAAGATTAATCTTAGGTGTAGGAAGAGGAGCATTTCCGTGGGAAATGAAAAGACTAGGCACACCAATAGAACAATCAAAAGAAAAATTTGTAGAGTCTTTAGAGGTTCTACAATTATTGTTAAAAAATAAAGAAGTTTCATATAAAGGCAAATACTATGACTTCGAACCATTAACTATAATGCCTCGACCCATAAGTAATCCAATACCAATGATGGTTGCCGCAATGAATTTAGAAAGTATAAAAGATGCAGCTTCAAGAGGATTTCATGTTCAATCAACAGTATTATCAGGAACAAAAGATCTTTTGTTAAGTAGAGTTAATGCATTCAAAGAAGGTTGCATTCAACTAGGTGAAAAAGGTAAATTACTCAAACTTTCAATGCAAAGAATGGCTTATTTAGCAAAAGATGAAAATGAAGCTAGAGAGAAAACAAAACTTGCTTACGAATATTACAAAAGATTTGACAATATGTTTACAGGACCAGGGAAAGTAAAAGAAGGGAATATAGAAGCTTTGCCAAGAAAACAAACTTTAGAAGAATTAAAAGAAAATCTTTTAATTTGCCCTTTAAATGAAATGATCGATAAACTTAGCGTTTATGCTGAAGCAGGAGTTGACGAGGTAATTCTTAGTTCAAGTTTTGGACAATCTCAAGAAGACCTAATAGAGTCAATGTATAGAATTGGTGAAAACGTAATCCCATATTTCAAAAAATCTAATATACAAGTAGCTTAAATATCTATGAGCATCATAGATTGCAATTACTCAGTGACAGGATCAGGGCCTGCAATATTTTTAACTCATGGAGTTGGAGGTGCTGAAGATGCATGGAGATTTATTACTCCAAAACTTAAAAGCATGTTTACAGTTGTGACATATGATTTAAGAGGTCACGGAAAATCGCCTGTCGATAATAAAGATTTTAATTTAGATGATCTTGTATTAGATCTTGAAAGAGTAAGAGAAAAGACAAACATCCAAAAAGCCCATTTTATGGGACATTCTTTAGGGGGCATGATTGCTCCTGCTTATGCTAAAAAGTTTCCAGAAAGAGTTTTGTCAGTTGGCTTATTATCAACAGTTGCAGGAAGATCTGAAGAAGATAAACAAAAAGTGTGGAGTGTCATTTCAGATCTAAAAGATAAGGGCGTTGAACAAACATTAAAAAATCTCACTAACAGATGGTTTACAGACAATTTTATTGAAAAAAATCCAGACCTGGTATCTAGGAGATTAAAACAAGTAATAGATACAGACAAAGATATATTTATAAACGTTTTTAAAATTTATGCAGAAACCGAGATGATCTCTTGGTTAAAAGATATAAAGAAACCCTGCCTATTTATGACAGGTGAAAACGATGGTGGATGCACTCCATCTCATAATAAAAAAATGTCAAACGAGGTAAAAGATTCTAAATTAGTTATTATACCAGAGGTAAAACACTCTTTTTTGATAGAGGCTCCTGAGCAAATTGCAAATAACTTAATAGAATTTATTGAAAATATTTAAAGCTCTAATGCATTCTTAAAGTGTTACCATCAACGCCAACTACTTGACCAGAAATTCTAGAAGATTCGTCAGAAATTAAATAGCAACACATTTTACCAATATCTTTTTCGTAAACCCAGGTATTAAGAGAAGTCATAGAAACAAATTCACTCTCCACAGCTTTTTTCGAAATTTTCAAAAATTTAGCTTTATCTCTAATAACTCTTCCCATTCTATCTCCTTTTACAGTACCTGGACAAATTGCGTTTACTCTTATTTTAAACTTGCCTAATTCCATTGCTAAAGTTTTAGTCATTCCAACTACTGCCCATTTACTGGCTGAGTAGGGAGATCTTAATGGAAACCCGAATATACCAGCTGTAGAAGACAGATTGACTACTGATCCACCTTTATTCTTTTTTAACATTGGGATTGCTAATTTTGAAAAAATAAAATGACTAATTACATTTATCTTTAAAGTTTGTTCCCAATCTTTTGTTTTAAGTTTGTCCATAGTCCCTGTTGGGCCTGCAACTCCAACATTATTAATTAGTGCATCAATCTTTTGTGTTTTTTTTTTAATTTCTTTAAAGAAATTTATTACATCGTTTTCATTTGAGGCATCACAATGAAAAGAAAATAATCTTTTATTATTTAAAGGATTTTTCTTTAATTTATTTATAGATTTTTTGTCAACATCACAAACGAATACCTTCGCACCTTTTTCAAGACACTCTTTCGCTGTGGCCCATCCAATTCCTGATGCTCCAGCAGAGATAATTATTTTTTTATTTTTGAAATTATATGACATTAATCTGTTAATCCATCGGATCTAACTTTATTTCTTTCTAAATGTATGGGCAATACTTTTCCATAAATTGCTTTTGAATGTTCAGGTGTATTTACTCTCCAGGGATCCAATACATACGCAGGTATGCACATAAAACGTGATGTTTTTCCTATAACTTTAGTTACTCTATGCATAGTAAATCTACCTTTAAATATTTGTAAATCACCTGGTTCAAGTTCAAGTCGTTTTACTCTTGTTCGATCTCCATCTAGTACTTTTTTAACATCATCAAATTTTTCGTTACCTGGTTCTCTTATGTTTGGACAATATTCAAATATTCCTCCTTCTTCTGGTTTTTGTATCATGAGGCTTAAAGTAAATTCACAACTATCAAAATGCCAAGGTAATATTCCATCTGGTTCCATAACGTTATATGCATGACAGGCTAAAGGATCAGCCCATCTATATAT
>CACFTO010000025.1 GCA_902569245.1 uncultured Pelagibacteraceae bacterium | reverse complement strand
ATATCTGAACAAGGTAACTGGGGCATAACCACAGTTAGATCAGGAACTGGTACTATAGAAAACACTATTGAAGTTCCATTTGTTGCAGAAACTTCAAAAGGTTTAAAATTTCAAGCTGCAGCAGAGGAACTAAAAAAAATTAATGATAAATTTTTTAAATTAAGAAATCATAATCCACAGTTCAAAAGTTCAATTAAAGAACTGAAAGATGAAGTTAAAACATATAGAAAAAGTTTAGATGATAATGAGGAAATTGCCTCTGATTATGCTAAAAATATAGTCAAAATTGCAAGGAGAATTGAATTTGCAAGCATTTATCCGCCAAATGCACTAAATGAAATGCAAAAGGCGATTATTGAATTTGATGATCTTCAGGAAAAAGAACAAGCTGGTCTTAGATTAATTGATATTGTTTTATTTCCAGCTGGAACAATTGTTGCTAGTGGACCGAGTTGCTCGGAACAAGGTTCTGGGAGATGGTTACCTAAACCTTCAGACACAGTAAATAAATTCATCCTAATGTCTAATCCAAGTGTTGGATATAAAAATATACCTCTTTTATGGATAGAAATGATTGATGTTAGTTCAATAGTTGGATTTATTTTACCAGATTGGATTGCTGATATTTTACCAGGTAACTACCCTGTTCATACAAGCGAAGGGATAGTTAAAGAAAACTTTAAAGGTAAGGTTTTAAAAGTTGTTACGGGTGATTTTAAACTATTCAAGATACCTGTTCCTTATGGTCATATCTGGGACTCGTTCTTAAGAGTATTTTTAGGATTAGTTTTTGGAATAATTATAGGGGTTCCATTGGGTTTATTTATGGGACTAAACAGATTTGCTAAAGGATTTTTTGATCCCTTGATTGAATTATATAGACCAGTACCTCCATTAGCTTGGGCTCCACTTATAATTTCAGTACTTGGAATTGATAATACTGGAAAAGTATTTTTATTATTTATGGTTTCATTATCAATTATGATTATATCTGCTAGAGCTGGAGCATCAGGAACACAACTTTCTAAAATTCATGCTGCACACTCGTTGGGTGCTTCTAAAAGACAAATACTTCGACATGTTATATTTCCAAATTCTTTACCCGAAATTCTTACTGGTATTAGAGTCGCTGTTGGAATGTGTTGGGGAACTTTAGTAGCTGCTGAATTTTTAGCTGGAACTACAGGTATTGGATTTGTTGAAAATGTTGCAAAAAAATATTTTCAATATGAGGTAATTTGGATAACAATTTTCATTATGGGGATGTTAGGATTATTATTTGATATAACCTTAAGAAAAATAATTGATAGAACTATTCCTTGGAGAGGCAAAGGTTAAAATAAACTTTTAAGAATTAAACCTTTTTGAAAAAACCAATTGCAGCACCTATGGTTGTCAAAAATCCAGCTAATGGTAAAATTGCAACTGCATATTTTTTTGGCATATAATTCTCTTTGAACTCTATACCTTGCATACTAATTTCAAAATACCACATTTCCCAATACTTCCCTCTCATACCCTCTACAAGTTCAATTCCATAAATAATTAGGACTACACCAATTATCATAATCATTATTTTCCAGAACTGGCGTATGTATAAAGAAACTCTTTCTGGTAATTTTTCATAAATTAAATTTAAAGCTACATGTTCATTATCTCTGGCTGTCAGAGAAAGCGCTATAAACATTAACCAAATATTACTTAATACGGTTAGCAAATCACCCCAAACAGGAGGGTTATTAAAAACATATCTCATTGTAACATTGTAAAGAGTGAAACCAACCATAGCAGCTAACAAGAGTGAGCACATAGCTTCCAACATACGATGGATAAATCGGTCAATATTATTTAAGAATTTCAACATATAATTAATTACTCAATAAGTTTGGAAGAAACATTGTTAATTCTGGTACAACAAGAATAAAAAATAAAAGTAAAAACAATCCAATCAGATAAGGAATTAACGCAATAGCAACTTTTTCAAGACGGACCTGTGCTATTGTTGCAGAGGTAAAATAGGCAACGCCAACTGGTGGAGTTACTGATCCTATTAAGAAACCAACTATTACAACCATAGCTGCTTGCACCTCTGGAAAGCCAGCTTGAGACATAACATTTACTAGTACCGGGCCAACAATGATAATGTTAACTGCAGAGTCCATTACCGTTCCAAGAAGAAAAATGAATAATATTAAAGCCAAAACAAATAATATAGGGGAATCTGCCAACCCCAAAAGCCAGGTTTCGAGATCACCAATTGCACCAAGAGAAGTAAGTAACCAACTGAAAGGTCCTGACGCAGCTATTATAATAAACACCATTGCTGAATTTCGGAATGCTCGACGAAAAGCACCGGTACAATCTTTCCATTTTATAGTTCGATAAACAAAGACACCTGTAAATAAAGCAACCAAAGCAGTGATAGCTCCAGCCTCAACAACCGATGCTACACCTCCCATTACTGAACCTACTAAAACCAAAGGTATTAAAAGAGCGAATGAAGATCGATATAATTCTTTACCAGCTCGACGTACCGAGAATGGTTCATCACTACGCTCGAAGTTATATTTAACTGCAAAGTAATGATTGATTACCATTATCACAACTCCAATCAAGATTCCTGGAACAATCCCTGCTGCAAATAAAGATGCAATAGAAATCTCAGTTGCGTTAGCAAGGACAATCATCATGATACTAGGTGGAATGATCCCTCCTATTGTGGAACTTACTCCTGTAACCGCAGCTGAAAATGCAGCAGGATAACCTGCTTTCTTCATTGCTGGCAAAACTAATGCTCCGACTGTAGCTGTGTCTGCTACTACAGAGCCATTCATGCCAGCAAAAAACATGCTAACAAGTACATTTACTTGAGCTAAACCTCCTTTTATTCGTCCAATTAACGCCCTACTCAAAGCAACTAAACGGTCTGTAATCGTAGCACTTGTCATTAATTCACCCGTCAACATAAAGAATGCAATCGCAGTTA
>CACFTO010000024.1 GCA_902569245.1 uncultured Pelagibacteraceae bacterium | reverse complement strand
AACTTTTAAGGAGTAACGGAATAAATAATTTTAAAATTACAGCTATAGTTTCTTTAGTTTCTTTAATTATGGGAGTGATATTAATATTTGTTTATTACTCATTTTCTGCAAATTTGAAGAGTTTATACCTCAATATTAAATATCAATATTCTAATAATAGCGATCATTTAGCAGTGGTAAATGAAGGTGGATTATGGATAAAAGAAAGCGGTAAAAATAACCAAAAAATATATATAATTAATGCTAGAACTTATAAAAAAGATACGTTAGAAAATATTAAAATTACTCAAGTTGATAAAAATTATAAATTAGTTAATACAATTCTTGCGGAAGAAGCTAATATTTCAAACAAAGTTTGGAGATTAAAAAATGTAAAGATTCATTCCAGTGAAAAAAAAACTGAGTTTATATTAGATTTTAATTACTCTTCATCATTTAACAGTAAAATTATTTCAAACCTATATTCAAATTTAAATTCTTTAAATATTTTTCAATTATTGAAATTAGAAAAAAATTATGAATCTATCGGTTATTCTGCTACAGATGTTAAATTGCATTTAAATAAAATTTATAGTTTGCCAATATACTTAACATTAACTGCAATAATTGGAGCTCTACTAATGTTTAAATTTAGCATAATAAAATCTAAATTTTTCTTGATTGTGGTTGGTGTTATAGTTTCGGTAATATTTTATTACATTAATTATTTTTCTATTTTATTTGGCAAAAACGAAACATTACCAGTATTTATCTCTGTATGGCTTCCACAGGTTATAATGTTTCTTGTTTGCATAATAGGTTTGACTAGGTTAAATGAAAATTAAATTTTTACATTATTTAATTTTTTTTTCACTTTTTTTTGTATGCAATCATATTAAAGCAGATGTGATATTGTTTGACTCTAAAAGTATTGAAATAGAAGATGAAGGAAATTTAATTTATTCTGGAAAAGGAAGTGCTAAAATTCCAAATCAGAAATTAACTATTACAAGTGATAGATCAGTTTATAATAAATCAATTTCTCAATTATTAATTAAAGATAATGTTGAATTTTTGGATGATTTAAATCAAATAATTATAAATAGCCAAGAGGCTATATATGATGAAGTTAATAATACAATTTTATCAAAGGGAGAAACATTTATAAAAATTGAGGACAAATATGAAATATTTTCAGAGGATGTTTTATACGATAGAAACTCGATGGAAATAATTAGTGAACTAGATACAAAAATATATGATGATATAAATAATATTTATAATTTTAAAAATGGTTTTTTATTTGATAAAAAAGAAGAGGTTATTACTTCAAAAATAACAAATATAATAGATAAAGATAATAATAGCTATTTATTTGAAAACGTTAAAATAAACTTAAAAATAAATGAACTTGTGGGAAAAGAGGTACGTGTTGATTTTATAAATGATTTTTTTGGAGATGAAAATAATGACCCACTTCTTAAAGGAAAATCTACCACATCGGATAACAATAAGACAATAATACATAAAGCTGTATTCAGCACATGTAATACAGATAACAAAAAATGTAGAGGATGGGAAATTCAAAGTGATGAATTTAAACACAATAAAATAGATAAATTGTTTGAGTATAAAAACTCATGGTTGAAAGTTTTTAATCAAAGAGTTTTTTTTCTTCCCTATTTCAATCATCCTGATCCATCTGTAAAACGTAAATCGGGATTTTTAACGCCTGTATATTCAAGTTCAGATAACTTAGGAAGATCAATAAATATTCCATATTTTCATGTTTTGTCTGAAAAAAATGACATGACTTTAAATCCAAGGATTTATTCAGAGAATGATCAATTTATCCTTCAATCAGAGTACAGACAAGCTTTTGAAAATTCAAATTTAATCGCAGATTTTAGTTTTAATTATAATGATAAAAATACAAGTACCCATTCTATTGTTGAGCTAAAAGGAAATTTTGATCAAAATACTTCTTACGATTTAGAATTTCAGAATGTATCTGGAAACGATAATTATTTAAAAATTCACGATTTTAAAAATATTCAAGATACCAACGAATTAATGAAAAAGATCAATTCAAGTTCATTAACCTCATTTTTTAAAATTGATAAAGAAATTGATGAGGAAACTAATCTTACAAGCACAATTAGAATGTATGAAGACCTCACTGTCACAAATAATAATGATAAATACCAATACGTTTTTCCTGATTTTTCATTTAATAAGGAAATTGATTTAGAAAAAAACTACAATGGGACATTATTCTATAATACTTCAGGGTATCAAAAACTATATTCAACAAATATTTATGAGGCACAATTAAATAATGATTTCAACTTTAAATCATTTGACCTTATAAATTATGGGATTGTCTCTAATTACAATTTTTTACTAAAAAATTATAATACTTATGCTGATAACTCAACGGTATTTGACAATAATAATGATCATGATTTATTTGGTACAATATTATTAAACTCAGAATTTCCATTAAAAAAAATATCAAATGATAATACAAATTTTTTAAGACCTAAAATACAACTTAAATTTAGCCCTACCAATGGAAAAGACATTTCATCAACTGGAGCAAGACTAAGTTATGACAGTTTATTTTCAATTAATAGAATCGGACGAACAGATATGGTGGAAGAAGGTAAATCATTAACATTAGGACTAGAGTATGAAAAACTTAACATTATTAATGAAAAATTAATTGGTTTTAATATTGGTAATATTCTTAAAGATAAGAAGAATTCCTCAATGCCATCTATCTCAAAACTTGACCAGACTAGGTCTGATATAATTGGAAATTTTATTTTTAATCCAAATAAAAAGATTAAACTAGAATATGATTTTTCTTATGACAGAGACTTAAATTTTTCAAATTATGATGCTATTTCTGCTGAATTTGGAAACAATAAATTGATAACAAGTTTTGATTATATAACTGAAAATCATGAATTAGGTGACTCCGAAACAATAAAAAATAATACTATAATAAATTTTACTGACGAACACTCACTGCAATTTGAAACAACCA
>CACFTO010000023.1 GCA_902569245.1 uncultured Pelagibacteraceae bacterium | reverse complement strand
AAAGCAAATCTACCAAATAAAGAACCAGAATATTTGAATTATTGGGATAAGATTAATTTATATGAAAAACTAAGATCTCAAAGTAAAGGCAAAGAAAAATTTGTCTTACACGATGGACCTCCATATGCAAATGGAAATATTCATATGGGTACTGCATTAAATAAAATTCTAAAAGATATAATAATTAAATTTCATCAAATGGATGGCAAAGACTCAGTTTATGTACCTGGATGGGATTGCCATGGCTTACCAATTGAATGGAAAATTGAGGAACAATACAAAAAAAATAAAAAAAATAAAAACGATGTACCTATTATTGAGTTTAGAAAAGAATGTAGAGATTTTGCAAGTAAATGGATTAATATTCATAAAGATCAATTTAAAAGATTAGGAGTAATTGGAGATTGGGAAAACTATTACTCAACTATGAGTTTTGATGCAGAAGCCCAAATTGTAAGAGAACTTGGAAAATTTTTAAAAGAGGGTAGTTTGTACAAGGGTTACAAGCCTGTTTTATGGTCAACAGTCGAAAAAACAGCCTTGGCAGATGCAGAGGTTGAATATCAAGACCATGTATCCGATACAATCTATGCAGCCTTCCCAGTTAAAAAATCTAATATTAATGAACTAATTGGATCCAACGTTGTTATTTGGACAACAACTCCATGGACGATACCAGCTAACAAAGCATTAGCCTATAATCAAAGTTTGGATTATGTTTTATGCAAGATAGATAACAAAGATATCTTAGAAAATGAAAAAATAGTTATTGCAAAAGAACTTTTGAGTTCTGTTACAAAAGACATTGGTGACAAAATTGAGATATTAAAAGAATTTAAAGGAAAAGAATTTCATGGAACTATTTGTAGCCATCCATTTCATAAAATTGGATATAACTATGACGTACCAATGCTCGAGGCAAGATTTGTAACAACTGAACAAGGAACAGGAATTGTTCATTGTGCACCAAGCCACGGACCTGATGATTTTAATTTGTGTATCAATAATGGAATAAAAGCAATTGAAACAGTTGACGATGATGGAAAGTATACAAAACATATACCAATATTTGAAGGTACTCACATTTTTAAAGCAAACGATATTGTTATTGAAAAGCTTAAAGAGCTAAAATGTCTTTTAATCAATGGTAAACTAACACATTCCTACCCTCACTCTTGGAGATCTAAAGCTCCTTTAGTTCACAGAGCAACACCTCAATGGTTTATTTCAATGGAAAGTCATAAGCTAAGAGAAAAAGCACTTAAAGCAATAAATGATACCACTTTTTATCCTAGTAAAGGAAAAGAAAGAATTAAAGCAATGATCGAGACTAGACCAGATTGGTGTGTCTCTAGACAAAGGGTATGGGGAGTTCCACTTCCAATATTTATTTCAAAAAAAAACGGAGAAATTCTTATCGACGAAGAAGTGTTTGAGAATATTGCAAAAATTTATGAAAAAGAAGGCTCAGACTGTTGGTTTGAAGATAATTTTCAAAGACTGCTTGGAGATAAATATAAAGCAGAAGATTTTGATAAAACTAATGATATTGTAGAAGTATGGTTTGATAGTGGATCAACTCATTCTTTTGTTTTAGAAAAGAGAGAAGATTTAAAATGGCCTGCATCAATGTATCTAGAAGGCTCAGATCAACATAGAGGATGGTTTCACTCTTCACTGTTAGAGTCATGTGGAACAAGAGGTAGAGCGCCGTTTGAAAGTATTTTATCTCATGGGTTTGTTGTTGATGGAAAAGGACTAAAAATGTCTAAATCGACTGGAAATGTAATAGCTCCAGAGGATATTTTAAAAAAATATGGTGCTGATATACTCAGAATTTGGGTTGCCTCTTCAAATTATGCCGAGGACTTAAGAATAGATTATTCAATTTTAGACCAGCATTCTGAGTCTTATAGAAAAATAAGAAATACATTCAGATATCTTTTAGGAAATATACAAGATGAATATTCAAAAGTAGATTTTGATAAAGTTGATTTAAATAATATTCCTGAATTAGAAAAGTATATGTTGCATAGATTGTTTGTGGTAGATGAAAGTTTTAATGAATACTTTAAGTCCTATAATTTTCATAATTTATATAAAGAGTTGTTAAATTTTTGTACAGTAGAACTCTCAGCATTTTATTTTGATATTAGAAAAGATCTTCTTTATTGTAATCCAAAAAACTCCAAGAAGCGATCCGATTGTATTTTGATACTAAAAGTAATTTTAGAATGCTTATTAAAATGGTTTGCACCTATCTTATCATTTACCACTGAAGAAATTTATCATTTAATTCATAAAGAGGATAATAATGGAAGTATTCATTTACAAAAATTTG
Organism: uncultured Pelagibacteraceae bacterium; assembly: GCA_902569245.1. Taxonomy (GTDB): domain Bacteria; phylum Pseudomonadota; class Alphaproteobacteria; order Pelagibacterales; family Pelagibacteraceae; genus Pelagibacter. The sequence continues at coordinate 1,091 of CACFTO010000023.1, read as the reverse complement.
TTAAAATTCCAAATCAATGGAAAAATGAAGAATTAAATAGTAAATGGGATAAACTTAAATTAATCAGAGACGAAGCAAACATTAGCATTGAAAGCAAAAGGGCAGATAAAATTATAGGTTCAAGTTTAGAAGCAAATATTGAGATAAAAATTAAAGATAAAGATATGTATAGTTTGGCTCAAAACCATGATTTTTCAGAAATTTGCATTACATCCTCTGCTACAATCTCGAATGATAACAATTTAGAAAAAGAAATTGAGATCACTAGTTCAAAAGCCGTCGGTAATAAGTGCCCAGTTTGTTGGAAAATTAGAGAAAATATTTGTGAAAGAGATGGTAACTGTCATCTTTCATGAAAAGTGAAAATATAAAAAAGATAGTAATAAGTATTTTAATTTTATTACCCATTTTCTTTTTAGACAGAATATCAAAAATACTTATTCTAAATATACTAGAGGAAACTGGACGAGTAGATATTTATATAAACTCATTTTTGAATTTTTATTTGGTTTGGAATAAAGGAATAGGTTTTGGCTTATTATCTTCCGACCAGGATCTTTTTTACAATGTAGTTACTACTTTAATTATTCTAATTAATTTTGTTATAATTTATCTATTATTTAATGAAAAAGGATTAAAGTATTATTTTCTCCTTGTTATTTTAGGAGGCTCATTAGGCAATTTATTTGATAGAATATATTATAGAGCTGTCCCAGATTTCTTTGATATAAATTTTAATGGATACCATTGGTTTATTTTCAATGTAGCAGATATATTTATAACAATTGGAATTATTTTACTTATTATGGCTGAATTAATAAGTTATAAAAAAGTAAATGAATAAATTCTTTAAAATTTCTAAGTTATTAATCCTCTTATTGTTTTTATATTCATGTAGTTCAGTAGGAGAAGCTTTGCAGGGAAAAAAAAGATCAGATCAAGGAGATGAGTTTTTAATTGATAAGAAAAATCCTTTAGTCTTACCACCAGATTTTGATAAATTACCAAAACCCGGTGAAGCAAATGTAAAATCTACTAAAGCTATTGAAAGTGATCAATCAAATATTAAGGATTTACTGAGAATTAAAGAA
>CACFTO010000022.1 GCA_902569245.1 uncultured Pelagibacteraceae bacterium | reverse complement strand
AATGGATATATCATTGAATTTAGTTTCTGACAATTCAGATGAAAAATTTGATAAAGATATAGAAAAATTTTTGTATTCAGAAAAATTTAAAATTAATAAATTTAAATCTAAAATAAAAGGGAATAGAGGATCTTATCTTGAATGCTGTGATTTGTCCATGAAATCAGATGATTTAATATTTTTCGTTGAGGATGATTACCTTTTTGAAAAAAGATGCATAGACGAAATGATTTTTAGTTACAGTAGGTTATCGACTATTTTAAAAAAAGATATAATTATGTGTCCAAGCGACTATCCTTTTTATTATGACTCACTCTACTCAACAAGTTTATATTTTGGTAAGAATCTAAGATGGAGAAATGTTGAAGAAACGCTACTAACAATATTATTTTCAAAAGAAATATTTGTTAACAATTTGGATAATTTTAGATTAGTAGGTGAAAAAATAAATGAACCTTTTGAAAAACCATTGCATGATCTTTACAAAAGGTTGATATGTTTGGCACCTGTATCAAGCTTAAGTTACCATATCGGAAGGGATAACCCATCAATTAATGAAGATTATTTATCCCTTTGGAATATTAATTTAGAAATTTATAATAAGTATAAATCATCCAGCTATCACAGCCAAAAGCAGTAATGCAACAATATTTGTAATTTTTATCATAGGGTTAACGGCTGGACCTGCAGTATCTTTATATGGATCGCCAACTGTATCACCAGTTACTGCTGCTTTATGAGCCTCTGAACCTTTGCCACCAAATTTACCATCTTCTATATATTTTTTGGCGTTATCCCAAGCTCCACCACCAGCAGTCATCGATACTGCAACAAAAAGTCCTGTAATTATAACACCTAGCAACATTGCACCAAGAGATGATAGAGCTGCAACTTGTCCACCAATAAAGTAAATTACTATGTATAATACGATTGGCGATAATATTGGTAATAATGATGGTATAACCATTTCTTTTATCGCAGCTCTTGTAAGTAAGTCAACTAGCTTGCCGTAATCTGGTTTAGCTTTTCTTTTCATTATACCAGGAATTTTTTTAAATTGCCTTCTTACTTCTATTACTACAGCACCCCCTGCTCTTCCTACAGCTTGCATACCCATAGACCCAAAAAGATAAGGAAGCATTCCACCTATAAGTAATCCAACAACTACATAAGGATTAGATAAATCAAAAGTTACAGTTATACCTTCCAAATTTGAACCTGCAACTTTTGAGAAATGTTTAATATCTTCAGTATATGCTGCAAAAAGAACTAATGCTCCAAGACCTGCAGAACCAATAGCGTAGCCTTTTGTTACAGCCTTAGTGGTATTCCCAACAGCATCTAAAGCATCAGTAGTTTTACGAACATTTTTAGGAAGATTTGACATTTCTGCAATACCTCCAGCATTATCAGTAACAGGTCCATAAGCATCTAAAGCAACAACCATACCAGCTAGTGCAAGCATAGTAGTTACAGCAATTGCTATACCATAAAGACCAGCAATTTGATTGGTCCATAAAATACCACCTACAATAATTAACGCAGGTACAGCAGTTGCTTCCATAGAAACAGCTAAACCTTGAATAACATTTGTACCATGTCCTGTTGTTGATGATTGAGCAACACTTTTAACAGGTCTGTAATCAGTTCCCGTATAATATTCTGTAATCCAAATTATTAATCCTGTTATAACTAAACCAATGATACCACAAAAATAAAGACTTAAACCATTGAATGACTTTCCATTAGCTACATATTCCGTAGTAAAGCCAATAACATGCTTGGTTATTGGAAATAGAACTACCAATGAGCTAATAGCTGTTATCACAAAACCTTTATACATTGCCTTCATAATATTTTTATCACTTCCAAGAGTAACAAAAAAAGTTCCAAGAATTGACGTTAAAATACAAGCACCTCCAATTGCTAAAGGATAGATCATCATATTAAAATCATTTACAAAGAATATAGATGAAAGAACCATTGTAGCAACAATAGTGACAGCGTAAGTTTCAAAAAGATCTGCTGCCATACCTGCACAATCTCCAACATTATCACCAACATTGTCAGCTATGACAGCTGGATTTCTTGGATCGTCCTCAGGTATACCAGCTTCAACCTTACCTACTAAATCAGCACCAACGTCTGCTCCCTTTGTAAAAATTCCTCCACCCAGTCTTGCAAAAATTGAGATTAATGAAGCACCAAAGCCTAATGCAACTAAAGCATTAACTATTTCTCTCTCATCAACTCCATTTTTTACTAAAAAATAATAATATACAGCTATTGCAAGTAAAGCTAATCCAGCTACTAACATACCAGTAACAGCACCTGATTTAAATGCAATTGATAAACCACTAGCTAAACTTTTTCTTGATGCTTCGGCAGTTCTAACGTTTGCTTGAACAGATACAATCATACCCACGTAACCTGCAATACCTGATAATGTAGCTCCAATTAAATAACCTAATCCAACTAAAGGACTGAACAAAATTGTAATAACAATTAGAACTACAACACCAACAATTGCAATAGTTTTGTACTGTCTGTTTAAATATGCTCTAGCACCTTCCTGAATTGCAGATGCGATTTCAAGCATTTTAGCATTACCTGAGCTTGAATTTAAAATATTTCTTCCTGTTATAAAACCGTAAACGATGGATAATATTCCAGCCGCTATAATATAATACATTATTGTTTCAGTTGATGTGTTCATTGGTTCCTTTGTTAATTAAAGTTATGAAAAACATGTAATACAAAATATGATATAAAACGCAATATTTAACTTTGTTAGAAATTATGTGAATATCCTTCATTAAATGCATGTTTTATTCGCTTATCGCCATCAATAATTTCATTATTTTTTGCATCTTTGGTTAAATTACCAATTAATGTTACTTTTTGATTCATCTTCTTGAAAAATTTTTGAATATAATTTCTCTTTGACTTTGGAGATGTAAATAAAATTTGATAGTCATCGCCCTTTGAAATGAAATTGATCTTCTTTTTTTTTGATTTAGAGAGATATTTTCTCAAATTTATTGAAATTGGAATTTTATTTAGTTCAACTTTGTAGAATAATTTACTTTTATTGATTAGTTTATTCAAATCTCCAAATAAACCATCTGAAATATCAATTGAGGAATTTGCAAAGTTTAAAAGATTCGAACTGATCTTAGTAGGCAAGTCGGGTAAATAGTATTTTTTAACAAAATAATTATACTTTTTTTTATTTAATAAAATATTTCTTTTTAAAATTTGTAATCCTAAATAGCTATCACCAATATTTCCAGTTACATATATGTCATCACCATCATTACATTTATTTCTTTGAACTATTTTTTTTGAATAACCTAATGATATTATTGTAAAGATTGTTTTATTTGACTTTGTAGTATCTCCACCAGATAGTTTAAGATCATATTTCTTTTGTTCTTCTTTAAGACTTTTAGAAATAATATTGAGATTCTTTTTTGAAAAAGAATTATTATTTCCACTAGCACCTATAAAAATGAATTTTGGTTTTACACCCTTGCAATATAAATCTGATATTGAAGATCTTACTATTTTTTTTATTACTAAATCAGGATTCTTAAAATTTAGGAAATGAATGCCTTCCACATAAGTATCAGTGGAAAGAACTACGTTATGCTTTCTATCAAAAAAAACGTCATCATTTAGTTCTAATGCTGATGGGTTATTGTAA
>CACFTO010000021.1 GCA_902569245.1 uncultured Pelagibacteraceae bacterium | reverse complement strand
GGGATCTGGATCTGTTCCATAATCTGTTAAAAATTTATATTTTGAATTTAAAATATTGTCTCCATCAAATCTTTTCCTATAATTTTCCAAGCCAAAAAAAAAAGGTATAATTACCTGTATACATGGGTAAATAAGCTGAACCAGATTGACTATGTATGGAATACTTTGAATTAGATAATAGAGCAATTTGCAAATCTAACAATCTGTTTTCCTGTTCAAATAAAGTATTATAAACATTATAATATTTAAAATCTTTTAATCCCGCATCCTCAGGAGTGCCACAAATGAATACTCCTAATTTAAGTTCATCTACTAATCTTTTAATAAATATTTCCCATTTTTTTTCTGAATAATTTCTCTCTGGTCTAAAAATTTTTCTTTTTCTTGGAAACAAAGTAACAAAATGTTTTGAATTCACTTTTTGCCTTATTTTTTGATACAAATCATTTACTTTATTTGTTGGTCTTAAATGATTTATTATTTGAAGATTTTTGGGTGGGACTTGTACATCCCACGCTTTTTCATAATTATTGATTAGAAAATCAAGATAATTTTCTATGATAATACCTTTGTAAGGATTCTCTTTATTTATTACATTTTCATTGTTAATTTTTAGTATCTTTTTTATTAAAAAATTTAAATGAGAAAATTTATTTCTATTTCGTTGTGGATAAAATGGTAAATGAATAATTTCATTATCGTTCTCTTTTTTAACTATTTCTTTTAATCTTTCTATTTCTTGTTCATATAAATCTTTAAAATTTTTTTTTTCTTTTTCAGATAATATTTTAAAGTTTGGAAAATAACCATTTTTAGAATATTTTTTATCTACAAATTTTTTTGATATTGGAATAAATTTATCTACAAAATCTTGATATAATGGATATGATTTTTCAAATGATGAAATGTAAATTTTAGAATTTGAAAGGGATTTTGAAAATTTTCTTACCCATCCTTGCCAGTAACAAAGTTCCCAACCAAATTCACCAATAAAAGGTCCAAATAATATATTGTTCAATTTATTATTTCAGTTTATTTATTTTGAGTTTCATTTCAGGTATTTAAACCAATCTTTTGTGGCAATTTTTATCTTACTCTTTGTCCACAAAGGAGCATTTCTCCAGTATTCTTTGTTTTTAAGTATTATTTTTATTCCTTGTTTAAATGAAACTTTAGGTTTCCATTTTAAATCTCTCATAATTTTTTTATTATTTGCTAATGTTATCTTGGGCTCACCTGGTCTATCTGGTATAAAAATTTTTTTATTATATCTGAGCTCTTTAACTAAAGCATTTACTGAATAAGCTTTACCAAAACCTAAATTCCACTTTTGATTTGTTAAACTTGTATTTGATGCCTTATAAAATGCTTCAGCAACATCTGTTACATATAAAAAATCCCTTTTTTGTTTTCCATTACCAACAATTGTAAGTTTTTCATTCATTAATATTTGTTTCAAAAAAACTCCCATTACAGCACCATAAGCTCCAGATGTTTTAGAACGAGGACCATATGCATTAAATATTCTAATAGAATTAATTGGGATTTTGTAAACTTTTGCCCAATGAAAACATGTTTGTTCACCAAGATATTTAGACATTGCGTATGGATATAGATTTTCAATTTTAGCATTTTCATTTGTAGGAGTTTTAGCTTTTCCATAACATGATGAAGAAGCTGCATAAACAAATTTTTTTATATTTTTATTTTTAAAATATTCTAAAAGATTAAGTGTTCCCTCTAAATTAACTTTAAAATATTTTTTTGGAAAATTAATAGATGGAACAATATCTCCTATGCCAGCCAAATGAATTATTTTATCACAATCTTTTAAAAAATTTGTTTTTGAATTTACTTTACATATATCAATTTTTTTAAACTTAAAATTTTTATTATTTTGGTGTTTTTTTAAGTTATTTAAATTTCCAACACTTAAATCATCGATAACTTTAACTTTTTTATTTTTACTTAAAATTAAATCAACTAAATGACTGCCTATAAATCCAGCTCCACCAGTGACAAGATAAGTGCTCATAGATTAATTAATTAAATTTTTAATATACTTTTTTAATTCAATATTGGTTATAGGATAATTTCCTTTTCTTGAACAAGCTATAGAAGCAGAAAACGTTCCTAAAATTAAACTTTGGGCTATATTTTTGTTAATAACATATGATAACGTTGATGATGCTAACAATGCATCTCCAGCACCAACACCATCAACAACGTCTTGTGCAAAACTATCTATGGAGAAAAATTCTTTAGGTTTATAACCTTTGTTTCTAAAGCACATCGCGCCTTTTTCAGATAATTTTAATATCACATTTTTAGAATTTGATTTTTTAAGTAATTTTTCTCCCAACGGTCTTATTGGACTATCTTGATCAGCTAAACAAAACCTTGCTTCTTTCTCATTAGGAAAGATTATATCAAAATTTTTAAAATCAAGTATATTTCCCCACCTATTACTTACTTGAGAGTCCACAACTTTAATTTGATTTTTACTCACAGATTTTAAATATGTATTAATTGTACTATAATTAAAAATTCCATGTCTAAAATCAGAAAATACAATTACATCTGCTCTCTGTTTCAAGTAATTTGAAATTTTTAATACTTTATCATCTGATATAATATTATTTTCAAGCTCATCAACTTGAAGAAGTTTATAATTATCAACCCAAAATCTTTCTTTAAAAGTAGTAGGTCTTAAATCGTCAATAATCATATTCAGTTTAATTTTACTTTTTTTCAAATCACTCATTGCATATTTAGCCCTACGATCATTGCCAAGAACTGTGGTGAAAGTAACATCTGCACCTAATGACTTAAGATGTTTTGCCACCACTGCTGCTCCTCCAACAAATAAGTTAGTATTAGTTTTTTTTATGCTAAAAGTAGGTGTTTTATTTGTTTGACCAAGCAAAATACACTCATTGTAACCATCAATTATAGTATCACCAACAACATGAACTTTAATTTTTTTGAATTTGTTTATTACATCATATAAAATTTTTAAATCAAATTTTTCAGAATTCATTATTTCTTTCATTCGATCTATTGGTAATTTAATGCTATTTTTTTCTTTTAAATTTGTTGACGAATATATTACATCCCCTGGGCTAAAAATTATCTTTCCGCCATACTTTTCAACTGCTTTTTTTTCATCTAAAGTTTTTTGATTTTTCAATGAATGATATTCATACCCTTTAATATATAAATCAGGTTTTATAATATTAATATTATTGATAGGAGTTTCATTTTCATCAATTATAACAAAATCTACCATTTCCAATGAAGCTAAATTTTTAGCTCTTAGCTTTTCAGGAATTACGGGAGTAGATTTATTTTTTTTTATAGATCTATCGGCAGTACATGAAGCTATAAGAATATTTGCTTTTGATTTAGCGTACAATAAATGTCTTATATGCCCTGGATGAACAAGATCGAAATTTCCATGACACATTATCGACTTAAGTTTTTTATTATTACTTAGATATTTTCTTATTTCTTTTGGTGATCTAATTTTTTTAGATATTTTAATATCAATACTCATTTAAAAAAATTAAATTATTTTAAATTTAGATTTTAAAGCATCTGAGTTAAACATTTTTACTGTATCTAAAGTTAAATTATCCAAATTAAAATTAAGCATATGCATTTTAGATAGAATATTATTTGGTACCGTAATTATATTAAAGCCAGATTTGTCAGCTTGAATAATATTATATAACTCTCTTGTGCTTGCCCACAATATTTCAATATTTTTAGAGTTTTTTGAATTTTTAGAATTTTTTTTTATTCTGTTCATTAATTTTATGGGGTTCCTACCTGTATCAGCTATTCTTCCACAAAAAATAGATATTATTGAAGGAACTTCTTTATTGAGTGATTTTATTGTATTTTTTACTTGTGGATATGTAAATAAAGCTGTCACATTAAGTTTAATTCCTAAGTTTGATAATTCTTTTATGAGTGTATTTGTGGATTTACCTTTAGTATTATAAGAAGGAATTTTTACATAAACATTATTGGCCCATGAATTGATCTCAAGAGCCTCTTTTTTCATGTCATTCAGATCATCAGAAAATACTTCAAATGAAATAGGCTTATTCTTTACTTTAGATAATATTTTTAAAGCAAATTTCTTATAATCTTTAACTCCAGATTTCCTCATTAATGTCGGGTTTGTTGTAAATCCTGAAATATATTTTTTTTTACTGAGATCTATTATTGATTTATAATCTGCTCCATCAGCATAAATTTTGATTTTGAACATTTTTCTAATTATTTAATGTATTTTAAAGACTGATGCAAGTTTTTACACATATAATCAAAGTTATTTGGTTTTAACTCATTATAATTTGATTTAATATATATTGTTTTTAATTTTGATTTTATTCCTGCATCAATATCTTTTTTTCTATCTCCAATTAAGAAACTTGCTTTTCTATCAA
>CACFTO010000020.1 GCA_902569245.1 uncultured Pelagibacteraceae bacterium | reverse complement strand
TCAAAATCAGAATAAAATTTACTTTCAATGATGTTTTCTATGCTTTTATAATTAAATAAAACTGGTATTGATAAATAAATGCCAAATAAAAAACACAATGCAATTAATATAAAAATAAATTTAGAAAATGTTGTTACTTTCAATTTTTTAATCATTAATCCAATATCGCTTAAATTAAGAAAAAATAAACGATGAATTTAGATTATTTAACAAATCTTAATGAAAGTCAGGAAGAGGCAGTTCTACATTTAGACGGACCTCTTTTGATTGTTGCAGGAGCTGGGTCTGGAAAAACAAGGGTTCTTACATCTAGGATTGCCCATATTGTTAAACAACATAAGGCATTTCCCAATCAAATCTTGGCAGTAACATTTACAAATAAAGCTGCAAAAGAAATGCAATTAAGGGTTTCTAAGTTCTTAAGAAAAGAAGCAACTGGGCTTCCTTGGTTAGGCACCTTTCACTCAATTAGTGCAAAAATATTGAGAAAACATGCAGAAGCAGCTGGATTAAAATCAAATTTTTCAATTATTGATCAAGATGACCAAGTAAGATTAATAAAAAATATCTGCAAATCTGAGAATATAGATACAAAAAAAATATCCCCAAGATATATTTTGGCAGTAATTGATAAATGGAAGAATAAAGGCTTTTATCCTGACGAAGTTGTACTCAAACGTAAAGACATATTAGAAAAAAGCTTTCTTGGGATATATAAAATATATCAACAAAAACTAATAGATTTAAATGCTGCTGATTTCAGTGATTTAATATTACATACAGTAAAAATCTTTGAAAGACATAAAGATATATCAAAAATGTATTCTAAAAAATTTAAATATATTTTAGTCGATGAATATCAAGATACAAACTTTATTCAAAGTGAATGGCTTAAATATTTAGCAGAACATAATCAAAATATTTGTTGTGTTGGTGACGATGATCAGTCAATATATAGCTGGAGAGGTGCGGAAATCAAAAATTTTCTTCAATTTGAAAGTGTGTATGAAAATACAAAAATAATAAGATTAGAAAAAAATTATAGATCAACTCAAAATATATTAAATGTTGCATCAAATATTATTGAAAATAATCAAAATAGGGTTGGAAAAAAACTTTTTACAGATCAAGAAGATGGAGAACTTGTAACTTTAAATTGTTTCAGAAATGTAAAAGATGAAGCAACTGAAATAGGTTCTAATATTGAAGATTACAAAAATAAGTTTTCATTGAATGAAGTTGCAATTCTTGTAAGGGCTATTTTTCAAACAAGAGAATTCGAGGAAAGATTTTTAAAGATTGGTGTTCCATATAGAATTATTGGTGGTATTAAATTTTATGAAAGAGCAGAAGTAAAGGATTGTGTTGCATACCTAAAAACAGTTTTTCAACCTCAAGACGATTTGGCCTTTGAGAGAATTTTAAATGTCCCAAAAAGATCTATTGGGGATACAACTGTAAAAGCTATTAATAATTTTGCAAAATTAAATAAATGCTCACTAGAAGTTGCCTCAAAACATTTAATTGAACAAAACAAAATTAAACCCAAAACAAAATTAGGTTTAAATTCACTCCTAAATCTTTTAGCTAAATGGAGAAATGATTTAAGGAGTAAAATAAATCATAATAAACTATTACAAATAATTCTTGATGAATCTGGATATAGTGAAATGCTTAAAAATAAGAAAGATATAGAAAATGAAAATAGATTAGAAAATATAAAAGAATTATTAAATGCAATGAAAGAATTTGATAATTTAGAGAGTTTTTTAGAACATGTTGCTCTTGCAACATCCTTAGATCAAGATTGGCAGAGTGAAAAAGTCAATTTAATGACAATACACGCATCGAAAGGGTTAGAATTTGATGTTGTGTTCTTACCTGGGTGGGAAGAAGGTTTATTTCCTCATCAGAAAAGTATTGAGGAAAAAGGCGAAAGCGGTTTAGAAGAGGAGAGAAGATTGGCATATGTTGCTATTACCAGGGCTAAAAAGCTTGCTAAAATATCATTTTCTATGAACAGATTTTATCAAGGAGACTGGATAGATAGTATGGCATCAAGGTTTGTGGACGAGCTACCAGATGAATATATTAAAAAAAATAACAATTTTGTAGATGAAAAAGAGGAAGATTTTGAATTTAACCAAGATATAGATTTCAATAGTGATAGTGAGATTAGAAGTCCTGGTTGGATACGATATCAAAAAAAATTAAAATGAGTGATGAAATAAATAATATTATCTTTTCAAATAATTTGGATGGATATATCTTGCCAAAAAATGATAGTTATTTTACTGAATATTCTAAATTAAATAATCTAAAATCAATTACAAAATTCTCAGGTTCTGCAGGCTTTGCAATTTTTTTGAAAAATAAAAAATATTTATTTGTTGATGGTAGATATACTATCCAAGCAGAGAAAGAATCAGGGGAAAAATTTAAAATTTGTGAAATTCCTTATGTTTGGCCTAAAGATATTTTAAAGAAAAAAATAAAAATTGGATACGATCCTAATCTCTTTACTTGGTCAACTCTAAAAAAATATTTTGGTGGAAATTACAATTTAGTTCCTTTGAATATTAAATTTGAAAATAAAAATAAGACTGAAAGTGATTATCCATTTTTTAGCTTAGATCGTGTTGTGGCGGGTGAAGGTGTAAATAGAAAGATTAATCGATTAATTCAAATTATGAAAAAAAAGAAAATTGATTATACATTTATTAGTTCAGGTGAAAATATTTGTTGGCTTCTAAATATCAGAGGTAGAGACCTTCCAAATTCTCCTGTTGCTAATTGCAAAATGATCATAACAAAAGATAGAAAAATCTATTTTTTTTCAAATCAAAACAAAATTAAAAAAATAAAATTAAGTCTAAAAGAATTGAAAATCTATTTTTTTGAAGAAGGTAAAATTTTAAATTGTTTAATCAGATTAAAAAATGGGAATTTTTGTATTGATGGTAAAACTTGTTCTATTTTTGAAGAAGGCTTAATCAGCTATAAATTTAAGATAGTCAACCGAGAAGACCCTATTTATAATTTAAAATCTTTAAAAAATAAAATTGAAATTAAAAATATGATTAATGCACATATTGAAGATGGTGTTGCTTTAACAAAATTCTTATATTGGATTAAAAATCTTAATATAAAGAATCTAACAGAGAAAAAAATTGAAAGAAAACTAGAAAGTTTTAGAAAAAGAAGAAAAAACTATTTGTACCCAAGCTTTGATACAATTGCTGGATCTGGACCAAATGGAGCAATTATACATTATAGATCTGATAAATTTTCAAATAGAAAGTTAAGGAAGGATGATTTACTGCTAGTTGATTCTGGTGGTCAATATAAGTGGGGAACAACAGATGTAACTAGGACAGTATGTTTTTCTAACGTTTCAAATAAAGTTAAAGATATATTTACTAGGGTTTTGAAAGGTCATATTGCTGTTGCCCTTACAGATATAAATAAAGAGAGAAATGGCCATAATATTGATAGAATTGCTAGAAAGAGCCTTAATTCTATTGGTCTAGATTATCGTCATGGAACTGGTCATGGAGTTGGAGCATTTCTTAATGTTCATGAAGGACCACAAGGAATATCAAAAAATAATCACGTACAACTGAAAGAAGGAATGGTTTTAAGTAATGAACCCGGTTTTTATAAAAAAAATGATTTTGGAATAAGAATTGAAAACTTGGTTTTTATTAAAAGAATTAAATCTAAGCTTTTATTTGAAAATTTAACAATGGCACCAATCGATACTGACCTAATTAATTTTAAAATGCTTAATAAAAAGGAAAAAGATTATTTATTTAAGTATCACTTTGAGGTTTACAATAATATTTCACCATTTTTAAACAAAAACGAAAAAAAATGGTTAGCCAGCTTAATCTAGTAAATTAAGCCATTCTTTTTGGGATAAAATTTTTATTCCTAATTCCTTAGCTTGTTCTACTTTTCGTTTTGTAGGCTTATCACCAATTATCAAGTATTTTAATTTTTTATTTACTGAACTTACAACAGATCCTGAATTTTCCTCAATTAAGGATTTTGCTTCAGCTCTACTCATATTGACCAATCTTCCGGTAAACATAAATGTATTGTTTAATAGTTTGCCATCTTTATTTATTTTTGTATCATAAACATTTAATACTGAAGACAATTTTTCAACTATTCTAAAATTCGATTTATTTTCAAAAAACATTTTTAAGGAATTAATTTGAGTTTCACCAATTCCATCAATATTTAAAAATTCATTTAATTTTTTATTTCTTATATAATTTAAAAAATTTGTTATTGACTTTGTATATTCTGCTAAAAGTTTTGCATTTTCAATCCCAATATGTCTAATACCTATAGAGTAAAGAAATCTATCTAAAGAAACTTTTTTTGATTGATCTATTGAATATTTTAAATTTGAGACTGAAAGATCACCCCAACCTTCTAGATTAGATATTTTATTATAATCTAAATTAAAAATATCTTGTGGAAATCTTATTAAATTAAGATCCCAAAACTTTTCTACAACTTTTTTGCCTAAACCATCAATATTTAGAGCCTCTTTTGAAATAAAATGTTTAATTTTTTCTACTGCAATTTTTTCACACTCAAATCCTCTATCTGGACACCTTCTTACTGCATCATATTTTTTTGTGATTTTATTAAACTCTTTTATTGTGTCAAAACCACATGGGCATTTTTTTGGAAAAATAAATTTTTTTGAACTTTTATCTCTTTTTTTAAGATCAACTAAAACAACATGAGGAATAACATCTCCTGCTCTTTCTACTTTCACGGTATCACCAAGCCTTATATCCTTTCTTATTATCTCATCCTCGTTGTGCAGTGTTGCGTTCGATACTACTACTCCTCCAATATTTACTGGTTTTATTCTTGCTACTGGTGTTAACGCACCTGTTCTACCTACCTGAATATTTATATCAGTTACCAAAGAAAATGCACTTTCTGCTGAAAATTTATGAGCTATAGCCCACCTTGGAGAATTTGCTGTAAATCCTAATCTGTTTTGAAGATCAAGACTGTTGATTTTATAAACTAAA
>CACFTO010000019.1 GCA_902569245.1 uncultured Pelagibacteraceae bacterium | reverse complement strand
ATATTAAAAGTGACTTATAATAATATGGGAAACTGGGAATATAGATTAAGGAGTTTTGAATAATGGCAATATGGGGAAGCATAATTGGTGGAATGCTAGGTTTTTCTATTGGTGGACCCTTCGGTATGCTTTTGGGATCCTTAATTGGTGGAAAAATGTCAAGAGCTAGATCAGGTGGTGGATTTAGATCTTTTGCACAGCCTCAACAAATATTTGCGCTCTCTTTAATTGTTTTATCAGCAAAGCTAAGTAAAGCAGATGGACAAGTTAGTCGTGAAGAATTAATTGCAGTTAAAGATAAATTAAAAATACCTGAGAGTGAATTAGATCAGGTTGGTAAAATTTTTAATAAAGCTAAAGAAGAAAGCACCGGGTATGAACCATATGCAAAACAAATTGCAGAAGTTTATAGAGGAAATATGAATGTATTAGAGGAAGTAATTAACACTCTTTTTTATATTGCTGAAGCTGACGGTCACGTAAGTGACAATGAAGTAATAATGATAGAAGATATAGCAAGAATTTTTGGATTAAATCAGACTCAAATTAACGGCATTAAAGAAAGTAGAAAGTCATCAGACAAACTTAATCCTTATATTGTTTTAGAGAGTAAGCCTGATGACTCACTCGAAGAAATAAGAAAACGGTATATAAAACTTAGCAAAGAGCATCACCCTGATATCTTATTAAGTAAAGGCGTTCCTCAAGAAGTAATAGATGAGAGCAAAGCTAAAATGAGAGCTGTAAATTCAGCATGGGATCAGATTCAAAAATTAAAGAATTAGTCCTAATAAACTAGCCATAAAATACATAGAAAATACAAAAGCAAGGACGACAATAAAATACATTATTGTAACAATTTTATCTCTTTTCCGTCTTTGTCTTACAAATGGCTTATCATCTAAGTCACAGATATCTCTTATGCCAATAACTTTATAATCACAAGTATATCGCCATATTGAATCAGGCATCCTAGGATCGGTTTGATTATAATACTGAATCCATTGAACCGTGTATTTAAATAAAAGATAGCTTACTATTAATAGAAGACCACTAGTAAACATTAATCTATCATCTAAAACTGTTCTGACTCAGTTGAGCCTTCCATTGCTGTAGTTGAGCTTTTGCCTGAGCTTATTGTATTTGAAACTGCATCAAAATAAGATGTACCTACTTCTCTTTGATGTTTCACACTTGTGTATCCATCTTTTTCTCTAGCAAATTCATGCTGTTGAATTTTTGAATAAGCGGTCATACCCTCTGATTTATATTTTTCTGCTAATTCTGTTAATAACACCTGTTCCTTTTGTTAAAGTTAAAAATCTACTTGTGTATCCCATTAAACCTCTTGTTGGTGCATGAAAAATTAGTCTTTTTTTATTCTTTCCAGTATCTTTTAATTCAATTAATTTACCCTTTCTTCTATTCATAGAATCTATAATCCTTGATGAATATTCTTCATCTAAATCCATAGTAATTTCTTCAATGGGTTCTAACTTTTTTGAATTTTCGTCAGTTTTAAATAAAACTTTAGGAGGGCTTACAGTCATCTCAAAACCCTCACGTCTCATTTGTGTTAGTAATATTTCGAGCATTAATTCTCCTCTTCCACTTATCTCAAATGCATCTTTGTTTGCGTTTTCTGAGAAAGAAATTCCAACATTGTTTTGAGCTTCTAAAAGTAGACGATCTCTAATCTGGGTACTTGTTAATTTTTTACCCTCAGTCCCTGCTAATGGTGAGCTATTTACTGTGATTTTTATCGACATTGTTGGTGGATCGATCGGTGTTGCCTCAATTGGTTCATTTACCTCTAAATCACAAATAGTATCTGCTACATTTGCTTTTTCTAATCCAGCTATAACTACGATATCTCCAGCTTCTCCAACTTCAATGGGCACTTTTTTTGTACCCTCATATCTAAAGATCTTTGTAAGTCTACCTTCATCTACTTTTTCACCTTCTAAATTGATTGCTTTAATTTGTTGATTTGCTTTTGCCGTCCCTTGTGAAATTCTTCCTACTAAGCTTCTGCCCAAAAAGTTATCAGCATAAAGTAGCGTCGATAGCATTGCAAATGGTTTTGATCTATCAAATTGAGAGGGTTTTACATGATCCAAAACTAAATCTAATAGCGGATTAAGATTTTCTCTCGGTCCATCAATATCTTTAGATGCCCAACCAGACCTTCCACTTGCGTATAATACTGGAAAATCTAATTGCTCTTCATTAGCATCCAAACTAACAAATAAATCAAAAGTCTCATTTAAAACTTCATCAGCCCTTTGATCACTTTTGTCTAATTTATTTATTACTACAATTGGTTTTAATCCCTGTTTTAATGCTTTGCTTAATACAAATTTTGTTTGAGGCATAACGCCTTCTGCAGAGTCTACTAACAATAATGCACCATCTGCTAAACTTAAAACTCTTTCAACTTCTGCTGCAAAATCTCTATGGCCAGGAGTATCAATAATATTTATTCTAGTATCTTTCCAATTAATCGAAGTAGGCTTAGCAAGAATTGTAATTCCTCTTTCTTTTTCCAGCTCTCCAGAATCCATTAATCTTTCATCAACTACTTCGTTGTCTCTAAAAGAACCACTTTGTTTCATCAAATTATCAATCAGTGTCGTTTTTCCATGATCAACGTGAGCAATGATAGTGATGTTTCGAATATTATTATTCATGGTTGAGGTTCTTATACATTTATACTTTTAATTGAAAACAAAAAAAAAGGGCAGAATAATCTGCCCTTTTAAATTTTTTAGTTAGACTTTTTGGGTTACATTCCCATGCCGCCCATGCCGCCCATGCCGCCCATTCCTCCTGGAGGCATTCCTCCAGCAGCAGCATCCTTCTCTTCAGGTTTATCAGCAACCATTGCCTCAGTTGTTACTAATAATCCAGAAATTGAAGCTGCATCTTGTAAAGCTGTTCTTACAACTTTAACAGGATCAATAATACCTTCTTTAAACATGTCAACGTATTGTTCTGTTTGAGCGTCATATCCTTGAGAAGATTTATTAGCTTCTAAAAGTTTGCCTACTATAACTGAACCGTCGACACCAGCATTTGTTGTTATCTGTCTTATAGGTGCTTCTAATGCACTTTTAACAATTTCAACACCTGCTTTTTGATCTGAACCTTTGACTTTTAATTTATCCAGATCTTGAGAAGCATAAAGAAGCGCACATCCACCACCAACAACTATTCCTTCTTCAACAGCTGCTCTTGTAGCATTTAAAGCATCTTCAACTCTGTCTTTTTTCTCTTTAACTTCTACTTCTGTTGCACCACCAACTTTGATAACTGCAACACCTCCAGCTAATTTAGCAAGTCTTTCTTGAAGTTTTTCTCTATCATAATCTGACGAAGTTTCTTCAACTTGTTGTTTAATTTGATCACATCTTGCTTCGATGTCAGATTTTTTTCCAGTACCACTTACAATCGTACTATTTTCTTTATCAACTTTTACTCTTTTAGCTGAACCTAGATCAGTAATTTTAACATTTTCCAATTTTATTCCAAGATCTTCAGAGATAACTTGTCCACCAGTTAAAATCGCAATGTCCTCTAGCATAGCTTTTCTTCTATCTCCAAAACCTGGAGCTTTAACTGCTACAACTTTAAGTCCACCTCTTAATTTATTTACAACTAATGTTGCCAATGCTTCACCTTCTACGTCCTCTGAAATTATCATTAAAGGTCTACCTGCTTGAACAACTGCCTCAAGTAGCGGAACCATAGGTTGAAGATTAGTTAATTTCTTTTCGTGTAAAAGAATTAATGGATTTTCTAACTCTGTTGTCATTTTTTCAGCATTTGTAACAAAGTATGGTGATAAATATCCTCTATCAAACTGCATACCTTCAACGACATCAAGTTCTGTTTCAATACTTTTTGCTTCTTCAACGGTGATAACACCTTCGTTACCAACTTTTTGCATAGCTTTAGCAATCATGTTTCCTATTTCTTTATCTCCATTAGAAGAAATAGTTCCAACTTGAGCAATTTCGTCACTATCTTTAACTTTTTTAGCTGAAGATATAAGAGTATTTTTAACTTGTTCTACTGCAGCATCAATTCCTCTTTTAACATCCATAGGATTCATACCAGCTGTAACATACTTACAACCTTCTTTTACAATAGCTTGAGCCAGAATAGTTGCAGTAGTAGTACCGTCACCTGCTTCATCATTTGTTTTGCTTGCAACTTCTTTAACCATTTGGGCACCCATATTTTCAAATTTATCATCTAGGTCGATTTCTTTAGCAACTGATACACCATCTTTCGTTGTTCTTGGTGCACCATAAGCTTTGTCTATAACAACATTTCTACCTTTGGGGCCAAGAGTAACCTTAACTGTGTTTGCAAGTATATCTACTCCCTTCAGCATTGCTGATCTAGCATCTGAATCGAATTTTACTATTTTTGCCATTATTAAACTCTCCTTTTATTAATTTATTTAGAAGTAGAGATACCCATAATGTCTGATTCTTTCATTATGCTGTATTCTTTACCATCAATTTTAACTTCAGTTCCTGACCATTTTCCAAAAAGAACTTTGTCACCAACTTTAACATCCATCGGTATAATTTTTCCATCCTCAGTTTTTGATCCACCACCAACAGCAACTACTTTACCTTCTTGTGGTTTCTCTTGCGCAGAATCAGGGATGATAATTCCACCAGCAGTTTTTTCGCTGCTGTCTAAAACTTCGATTAAAACTCTATCGTGTAACGGTTTAAACTTCATATTTACTCCTTTAAATTAGTGTTCATATAGATGCATGTGACTATTATTTCAAGATCTGGCCTCAAATTTATAAATGAGAAAATTCAAGAATTTATTAGATTTTTAAGCTATATCTGAAATATGAGTAAAAATTTAGATGAATCAGGCTTAAAATCAATCTTCAGTGAATATGACTTATTTTTCATAGATATCTGGGGTGTAGTACACAACGGAGTAAAGCTACATGAGAATGCTGTCAAAGTTTTAAATGAATTATCTAATAATGAAAAAAAATTCATATTATTGACAAATGCTCCAAGACCCAACCTGACAGTAATTAATACTCTAAAAAAAATGGGGTTGAATGATTTTTCTGATACAGTTTTCACATCTGGAGAAGCTTCAAAAAGATATCTTTTAGAAAATTTCAACAATAAAAAATTTTTTCACTTAGGACCACCAAGAGATTTTGATTTATTTAAAACTTTTGAAGATAATAAGGTGCTTAATATAGACGACTCGGATTATTTATTATGTTCAGGTCTTTTTGAAGAACATGAAGATGACCTAGAGTATTACAAAAATCTTTTATCAAAACATATAACTAAAAAAATGATATGCACTAACCCTGATTTAATAGTTGATCGAGGCGACAAAAGAGAATATTGCGCAGGCTCTATTGCAAAATCATTTGAAGAAATTGAAGGTGAGGTGATTTATTTTGGTAAACCGTATCCACCTGTTTATGAAATTTCGGCAGATGTAAATAACAAAAAAATATTATGTATTGGTGATAATTTAAATACAGATATAAAGGGTGCTAACATACAAAATTTTGATTCATTACTTATT
>CACFTO010000018.1 GCA_902569245.1 uncultured Pelagibacteraceae bacterium | reverse complement strand
GTTTGAGATTAGCTCAGAGTTTTCACTATCTAAATTTCCAGTAGGCTCATCTGCTAAAATTAATTCAGGCTTCATAATAATTGAACGTGCAATTGCTACTCTCTGCTGCTCTCCTCCAGATAATTGACTGGGTAAATTGTTTAACCTTTTTCCAAGGCCAAATTTATGTAGAATTTCTTTTGCTTTATTAATCGGATCTTTAATTTTATTAATTTCTAATGCTAAACTCACATTTTCTATAGCTGTATAATTGGGTATTAAATAGAATGATTGAAAAACAATGCCAATATCCTTTCGTCTTATCTCTGAAATTTCATCTTCTTTTAAACTTGAAATCTCAAAGTCTTTAAACTCAATTTTTCCTGAAGATGCTTTTTCCAAACCACCTATCAACATTATTAAGCTTGTCTTTCCTGACCCACTTTCTCCTACTACAGATATTGTTTCCTTATAATCAACTTCAAAGCTTACATCTTGTAAAACATTTATAAGATTGTTATCAGTATTATAGTTTAAGTTCACATCTGTTAGTTTAAGAAGTTTAGTCATGTTTAAAAAATGTATTATTAAAATAATTATATTATGTCTAGTTGCATTTGGGGTAAATGCTGAGAATAAAGTTGTTTTATTTGGAGATAGTTTGATGGCTGGATATGGACTTAATAAAAAAGATCATTTGTCTACAGTGCTCCAAAAAAATTTAACGAATAATGGATTAGATGTCAGAATTATAAATGCAAGTGTCTCAGGTGATACAACTGCAGGAGGTTTAAATAGAATAAACTGGACTCTATCTGAAAAGAATATTGATATTTTGGTTTTGGGTTTAGGTGCAAATGATATGTTAAGAGGTATCAAGCCAAACGAGACTAAAGAAAATTTAGAGAAAATAATTAAAATTATAATTGATAAAAATATTAAAATTATATTAGCAGGTATGATTGCCCCTGAAAGTCATGGTAAAGAATACAGGGATAAATTTAATATAATTTATTCTAACCTTTCTGATAAATATAGCTTAACTTTTATACCTTTTCTTCTGGAAGGTGTTGCCTTGAAGCCAGAGCTAAATCTAGAGGATGGAATGCATCCAAATCCTAAAGGTGTTCAAATTATCAGTAAAAATATTGAAAAAAAGATAACTAGTTTGATTAATTAATTTAAAGCCTCACCAGCACTTAAATAATTATATCCAAAAACATCTGCAACTGCTTTGTACGTTACTTCGCCCTTGTGGACATTTAAGCCAGCTAAGAAATTTGGATCATCTTTTAAAGCTTTATAATAACCATCTCTAGCTAATCTATTTAAAAAAGGAAGCGTGGCATTATTTAATGCGATAGTTGATGTTCTAGGGACACCACCTGGCATATTTGCTACACAGTAATGAACAATATCATCAACTATATAAGTTGGTTCAGCATGAGTTGTAGGTTTACTAGTCTCTACACATCCACCTTGATCAATTGCAACATCAACTATTACTGATCCTCGTTTCATATTCTTAATCATATTTTTAGTAACTAATTTTGGTGCTTCTGCTCCTGGAATTAAAACTCCTCCAACTAATAAATCGCATTCTGAAATTAATTTTTCTAAATCAGTTTTATCACTTAGCTGGGGAATAATTTTATCACCAAACATTTCTGATAATTGTTTAAGTCTTGCCTCTGACTTATCTACAACGTGAACTTTTGCTCTCATTCCAGTTGCAATAATTGCAGCATTTTCTCCAACAACTCCTCCACCAAGAATTACCACTTCCGCAGGCTCTCCACCTGGAGCGCCTCCTAATAAAATACCTCTGCCTTTTTGATTTTTTTCTAAACAATGTGCACCTGCCTGAACTGACATTCTTCCAGCAACGGCACTCATAGGTGCTAATAAAGGTAGTCTGCCATTATTATCAGTTACTGTCTCATAAGCGATACAAACAGCTTTAGAGTCTACCAAACCTTTTGTTAACTCTTTAGCTGCAGCTAAATGCAGATAAGTAAAAACAATTTGATTTTCTCTTAACATTTTTACTTCATTTGAAAGAGGTTCTTTAACTTTTACAATTATCTCTGCATCATTAAAAATATCATCTGCCTTATCAATTATTTTAGCTCCTGCAGATTTATATTGATTGTTATCAAAGCCAGCTTCAAAACCACCGTCATTTTCAACTAAAACTTCATGACCATTTGAGGTAAGTGTTTTTACACTATCAGGCGTTAAACCAATTCTATTTTCTTGAGGTTTTATCTCTTTAGGAACACCTATTTTCATATAAGTGAATTAATTTTTTTTACTTTTAGAATAATTCGTAATTCCAGTTCTTAATTTATCAATTATTTCATCTATATGTTTTTTCTCGCAAATAAACATTGGCGCAATAATTAAACAATCACCTGTTGCTTTGAAGTTAACACCTGCATCATAACAATGTTTAAAACATGTAAATCCAGCTGCTCCAGGTTTTTTATCCATTTTAATATCTATTCCACCCATCATTCCATATCCTCTGATGTTATCGACAACATCAATATCCTTTAATGACATCAATCCTTCTTGGAAGTATGGAGCTAAATTTTTAGCTCTATTAAATATATCTTCTTTTTCAAATATATCTTGTACTGCTAATCCAGCTGCTACAGAGACAGGAATTCCAGAATATGTATAGCCATGAAATAATTCAACTGACCCATGAGGTGATGCATCCATTACTGCATCATAGATTTCTTCTTTACAAGCAACGGCGCCTAAAGGACTTATTCCATTTGTTGTTGCTTTTGCCATTGTAATAATATCTGGAGTAACACCATATTCTTGTGATGCAAACGGAGAACCTGTTCTTCCCCATCCAGTAATTACTTCATCAAAAATCAAAAGGATTCCCTGTTTGTCACAAATTTCTCTTAATCTTTGTAAATATCCTTTTGGTGGAACAAGTGTTCCTGTTGATCCTGCAATCGGCTCAACTATGCATGCAGCAATATTTTCTGATCCAAAGTTTGTACAAATTCTCTCTAAATCATCTGCAATTTCTGCTCCCGTTTCTGGCTGACCTGATACAAATTTATGTTCAGGTAAATGAGTATGTCTCATATGAACAACCCCTGGCATTAAAACACTCGCAAATGTTTTAACATTGTTGATCATACCACCAACTGATGTTGCTCCAATATTCATGCCATGGTAAGCTCTTTCTCTTCCTACAAATCTAAATCTCTGTCCTTCTCCTCTAGCTTTGTGATATGCAACTGAAATTTTTATTGCTGTCTCAACAGCAGTTGATCCACAAATAGTATAAAAAATTCTATTTAAGTTTCCAGGTGTGTGTTTTGAAATTCGTGTCGCTAATTCAAACGAGCCACCAAATCCTTGTTGGAATGGTTGTGCATAGTCGACTGTTCTTAATTGTTTAGTTATCGCCTCAATAATTTCTTCTCTACCGTGACCTAATGGATTACAAAATAATCCTGAACTTGCATCAATTTGTGTTTTTCCATGGTGATTTTTTAAATAAACACCTTTTGCTTCAACTATTAATCTTGGGTTTGCTTTAAAATCTCTATTTGAAGAGAATGGCATCCAATGCTCATTTAAAGAATTAGGTATTTGTGGCTTTTCTGAACTCATAAAAAATTTTTAAATTGTTATTATCACTCTCTCATAGACTAAAATAAAAAAATAGAAAATAATTTCTATGCATTATTAGTATGTCATTACGTAATATTAATTACAACCAATAGTTGAACCCATTTTAGACATCTTCAAATCACCTATGATTAATATGCTTACAAAATACATTTACTTATAATCAAAATTGAACTTAAATAAGGGTAATTAAATTTAATTAAGGAGATAAAATGAAGAAACTAATTAGCTTTATTTTAGGAAGTTTATTCGCTCTTAACTTGTCAATTTCAGCTGCAAATGCTGCTGCAAATGAAGTAAGAGTTGCTTACTTTCTAGAATGGCCAAGTCCAAATTTAGAGGACATGCAAAAAAAGAATTTTGCTAAAGCACTAGGAGTTCCAGTAAAATGGACTAACTTCACTAACGGTGGAGCTATGACTGATGCAATGCTAGCTGGGGATATTGATATTTCTTATTCTCAAGGTTTAGTACCTTTTATTAATGCTGTAAAATCTAATGCACCTATCAAATTAGTTGATATTGCAATGGAATATGGAATGGGCGGAACAACTTGTGTTACATCAAATGCTTCTGGAATTACAAAAGCAAACGGTTCTGAATTAGAAGGTAAAAAAGTTGCAGTTCCACTTGGAACTATGGCTGAGTACGTCTTTGACGAAAGTATGAAAGTTGTTGGAGCTGACAGAAGTAAAATGGATATAATTCAAATGGATCCTGAAGAAGGTGCTGCTGCATTAGTAAGTGGTGATGTTGTGATGGCATGTTTATTTGGTGGAAATTCTATCAAAGCTGCAGTTGCAGTTGGTTCAAGACTTTTAACAGTTCAAGAAGCAAGAGATGCTGGTATCTTAGGTATAGATATTACATCTGTAACTGACAAATTCATGAAAGAAAATCCAGGTATGCTTAGAACTTTTATAGAAGTAACTCATGAAGCAAATGACAGATATAGAGCTGGTAAAAGCGATATGAATTCAATGTCTAAAGCTTCAGAAATGAAAGTTGCTGACATGAAAGAAACTTTAAGTGGATTTAAATTTCTTACTCCAGAAGAGACTAAACAGTCAATGGAGAGCGGTAATCTTGATGGATTCCTAAAAGGTATGGGAACTCCAGGCGGTGCCGTTGATACTAGTTTTTTACCTTTATAATATTAAAGAGTAAAACAAATTTAATAGGCGCTAATTATTTAGCGCCTATTTTTTTTAATATAAGTTTTATATAAAGTTTCTATGAGTGACTTAGTTTCCAAAGATTTAAATATGATTTTTAAAACTCCCAAAGGAGAAACTGTTCACGCATTAAAGGATGTAAATTTTACTTTAAAAAAAGGAGAACTTCTCACTGTTCTTGGTCCTTCAGGATGTGGAAAAACTACTCTTTTAAATATTGCTGCAGGGTTTTTGAGACCTACTTCAGGCTCTATTGTTTTGGCTGGCAATGAAATTAATGGTCCAGGAGTTGAAAGAGGAATGGTTTTCCAACAAGGAGCTTTATTTGAGTGGTTAACAGTTGCTGAAAATGTTGATTTTGGACTTAGGATGAAAAAAGAAGATCCAATAAAAACTGCTAAAAGAGTGGATGAATGGCTAGAAATTGTTGGCTTAAAAGGATTTGGTAATACTCCTACCTATCAATTATCAGGTGGAATGCAGCAAAGAGTGGCTCTTGCCAGATGTCTAATAAATGATCCTGATTTAATATTAATGGATGAGCCATTAGGTGCGTTAGATGCGTTAACTAGAGAAAAGATGCAATCTTTGGTTCTTAAAATTTGGAAAGAGACAGGAAAAACTATCATCTTAATTACTCACTCTGTTGAGGAAGCGTTATTACTTGGTGAAAGACTATATGTAATGGCGCCAAGACCAGGAAGGATACATAAAGAATACAATCTACCTTTTGCAGAAATGGGTTTAAAGGAAGATTTAAGAGAAATTAAAAAAAATAAAGAATTTTCATCTAAACGTGAAGAAATTTTATCTATGATTTGGAATATGGAAGAGGAAATTATGGGAAAAGAAAACTAAATGTTAACTCAAATAATAACCATACTTATATTTGTATCCATAATTGGATGCATTATGTACGGCAGAAGATTAATACAAACTGAGAAAGTTGATGCTGTATTTGGAAATCCTGAAAGAGCTAAAGGTGGAACTCATTGGGTTATTGTTGGAAGTGCTGCAATACTACTAGTATGGCTTTATTACTCTTGGGATATAGCAAAAGGTTTTTATCCAAAATCAGCAAATGAATTATGTCAAGTTGCTAAAATAAATGAATCACTTTTAGGATTAAAATATCAATTTCCGATAGAGGAAAGAGAGTTTAAAAGTACATCGATCAT
>CACFTO010000017.1 GCA_902569245.1 uncultured Pelagibacteraceae bacterium | reverse complement strand
TCACAAGATTTCTTTAATTCATTATGAAACCATTTTTCTAAACTTTTATCTTTCAGGCAAGGTGTAACATCCATCCCTCCACCAAACCATCCATGAGAAGTATAAATATATCTAGTGTTAAAATGCATAGCAGGAACATGAGGGTTTTTCATATGCATTACTACTGATATACCCGCTGCCCAAAAGTTTGGATTTTTATCTCCCCCAGGAATTCTGTTTCTAAATTCTTTTGAAAATTTTCCATACACTTCTGAAAAATTTACACCTACTTTTTCAAAAATCTTTCCATTTTCTAAAATTCTAAATTGGCCCCCACCTTCATTTGAGTTTTTACCTCTTTCCCAATTTTTAATTTTGAAGATATTTTTTTTCGCTTCTAATTCCTCAATTTCTTGACAAATTACTTCTTGTAAAGTCTTAAACCAATTTCGAGCTAGTTTTTTTTTAATCGTTTGATCCATAGATATTTGATTGTCTTATATTTTCTGACAATACTATTGCAACTGAAGATGCGAGGTTCAAGGATCTTTTTTTTTCAATCATTGGTATTTTTATCCTATTCTCGAGCCTTTTATGAACCTCATCTGGAACACCAGCACTTTCTCTTCCAAATAGTAATGTGTCATTGTATCTAAATTTAAATTCAGTATAAATTTTACTGGCCTTAGTGGTCATCAGAACTACTCTATCATTCTTTTTTGCTTCAAAAAATTCATCTGAACTTTTGTAAATCTTCATCAATTTTTCATCCAGGTAGTCCATCACAACTCTTTTGAAGCGTTTGTCATTTAGTAAAAATCCACAAGGCTCTATAATCTCAAGAACAGCCCCAAGGCAAGAACAAGTTCGAGCTATCGCAGCCGTATTTTGTGGTATATCAGGCTCGTAAAGTGCTATTTTAGGCATCGTTTTTGTTTTTTTGTGTGTCATTGTTACCATGGAAAAATAACGTTTTTCTTCATATATGAAATCATATATTAAGAAAAAATTAAAATAATAATAAATGTCCGATTCAGAAAAAAAGAAGCCAAATAGACGAGATTTTATAGTAACCGCAACAACGGCAGCAGGTGCGGTAGGGGTCGGCGCGGTTGTTTGGCCATTAGTTGATCAAATGAACCCAGATGCTTCAGTTAAAGCCCTAGCAAGCACAGAAGTAGACATAAGCGCTGTTGAGCCTGGTCAATCGATAACTGTTTTATGGAGAGGTAAACCAGTTTTTATAAAAAGAAGAACTCAAGATGAAATTGATAGTGCGAGAGCTGTTGATCTAAGTGAATTGAAACATCCTGAAAAAGATGAGGATAGAGCAAAAAATCCAGAGTGGCTTGTAATGTTAGGAGTATGCACCCACCTTGGATGTGTACCTTTAAATGATAAAGGAGATTATGGAGCATGGTTTTGTCCATGTCATGGTTCACACTACGATACATCTGGAAGAATTAGAAAAGGACCGGCACCTACAAATATGGAAGTACCAAAATACGAATTTGTAAATAGCAACACTATTAAAATTGGATAGAAAATTTTATGAGCGATCACGAATACACACCTAAATCAAAAGTTGGAAAATGGTTTAATGATAGACTTCCATTACTAACACTTGCAAACCATTTAACAGATTATCCTACTCCTAAAAATTTAAATTACTGGTGGACATTTGGTGGAATTCTTACTTTTTGCTTAATCACTCAAATAATTACAGGTATTGTTTTGGGTATGCATTACGTAGCGCATGCTGATTTAGCGTTTCAGAGCGTAGAACACATAATGAGAGATGTAAATTATGGTTGGTTAATAAGATACGTACATGCAAATGGAGCATCTATGTTTTTCTTAGCTGTTTATATTCATATTTTTAGATCTTTGTATTATGGTTCATATAAATCACCAAGAGAAGTAATTTGGATTATAGGTATGTTGATTTATTTCCTTATGATGGCAACTGCATTTATGGGGTATGTTCTTCCTTGGGGACAAATGAGTTTCTGGGGTGCAACAGTAATTACAAACTTATTTAGCGCCATTCCTTTAGTAGGTGAAAGTATCACTAATTGGCTTTGGGGGGGTTACTCAGTTGATAATCCAACTTTAACGAGATTTTTTAGCTTACACTATCTGTTTCCTTTTTTAATTTTAGGACTAGTTGTGCTTCACATTTGGGCATTACATGTACCTGGAAATAATAATCCTATTGGAATAGACATAAAAAAACCATCTAAAGATACAGTTCCATTTCATCCATATATTGTGATTAAAGATGCATTTGCACTTTTGATATTTTTATTAATATTTGCATTCTTTGTATTTTTTTCACCTAATATTTTGGGTCATGCGGACAACTACATTGAGGCAAACCCGCTAGTCACACCTGCTCACATTGTACCTGAATGGTACTTGTTGCCATTTTATGCAATCTTAAGATCAGTCCCCGATAAATTGCTTGGAGTAATAGCAATGTTTGCTGCAATATTTGTATTAGTGATTTTACCTTGGCTAGATACTTCTAAAGTTAGATCAACTGTTTTTAGACCTATATACAAGCAGTTCTACTGGTTTTTAGTAGCTGATGTATTAATACTTGGTTATGTGGGAGCAATGCCAGCAGAGGGTTTATATTTATTAATAGCAAGAGTGGCAACAGCCTATTATTTTGCACATTTTTTAATAATTCTGCCTTTCCTTGGCATGAAGGAAAAAACTATTCCATTACCTCTGAGTATAACTGAGCCTGTATTGGGCGGATCTGCTGATATGGCGATGGCTAAAAATAATTCAGATTTTAAAGAGAAACTGTGAAGATCTTTTTAAAATTAACCTTCCTATTTTTTATAATTTCATCATTAATTTTTTCTAGAGCGAATGCTGCGGGTGAACAACAAGAATTATTAAAAGTTGATTGGTCTTTTAAAAGCTTCTTTGGTAAATTCGATAGAGCCTCTTTGCAAAGAGGTTATCAGGTCTATACAGAAGTCTGTGCTTCATGCCACTCGCTTAAACATTTAAGTTATAGAAACCTTGCAGAAAAAGGCGGACCAGAGTTTACAGAACTTGAGGCGAAGGCAATTGCCTCAAATTTTGAAGTAACAGATGGACCAAATAGTGATGGAGAAATGTTTGAAAGACCAGCTAAATTGTCTGATAAATTTGTAATGCCTTATGCAAATGTTCAGGAAGCAATTGCCGCTAATGGAGGGGCTTATCCACCAGACATGTCAGTGCTTGTAAAAGCAAGAGGTGGTGGAGCAAACTATATTTATTCAGTATTAATGGGCTACGATGAACCACCTGCAGGTATGGAGCTTGATGATGGTGTCTATTACAATAAATATATGTATGGAAATAAAATTAAAATGGCATCTCCTCTGGATGATGACATTGTAGAGTATTCAGATGGAACAAAAGCAACAGTAGACCAAATGGCCAAAGATGTAACAACATTTTTACAGTGGACAGCTGAACCGCATTTAGAGGCAAGACATAAACTAGGTTTTAGGGTGATTATATATTTATCAGTGTTAACAATTTTAGTCTATTTCAGTATGAAAAAAATCTGGTCACGTATTGAAACGAAAGTTTAAAATATCTCCATCCTTTACAATATAATCTTTACCTTCTAATCTCATTTTTCCAGCCTCTTTAGATTTTAACCATCCCTGATTATTTAAAAAATCTTCGTAAGAAATTGTTTCAGCTCTTATAAATCCTTTTTCAAAGTCAGAATGAATTTCCCCTGCAGCATTTGGAGCCCTAGATTCCTTTGTAATAGTCCATGCTCTTGATTCTTCAGGTCCTGATGTAAAAAAAGTTTGTAAAGATAAAAGTTCATATCCTTTTTTTATTAATGAATTAAGTCCCGTCTCTGTCATGTTGACTATTTTCATATAATTTTTTTTTTCATTTTCATCCTCTAATTTATTTATTTGATTTTCTATATCTGCAGAAATTATCAGCGTATTTTTTTCATCAAATTTTTTTATGAAGTCCTCAGTATATTTGTTACCTGACTTAATACTTTCCTCGTCTACATTGCATACATATAGTTTTGGTTTAGTACTAAGAAGTCCACTATTTTTTAAAAGTTTTTCATCAAATTCATTTGTGATCAATGTTAAATCACCATCCTCATCGATTATTTTTTGAGCTGCCTCTAATAATTTAAGCTCTTCATTATCAACATTTTTTTTATTTTTTTTATCAAGTCTCTTTTGAATTGACTGTAAATCAGCTAGCTTCATTTCAGTTTCTATAATCTCTAAATCTCTGACAGGATCAACGGTAGGGTTAACGTTTTGAATATCATCTGAATCGAAACATCTAATCATATGAATAATTGCATCAACTTCTCTAATGTGAGATAAAAATTTATTTCCTAATCCTTCACCTTCAGAGGCTCCTTTAACAAGACCTGCAATATCAACAAATGAAATTGTTGTATTAATTTTCTTTTTTGAATCTGAAATTATAGCTAACTGATCAAGTCTTTCATCTGGAACTGCTACAATTCCAATATTTGGATCAATTGTACAAAAGGGAAAATTTTCTGCTTGCGCTTTATTAGAGTTTGTTAAAGCATTAAATAAAGTAGATTTACCAACATTTGGCAACCCAACGATCCCACATTTAAAACCCATTTAATTGTTGTTAACAGTACTAGAAAATAAGTCTAACTTTTTATCAATCAAGATAGTTAAAGACTCAATTATATTACTTGTTATCGAGTCCAGATGAACTTGTTCATCCTCATTAAAGTCATTTAGCACATAATCAGAAACAGATATTTTATTTTCTGGCTTTCCTATCCCAATACGAACTCTTGAATATTCTTTACCTATGAACTTATCAATTGATGCAATACCGTTGTGACCTGCATTTGACCCACCAAACTTTGCTTTAATTTTTCCAAATTCAATATCCAGGTCATCATGGAATACAATCACATCTTCTACATCTATTTTAAAGTATTCAAGTAGTTCTCTAATACAAATTCCTGAATTATTCATAAATGTGAGAGGTTTGATTGCATATATTTTCTTATCACCAATATTTCCAGTGGTTAATAATCCCTTAAATTTTGGTTTTTGCTTAGATAATCCAAATTTTTGGTTTATTGCATCCACAATCTTAAAACCAATGTTATGTCTATTATTTTGACTATTAGGAGTCGGATTTCCTAAACCAACAAGCAACAACATATCAAATTAAATTTGGAAAAAAAATTTCACTATTTATTATTTTTTATCTGACGAAGATTTATCATCTTCATTTTTTTTATCACCTTCAGCCTTATCACCATCAGTTGAACTTTTATCGCCACCTTCTGCAGCTGCTTCTACTCCCTCTGCAGCTTCACCTTCAGCTGCCTCTGCTGGTTTTTCTGGCTCTTTAACTACAGTAGGTGCAGCAACTGTTGCAATTACAAAGTCTCTCCCTTGAATTGTAGGGATAACATTTTCAGGTAAGTTAATTGAAGAAATTTTTATGCTTGTACCAATATCTAAACCTTCTAAATCTACAACAAGCTCAGTTGGAATATTTTCTGCGGGACATCTTAATTCTACCTTACGTCTTACAATATTTAATACCCCTCCTCGTTTAAGTCCTGGTGATAGTTCATTGTTTATAAATTTAACAGGTATTTCTAAAATAATTTTTCCACCTTTAACAATTCTCATCAAGTCGAAATGAATAGGCTCATCAGTGACAGTGTCAAAAGCAATATTTCTTGTTAAAACTTTTTGTTCTTTACCATTTAAATCAATAGAAATTACGTTAGATAGAAAATTTTCTTTATTTATTAAGTTTTTTAACGCTTTAGTTGTAATTGAGATTTTTTCATTAGGCTGTTCTCCACCATAAACTATACCTGGAACATTACCTTTGCTTCTTAGTTCGTTAACTTGGCCTTTAGTTTTTGTTTCTCTAATTATAGCTTGTATTGTACTCATAAAAAGCTGGTTTTTAACCGAAGTTTGCTAATTTTACAAGTTTTATTTAAATAGATCTGAAACAGATGTTGAATTAGAAATCCTTTTAATAGCTTCAGCCAACAATATTGATATTGATAATACTTCAATATTTCTTACTTTTTTTAATTTGTCCGAACTGTCTATACTATCTGTAATAACTAAATTTTTAATTTTTGAATTCTTTATCTTTTTAACTGCATCACCACTAAAAACACCATGGGTTGCATATACATGAACTTCTTTTGCACCTCTTTTTATTAAAGCATCCGCTGCATTAACAATTGTCCCTCCAGAATCAATTATATCATCCGTTAAAATACAAATTTTGTTTTTCACATTTCCAATAACATTCATAACTTGTGACTTTCCAGGACTAGGTCTTCTTTTGTCAACTATTGCTAAACCAACATCTAATTTTTTTCCTAAAGCTCTTGCCCTTTCAACACCCCCAACATCAGGTGCAACACAGATTATATTATTACTTTTAATTTTCCT
>CACFTO010000016.1 GCA_902569245.1 uncultured Pelagibacteraceae bacterium | reverse complement strand
GTAGTCCTTACAACTTATTTAGGTAAAAAAAAGTCCTCAATAGCCTCATCAAATCTTAAAGAAAAAAATTTAGATGAGCTAGTAAATAGATGCATTGAAACAATGAAGATTACACCTGAGGATGAATATAATTCGTTACCAGATAAAGACCTCCATTTTAAAGGATTAAAAGACTTAGACTTGTATGATGAAACTCATTTAAGCAATGAAGACAAGATTAATTATATAAAAGAGGCAGAAGAGGAAGCTTTTTCAAATGATAAAATAATAAATACTAATGGATCTGGATTTGGTGAGAACAAATCAAATTTTTTATTAGCCAATTCAAATGGATTCGCTGATGGATATAAAACTTCACAATTTACTGCATACTGTGAAGTTGTTTCAAAAAGCAATGGAAGCATGGAAAGAGATTATGAATATACAAGTAAAAGGTTTTATAGTGATATTTTGAAACCTAAACAACTTGGATCTATTGCAGCGGAACATGCAGTAAAGAAATTAAATCCAAAAAAAATAAAAAGTGAAAAAATTAGTCTAATATTTGATAAAAGAATATCAAAAAACTTTCTATCTATTTTTGCAAGTGCAATATCATCAAGTGCAATAGCAAAAGGAACAACATTTTTAAAAGATAAATTAAATCAACAAGTTTTTAACTCTGAAATAAATATATTAGATCACGGTAATATAAGAAAAGCCAATGGATCTCGTTACTTTGATAGCGAAGGTATTGCAGTGGTTAACCTTGACTTGATAAAGAACGGTATTCTCCAAGACTATTTAATTGATACTTACAATGGAAAAAAAATAAATAGAAAATCTAATGGTAGGGCAAGTGGAACAACAAATTTATATTTTCAAAATGGATCAAAAACATTTGAAGATTTAGTAAAATCAGAAAATAAAATCTTGTATATTAAAGAAACTATTGGTCATGGTACAAATATTATTAACGGTGATTATTCTGTAGGAGCATCTGGCATGATGATTGAGAATGGAGAGTTTTCATATCCAGTAAGTGAAATTACAATTGCTGGAAACTTAAATAATGTTTTTAAAAATATAACTTTAGCCGACGATTTGGAATTTAATTATGCAACGAATTCACCGACAATGATGGTTGAAGGTATGGTTGTAGGTGGAAAATAATTTCTAAATGAAAAAAATAATAACCATTTTTTTTGCAATTTTTTTTATTACCAACTCATCAAACTCTAATGAATACGAAATAAGATTAAATAACTTATTTGAAAAATTAAAAATTCAAAACCACTCAATTGCAATTGATACAGAGATGAAAATTTGGGATATTTGGACAAAACATCCCACTAATCAAAATTTAACTTCTTTGCTATCAAGAGGAACAAAATTTATGAATCAAGAGCAATATTCAGTTGCTGTAGATATATTCACAACAGTAATTAAAAAAGATCCTGCTTGGGCAGAAGCTTGGAATAAAAGAGCAACTGTCTTTTATTTAATGGGCAAATATCAAGATTCTCAAAATGATATAGACAAGGTATTAAAACTAGAGAAAAGACATTTTGGAGCATTATCAGGACAGGGTCTCGTTCAAATTAAGTTAAAAAATTACGAAAAGGCTTTAAAGAGTTATGAAAAAGTAAAAGAGATTTATCCGTCCATGAGGTCACCACAAATAATGATACCACAGATTAAAGAGTTGATTAAAAATCAATCTGTGTAAATGAAAAAACTGCTAATAATTTTTTTTATCAATATTTTTGTAGTTAATTCTGCTTATTCTGTAGAAGAAGTCCTTACTTCTTTAAAAGAGGGGGGAAAAATAATTTTTATTAGACATGCTCTTGCACCAGGGAATGGAGATCCAGAAAATTTTGATTTAAATGATTGTTCTACCCAAAGAAATTTAAATCAAAGAGGAATTGAACAGTCAAAATTTATTGGAAGTATATTTAATAAAAACCAGATTAAAATTGAAAATGTATATTCAAGTGAATGGTGCAGATGTATAGATACAGCTAAATTTGCTTTTAAAAATTATGAAACATTTAGTGCACTAAATTCTTTTTATGATATTAGATTTGAAGCAAATGAAGAGAGGCAAATAACTCAACTAAAAGAGTTTATTAATCAATGGAATGGTAAAGAAAATATAATTTTTGTTACTCATTTTGTCGTTATATCTTCAATGCTAAATATAGGGACTTCTTCAGGAGAAATAGTAATAACCGATAAGAATTTAAATATTATTGGATCAATTGATACTTTGTAATATATTAACTTAAGATTTATGAAAACAATATTTATTATAGGATCAAAAAAGCATACTTTAAAATACACTAGAAAAATGCCTGAAGGCGAAGTAAAAAAAATGAAATCTTTTGTAACTAATAAAGGTCAAAAATTAGAAAAAACATCCAAGTTTAAAATTCTAAATATTTCAGACGAAAAAACAGCAAGAGTGTTTAAGATCAGTTTATAATATTTAATCCAGAAATAGAAACTAAATGAAGAAATCTAAAAGAAGTAATGTAGACCCATTTATTGTAATGGATGTAATGGAGTCTGCTAGAAAAGCAGAAGCTAATGGCAAGCATGTAATTCATATGGAAGTAGGTCAACCAGGAACACCAGCACCAAAGCGAGCCAAACAATTTATTTCAGATGAAATTTCTAATAACGATCTTGGCTATACAGTTACTTTAGGTTTGCCAGAATTACGAAATAGAATTTCTAAATTGTATGGAGATTGGTACAATATTGATTTAAACCCAGACAGAATAATTATAACAACTGGATCTTCAGGAGCATTCATACTTTCTTTTGCAGCATTATTTGATGTTGGAGATAGAGTGGGCATTGCCGCTCCAGGCTATCCTAGCTATAGACAAATTTTAAAGTCTCAAGATTTAATTCCAATTGATATTTTTACAGAGTTACAAAATAAATTTCAGCCTATACCGAAAGATATTAAAGAAAATAATTTAAATGGTTTATTAGTTGCTTCTCCTGCAAATCCCACCGGTTCAATGCTTGATAAAAAAAAACTAGAAGAACTTATTAATACTGCGCATGAAAATAAAGTGAGTTTTATTAGCGATGAGATTTATCATGGAATTCAATATGAAAATAATCCTACATCTGCATTAGAAATTTCTAATGAATGTTATGTTATAAATTCATTTTCTAAATATTTTTCTATGACAGGTTGGAGAGTAGGCTGGATGATTGTTCCTGAAGATCATGTGAGACAAGTAGAAAGATTATCTCAAAATCTTTTTATTTGTCCTCCTCATGTTAGTCAATTAACTGCTCTATCAGCAATGGATGCAAAAGAGGAATTAAATACAAATGTAGAGGTTTATAAAAAAAATAGATCAATTTTGTTAGAAGAGTTACCTAAGGCTGGTTTAAATAAATTTTCTCCCCCAGATGGTGCTTTTTATATCTACATTGATATTTCAGAGTATTCGAAAGATAGCCTTAACTTTTGTAAAGAAGTGCTTGATAAAGCAGGAGTAGCAATAACTCCTGGACTTGATTTCGATCAAAAAAGAGGAAATTCTACAATAAGGTTTTCATACGCTAGAAGCACTGAGGATATAATTGAGGGAGCAAATAGAATAAAAAAATTTATGAAAGAAGAGTATTTAAAATAATAATGAAAACCGCTGTTTTATTTGGCTCATCTGGGTTAATCGGATCTAATTTACTAGATAATTTAATCAACAATAATACTTACAACAAAATAAAAATATTTGTTAGAAAATTACCTTCTATTGATAATTCAAAAGTTGAAGTGATCAACACAGATTTTTTAGATTTAGACACTTTAAAAGAAAAATTAACAGGTGATGATTGTTTTTTTTGCATTGGTACAACTCACAAAGACACGCCCGATAAAAAAGAATATAGAAGAATAGAATATGACTTGCCCGTACAATTAGCAAAAATTGCAAAATTTAATTCAATTAGTAATTTTATTTATGTCTCCTCAATTGGAGCAAACCCAAAAGCCTCAAGTACATATTTAAAAAATAAAGGTCAAGTAGAGGAGGAGCTAAAAAAGATTGGGTTTTCTAACCTAAGCATTATTCAACCCTCATTTTTAGTTGGCAACAGAAAAGACTTTAGAATTATTGAGGTTTTAGGAATTCCGGTGATGAAATTTCTATCCTTATTCTTTTTTGGTGGATTTAAAAAATATACTCCAATAAAAGTTGAGATAGTTGTGAATGCAATGATCAAACTTGCCTCAGGAAATAATAGTGAGCAAACTTATTTATCTGATAGGTTACAAGAGTTAGGATCTAACTAAATGAGAAAATCAATTATATCGATATCTTTTTTGATTTATATATTCTGTATTTTACCTTACTCTAGTTTAATGGCTTATGAGGAATCTCAATATGATGTAGTATATAAATCTGAAATATACGAAGTGAGACATTATAAAGACCGTCTAGTTGTCGAAGTTGTAAGTAGAAATGATGACAGTAGTTTTAGAAAACTTTTTAAATATATCTCGGGTCAGAATAATAAATCCCAAGAAATTAAAATGACTGTGCCAGTAACACAGGGTGAGAAAGATAATGGATACTATATGCAATTTTATCTTCCATCAAAATTTACAAAAGAGAATGCCCCTATACCCACAAATTCAGATGTTAAAATTTCAACAATAGAAGAAGGTTTTTTTGCTGTACTAGAATATTCTGGAAGAGCCTCAGATAATAATTTCTTCAAACATAAGGAAATTCTAAATAAAAAACTCTTAGAGGATAAAGTAATCATTAAAGGACCTCCAATAAGAGCAACCTATAATGGGCCTTTTACGCTTCCTATGATGAGACGCAATGAAGCTATGTTTAAAGTTGAGTGGAGTAAATAGATTACATTTTGCCATATATATTAATTTATATCGCCTGATAGTTTAAGTTAATTAATCAGAAAGGTAATCATGAAAAAATTATTTCTAATTTTATTTGTATTATTTGGTTTAAACAGCTCTGTTTTTGCTGATGGTCATGTAAAAAGAATTTTATCAACTAGTCAGACTGGTATGGGTAACGATATTGTTTATCCATCAGGAAAAGCAAAGATCACAGCTTTTGAATTTACTGTGCCCGTAGGAGGTCCTGTAGTTCCACATACTCACTCGTTCCCTGTTTTAATAATGATACAACAAGGAGAAATTGAACTTACTCAAGGTGGCAAAAGCTATGTTTATAAAGCTGGAGATGCATTTATTGAAGATGTAGGTGTGGCTCATGAATCTAAAAATATTGGAGATGTTCCTGTTAAAGCAATTGTTGTTGCTATGGGAGTTGAAGGTCAAAAAATAATGACCCCAGTAAAATAGAAAGAAAAAATATGGGGCAGTTATTTTTACATGCCCCATATCTCATTTTTTAAGCTATATTTTTTTACTCTCTTTTTTCAAGTGTCCCAATGTTTCCCCAGAATTTTTTCCTGATTTGATAACGTATCCACTTGTGCCGTTAGCATTAGTTTCCACAGTTTTCAAATTTCGAAACATTAATTGATTTAGCCTAGCGTTCTTTGAGCCTCGGCTAAACGAACTTAAAACTCTGTGCATTCTTTTCATACACTCTCCTTGTTTGTTTTTCCAAAACTCGCTTTTAACCGATGCGAAATCGGCCTCTTTTTCACCATGAGATATGGTATTAATAAATTATCTTTTACAAATAATATTTTCAATTAGATAACTTATTATTATGACCAAACTGGGTTTTAAAATTGTTTAATACTTAGAGAATAACTAAGTCTGTCTTTTGATTGCCTAGTCTTTCATTTCCTTTTTCAGTAACAATGTAAGTCTCACCTAGATTCATAGCTAACTCATTTTTACTATCCATTAGAATCATGTGCATAAAGAAAACATTTCCTGGTTGGATGACATAAGGATTGCCTGTGTAAAGCATTGGCCAATCCATCCAATTAGGGGAAAATGTTGCACCTAATGAATATCCACATGCATTCATCCGACAATCTTTATAACCTAAATTGTCAAATATTTTTGCATGCATATCAAAAACCTCTCCAATTTTATTGCCAGGTTTTAATGTATTTTCACAGTTTTTTAGTGCTTCTTCACAAGCTTCATGCATTTCATAATGTTTGGGATTTGCTTTTCCAATCGGTATAGTTCGGAACATTGCAGAATGATAATGTCTATACGTGCCTGCCCATTCAATAGTTAGTTGATCTACGTCATTAAGTATTTGTTTTTCTGATTGATATCTACATAGTAGTGCGTTTTTACCAGAACCTATTATAAATTCATTTGCAGGATAGTCCCCACCTCCTTCAAAAATTACTCTATTCATTTCAGCAAGAATTTTACTTTCACTTACTCCCTTTTTAGCAAACTTCCAAACTTCATCTAAAGCTTTGTCGGCAAGGGTTGCGGCTTTCTTAACATAAACTATTTCTTCAGGAGATTTAATTACCCTTAGTTTTGTTATTAATTCAGATTTATCATCTAAAGAGCAAAAATTTTTTAATGATTTATTTAAATTAATTGCATTACGTCCAGTAAGTCCATAAGCTTCATACTCAATACCGATTTTTTTTTCCTTTAAGTTAAGTTCGTTTAAGATTTGTTTTAGATCTTCTGTGGGATTAGAAGCGTCTTTATCAACCCAAATTTTTATATTTTCTATATTTGAAGTATTTTGTGCTTGTCTTAAATCAGGAGCTCTAGTTAATAATATTAAATTACCTTTTTGGTCTAATATTAAGGACTGAAAAAAAACATAACCAAATGTATCGTAACCAGTTAGCCAATACATAGACTCTTGTCTAAACATGACCAAGGCATCTATTTTTTCCTCTTTTAATTTAGTAATAACTTTATTTTTTCTTCTTTTGAATTCTTCTGAGGAAAAATGAAGACCCATTAATTGATAGTGGTTCTAACTGATCCGATTTTAT
>CACFTO010000015.1 GCA_902569245.1 uncultured Pelagibacteraceae bacterium | reverse complement strand
ATGCAGGCTTGTACAAATCTCTCTGCTTCTTCTTTATTGCTTACCATAGGACATATAATTCCATAACAACCAGCGTCTAAAATTTTCATTATTTGACCTGGTTCATTCCAATTTACTCTAGCAAGAGGAGTTACATCAGTCGATGAAATAGTTTGAAGCATTGGAAGTGCATTTGTGTAATCAACAAGTCCATGCTGCATATCTACAGTCAGAGAATCCCAACCTTGATGTGCCATAACTTCTGTAGATACAGTACTTGGTATTTGTAACCAACCATTTACAACTGGCTTACCTTCAGCCATCATTTGTTTAACTTTATTTTTTCTCATTAATAATTGAGACCGAAGTGTGTGTACTTAATGTTTAAATAATCTTTGATAGCCATAGAACCACCTTCTCTTCCGTAACCAGTTTGTTTCATACCTCCAAAAGGTACCTCAGCAAAAGCAATTGTTGGATGATTTACAGCACACGTTCCAGTTTCCATTCTTTCAGATACTTTGTGTGCTTTTTCCAATGAATTTGTATAAATATAACTCGCTAAACCTAAATCATTGTTGTTAGCTCTTTTTACAACTTCATCTGTATCTTTAAAAGTAAGCAATGGCACTAAGGGTCCAAATGGCTCTTCTTTCATTATTTTAAAACTATCTTCAACATTATCAAAAATAGTCGGCTCATAAAAATATCCTTTATTAAATCCTGCAGGTCTTTTTCCACCACATAATACTGTTGCACCCTCATTTTTGGTTTTTTCCACAAGTGCCTCTATCTCATTTAATCTTTTTTCTGTTGTTAAAGGACCTAGAATTGTATCTTCATCCATACCGTTACCTACTTTGAGTTTAGTAACCTTTTCAACTAATGTTTTTGCAAATTCATCCTTTTTACTTTCATGAATATAAAATCTTGCTGGAGATATACAAACTTGACCATTATTTCTAAACTTTGCAGTGATTGCCATGTCTGTTACCTTGTTAATATCTACATCATCGAAAACAATAAAAGGCGAATGACCACTTAATTCCATTGTAACTCTTTGAACTTTTTCAGCTGCTTGTTTTAAAATTAGTTTTCCAACTCTTGTTGAACCAGTTATAGAAACTTTTTTCACTATATCAGATGACATTAATTGAGATGAGATTTTAGCAGGATCGCCAGATAATAAATTTACAACGCCAGGAGGAACACCTGCATCATTTATAATATTCATAAGCTCCATTACACTCCCTGGAGTAATTACATCAGGTTTACAAATTACTGAACATCCAGCAGCTAAAGCAGTGGAAATTTTTCTTGAAGATAACATGATAGGAAAATTCCACGGTATTAGTCCAGCAACAACTCCAACGGGTTCATATTTTACATACATTCTCGTATGTTCAAATCTACTTTCAACTATTTGACCATAAATTCTTTTTGTTTCTTCAGAGTTCCATTCAAAAATATCAGCAGCTCCTCCTACTTCTCCTTTCGCCTCTGATAAAGGTTTACCTACTTCAAGTGTTAACCATTTAGCTAAAACATCTGTTCTCTCTCTCATTAGATCAGCAATCCTTCTAATTATTTTTGATCTTTGCCAAGGAGGAGTATTTCTCCAAACTTCAAGACCTTTTTCAGCTGACTTAAGTGCTTTGTTTACATCTTCTTCATCAGCTTTTGATGCCTTACCTAAAACTTCTTCTGTTGCTGGATTTAAAACATCGTATGTTTTATTATTTTGAGATGGTTGCCATTTACCATCAATGAATTGTCCAAATTTGCTATACATAATTTTTATTTTATGGTTTATTAGTTGAATTTTTGAAGAGAATATAACTAGAAAAATGAAAAAAATAAAGCTTACTTGCGCGCATGCATTGGTCAAACATTTAATAGCTCAGAAAGTCTATATTGATGGTCAAGTTAAGCCTTTGTTTCCTGGTGTATTCGGTATATTTGGACATGGTAATGTTGCTTGTCTAGGTCAAGCATTAGAAGAAAATAAAAACCAACTTCCAACTTACAGAGGTCATCACGAACAAAATATGGCTTTAACAGGTGTTGCTTATGCAAGAGCTAAAAGAAGAAAGCAAATTTTTATCGCAACAAGTTCGGTTGGTCCAGGATCTACAAACCTAGTTACAGCATCAGCTGTAGCAATGAGTAATAGATTGCCAATCTTATTTTTACCTGGAGACACTTACGCAAATAGAATGCCAGATCCAGTTTTGCAACAGGTTGAACACTTTTCAAATCCAGGAATGACAGCTAACGACTCATTTAAACCAGTTACAAAATATTTTGATAGAATTACAAGGCCAGAGCAAATATTACAGTCACTTCCTCAAGCAATTCAAACCATGTTAGATCCTGCAGAGTGTGGACCTGCATGTTTATCTTTGTGCCAAGATGTACAAGGTGAAACTTTTGAGTATCCTGAAGAATTTTTTAAAGAAAGAATTCATAATATTAGAAGACCTAGACCTGACGATTTTCAAATCAAACAAGCAGTAAAAAAAATCAAAAATTCGAAAAAACCTATTATAATTTCTGGAGGTGGAGTATTTTATTCCGATGCCATGGATGAGTTAGGTAATTTTGCAGTTAAACATAATATACCAGTAACCCAAACAGTTATGGGATACTCAACAATGAAAAAAGATCATTCTCATTTTGTTGGACCAATAGGTGGCTTAGGTGGTAAGGCAGCAAATAACTTAGCTAAAGATACTGATTTAGCAATCTGTGTAGGAACTAAGCTTGCAGATTTTACAACTGGCTCGTGGGCTAATTTTGAAAATCCTGAATTTAAATTAGTTTCAATTAATATAGCAAGACATGATGCCAACAAACATTTAGCAGAAGCAGTTATAGGTGATGCAAAAGTTTCCTTAACAGAATTATCTAATGCTGTTGGAGATTGGAAATCATCTGATAGCTGGTATAAAAAATCACAAGATGAGTTAAAATCTTGGAATGAATATGTGGATAAAGAGAGTGGTCCAACAAATCAAGAATTACCAAGTTATGCTCATGCTGTTGGAGCAATTTATAGAAATTCAGATCCAACTGATATAGCTGTTACAGCAGCTGGAGGTTTGGTCGGAGAAGTTGTTCAAGTTTGGCGTCCAAAAGAGTTAAATACTCATGAAACAGAGTGGGGATTTAGTTGCATGAGTTATGAAATTTCTGGCGCTCTTGGTATAAAAATGGCCAATCCTGATAAAGATGTAATTGCTTTTGTTGGCGATGGATCATACCTACTTAACAATTCAGATATATATTCATCAGTAATTACAAATAATAAATTAATAGTCATTGTATGTGATAATGGAG
This sequence comes from uncultured Pelagibacteraceae bacterium, assembly GCA_902569245.1. Classification (GTDB taxonomy): domain Bacteria; phylum Pseudomonadota; class Alphaproteobacteria; order Pelagibacterales; family Pelagibacteraceae; genus Pelagibacter. The sequence continues at coordinate 4,091 of CACFTO010000015.1, read as the reverse complement.
GTCATGCTGTTATAAATAGACTTCAATTGTTTAAGGGTGGAAAAGAATTTAATTGTTTGTTTAATTCCTCAAATATTCAAAATTCCAAAGAAGTAAATTTCGCTCAACATGCAGCAAGCATGGGGGCAAAATCAGAACATGTTTCTAGTATTTCAGAATTAGAAGAAGCATTTAAAAGAGCAAAACAATCAGATGTATCTTATGTTATATCAATTAAAACACATAGTTACGAATGGCTTGAAGGATCAGCTTATTGGGAAAGCCCTACACTTGAAATACCAACAACAAAAGAGAACGAAGAAGCGTTAAAACTTCACAAAGAAGGAAAATCAAAACAGAGACAAGGTGTTTAAAAACTTTATATGAATAAAGTTTTTAAAATTGGCTTAATAGGCTGTGGACATATTGCTGAAACATATTTTAGAGCAGAAAAGTATTTTAATAATATAAAAATTATTAAATGTGCTGATATTAATATGCAAGCTGCAAAACGTTGTGCATTGAATTATGGGATAAAATTTTTAACTGTAAACAAACTTCTTAAAGACAAAGAAATTGAAATTATTTTAAACCTTACAATTCCAAAAGCACATTATCTAATTTCTAAAAAAGCTTTAATAAATGGAAAACATGTATACTCTGAAAAGCCTTTAGCAATAAATTTAAAAGATGGAAAAGATTTAATAAAACTTTCAAAGAAAAATAAACTTTATGTAGGTAATGCTCCTGACACTTTTTTGGGTGGTGGAATACAAAAATCAAAAGAACTAGTTGAAAAAAATTCTATCGGAAAAATAAAATTAGGTAATGCAGTTTTTGCTTTTCCTGGAATTGAGTCTTATCACCCTAACCCTGAACCTTGGTTTGCAAAAAAAGAAGGAGGTCCTGTTATTGATATGGGACCTTATTATATTACTGCTTTAGTAAATCTTTTAGGACCTGCAAGAAAAGTAACTAGCACCATCATTCAAGGTCAAAAATATAGGACTATAGGAATAGGACCAAAAAAAGGAAAAAAATTTAAGGTAGAATGTCCAACTACATATTTATCTACAATCACTTTTAAAAATAACTCTGTTATAAGATTAACTTTATCATTTGATGTAATAGCTCATCAAAGAAATCATATTGAATTATATGGAGAAAAGGGGTCAATGATTGTTCCAGACCCAAATATGTTTGGTGGATCAGTGTTAATCTGTAATAAATTAGGGGATAATTGGAGAGAATTTAAGACCACAAAAATGTCTTTGGGACGTATTAACATTAGAACACAAAGTTCTAGAGCTAACGAAGCGCCAACCAATGCAAACTATCGAGGAGCTGGATTGTCTGAGATGGCATATTCAATTGAGAACAAAAGAAAACATTTATGTAGTGGTGAAATATCTTTACATGTATTAGAAATTATAACTTCAATTATGAAAGCAGCTAAATCTGGAAAATCTGTATTAGTAAATACAAACTGCGCAAAACCAAAAAAGTTTTTAGAAATAGATGCAAAGAAATTACTTAAATAAATAGAAAGTGAAAAAACATATTGTTATTTCTGATCCATTTCCAAGAAAATTAGACTTAATTTTTTCGAAAAAAAAACTTAAGGAACTAAAATCAAAATATAAATTATTAAAAGCTCCTAAGTTAAATAAAAAAGATTTTTATGAAAAAAATATCCATAAAGCTACTTTTATATTGGGTCAACCAGATCTAAATAAAAATCTTTTGTCAAAAGCTACTAAGTTGAAATGTATTATAAATGTTGAAAGCAATTTTATGGATAATATTGATTATGATTATTGCTTTAAAAAAAAAATTGATATCATTGCTACATCACCAGTTTTTTCAAAGCCTGTTGCTGAAATAGCACTAGGTATGACTTTATCTATATTAAGAAATATACATAATGCTCATTTTGAATTTATAAACGGTAAAGAAAAATATGGTTTGAAGAGTAATTTAAATGCTTCACTTTTGACAAATAAAAACATCGGTTTACTTGGTTTTGGAGATTTAGCTAAGGCACTTTACCCATTGTTGTTACCCTTTACAAAAAACATAAATGTTTATGATCCTTGGGTGCCAAACAAAATTATTAAGAAAGCTGGCTTTAAATCTATAAATTTAAATAAAATGTTCAGAAATTGTGAGATTATTTATGTATTAGCTACAACCACAAGTAAAAACAAAAATTTAATAAACAAAAAATTATTGAATAGAATGAAGCCTAAATCAGTTTTTGTTTTAATGAGTAGAGCAGCGATTGTTAACTTTGAAGATCTTAAAACAAGAATTAAAAAAGGGGATATATATGTTGCAACGGACGTATTCCCTGAAGAGCCGGTAAAAAAAAATGATCCAATTAGAAAACTTAAAAATGTATTATTTTCAGCTCATAGAGCTGGAGCTTTAGAACAGGCTTTTTTTGATATGGGTGAAATTGTTCTAAAAGATATGAGCTTAATTTTGAAAAAAAAACCTCCAAAATTCTGCAAAAGGGCTGAAAGAAAAACTGTAAAACTATTAGCCTCAAAACCTGTTGCAATTAACTGATTTTTTTATATTTTCTTCACTTATGTCATCAATTAATCAACTACTTCTAGAAGCAAAAAGTGTAACAAAATACTTTGGAACCATAACAGCTCTTGAGAATGTTAATTTAAAGATACATGCAGGAGAATGTCTTGGTGTTGTGGGTGATAATGGAGCTGGAAAATCAACTTTAATGAAAGTTTTATCAGGGCTATACAAACCAAGTGCAGGCTCATTATTCTTTGATGGCAAAGAGGAAATTTTAGAAAGCCCTAAAGATTCTCAAAATTTAGGTTTAGAAATGGTTTATCAAGATTTGGCATTAGCTGGAAATCTTCCAATAGGTGAAAATATTTTTTTAGGACGTGAGCCAACCAAAAATATTGGACTACTTAAATTTCTTGATTATAAAAAAATTAAAGAACTTACAGATGCACATCTTGGTAAACTAAAAATTAATGTAAAAAGTGCTGATCAAAAAGTAGAGGAACTTTCAGGTGGTCAAAGACAAGCAGTTGCAATTGCCAGATCAACAGCATTTAATGCTAAAGTTGTAATAATGGATGAACCAACTGCTGCACTTGCAATAAAAGAAGTTGGAAAAGTTCTAGACCTCATTAATAGTTTAAAGAAAACAGGCGTTGGAGTAATTGTAATCAGTCATAGAATGGATGATATTTTTGCTGTATGTGATCGTGTAATGGCATTATTTCAAGGAACAAATTTTGCGGAATCTGAATTATCTAAGACTTCAAGGGACGAAGTTATTGGATGGATAATGGGTAAAAAATAATTATGGAAAATAAAGATCAAGAAAAAGAATCATTATATTTAAAAATAATGCCATACCTTGAAAAGTATGGAATACTTTTATTGTTAGTCATAATGATTGTAGTGATGCATTTTCTTCAACCAGATGTTTTTTTATCATGGAGGAATGTTACAAATGTATTTAAACAAATTTCTTGGCAATCGATGTTAGCGTTAGGAGTATTCATGGTTATTGTTACTGCTGGTATTGATCTTTCTGTTGGATCCATCATGATGTTATCATTAATGATCCTGGCAATAGTTGCTAAAGCTGGAGCCCCTTGGTATATAGTAGTTATTACACCTTTGATAGCAGGTTTTCTTTGTGGTTTATTTAATGGATTGGGAATAACATTGTTGAGGATGCCCCATCCATTTATAATGACTTTGGGTACTCTTTATATATTCAGGGGAACGGGAAATTTAATTTCAGGTGGAACACCAATAAGTGGTTTCACAGATGAGGTGAGGTATCTTGGACATGGACGAATTGATTTAACTTGGCTTGGCCTTGAAAAATCTCAATACCTTCCAGTGAGCTTAGTTTTAATCGCAATCGTATACATAATTTTCTGGATATTTATGAATAAAACACGGACTGGAAAATGGATATACGCAATAGGAGGCAACCCTAATGCAGCAAGAGCCTCAGGTATAAACGTTAATAAAATATTAGTGATTGTTTACTCTTTGTGCGGATTTTTATCAGGAATTGGAGCATTAATTTTAGCAGGAAGAACAGACTCAGGATA
>CACFTO010000014.1 GCA_902569245.1 uncultured Pelagibacteraceae bacterium | reverse complement strand
AAAAAAATATTATCAAGAAATTGATACTTTTTTTTAATTTGAAAAGTTTTCAATTTACTAATGTTTTCGATATTTTCTCTTATATATTTACTTTGTTCTTGAATATTTAGAAAAGTATAACCAGTGCTTAACCTTGTCATACCACCAGCTGTTCCAATATTAATCTTATTTTTTACTTGGTCAATTATTGGGTAAAAAAGAGGTATAGCACCCACTTCTTTGTATGTAATCTTATAATCTTTTATTTTTAGATTATTCTCAATATATTCTTTAATTTGCTGATCATAATCTTTTTGGGAATCGTCATTCATTTCTGATAACCAAGTTGTTTCAACTAATGCTGTCTTTTTAGAATATGGAAGTGTATAAAAAAAATGAACACTTCCTCTCTGTTCACAATCAAAATCCATTAGATTCATCATTTCTTCGTCAAAAAATTCCTTTTTTGTCTCTATTTCTACCCCACAGAAATGTTGCCAAAGGTCAGAGTTTTGATTATCTAAATTTGGAACACTATTAAATATTAAAGAGTTTTCAAAATTTATATTTTGATCATTTTTGTGAAAGGAAATATTTTTATTTTCTTTTAATTTGTTGTTTATCTTCTCATAAAATAACCCACTATCAATACTTTGATACTGATAATTATCGCACTCTAGATGTCTAGTTTTTTGAGGCACATTTATGGAGAAATGTTTCCAATTTTTTTTTACACAATCCTCAAAATTATGCGGGAATGTTTTCCAAAAAGACCAAGTTTTATCTTTTTTATATTCATCTCTTGGCTCAATAATAGCTAAAGTTTTATTTTTTAACTTATTATTGATCTCTAATTCATATGCTAAAGATAATCCTGCACAACCGCCACCAATTATGATAAAATCAAATTCTTTCATTTAAATTTATTTCTTCACTAATTAATTCGTGTTCTTTATCTCTAAGGTGATTATGGTTTTTAATCAATGATAGTTTAAGCAAGTCATATATAGATAATAATGTTTGAAATATTTTGCCACTATTACTAACAAAAATTTTACCTGATTGGTTGTAATTTTGAATTGTTTGCTTTTTAATAATATTTCTACCTATCTGCCTATAAACTCTTCTTGCTACTAAAATTGAAAATCTAAGATTTAATGGAATATCCTTTATTGAGGAAAAACTACTATCGTAAAATAAATCTGCAGTTGCCAATGTTTCTTTTATAGTTTCAAAATTATGTTTTATATAAAACCTTTTATTTTTAGAATCCTCTATTACATCTCTAGAAATATTTGTAAGTTGCATAGCTATTCCCAAATCTATAGCCGATTTAAGAGAATTAGAGTTAGTGACATTTAAAATTTTTGCCATCATCAATCCAACAGTTCCTGCTACTCTGTACGAATAAATTAATAATTCCTTTTTTGAATTTAATCTTATTTCATTTTGAATATCAGACTCCACACCATCGAATAAGTCTTCTACAATTTTTGTGGAAATATTATATTCATTCATTAATACCCACATATTTTTAATTATATGGTTCTGAAATTCTTTATTGATAAAATTATTTTTGAAGTTTAAAAATCTTCTTAACTTAACATCAATTATACCTTCGTCGTCTGCTATATTGTCTAAAGTTCTACAAAAATCGTATAAATTAGAACATTTCAAATAAGTTTCTTTAGGAAGAAAAAAACCAGCCCAGTTAAATGATTTTGCGTATATTGATAGAAAACTCTTTTTCTCCATTACAAAATTTTGTCTAAGACTTTTGCTGAAGATAGTACTCCTGGCACACCTGCTCCAGGGTGAGTACCTGCTCCAACAAAATATAAACCATCAAAAATCTCTGATTTATTATGAAATCTAAAATAAGCTGATTGGGTAAATTTTGGCTGAATAGAAAAACCTGAGCCATATTTGGTATTTAACTCTTTCTCAAAATAATCTGGAGTTAAATAAAAATCCTCAACAATATTTTCTCTTAAATTAGGTAGTAAACTTTCCTCCATTTTTTTAATAACCAGGTTTTTCATTTTACCTCCTTCAATAGACCAGTCTATGCCAGATTGGTTATTAGGAACTGGCACCAACACATAAAAACAATCATGATTATCAGGTGCCATAGATTTATCTGTAGCTGTTGGTCTATGTAAATAGTAACTAATATCGTCATTTAATTTTTTATTGTTAAAAATGTCGTCCAAGTGTTCCTTGTATTTATCCCCAAATTTGATTGTATGATGTTCAACATCGTCGTAAACTTTTTTGGTTCCAAAGTAATAAACAAACAAACCCATTGAATATTCCATTCTTTTCATTTTCCAATTAAAAATAGAATTACTACTATTTATGTTTGCTAATTTTGAGTAAACTGCAGGTGGATCGGCGTTACAAACAACATTATCTGTTTGTATTTTATCTCCATTGCTTAGTTCAACACCAGTAATTTTACTCTTATTTGATAAGATTTTATTTACTTCGCATCCCTTTAATATTTTTATATTTTCTTCATTCATTAGTTTTTCCATACCATTTATTATTTGACCAGTACCACCCATAGAATAATGAATTCCCCATTTTTTCTCTAAATATAAAATTAATCCATATATTGATGTTGTTGTAAAAGGATTACCACCTACCAACAGTGGATGCATACTAAGTAATCTTCTTAATTTTTCATTTTCTATGTAAGAAGAAACCAAACCATAAACAGATTTATAACTCTTTAAATTAAATAAAGAGGGTATCTGCTTTAACATAAAAGAGGGTTTATCAAATGGAACATCTGATAGTTCAGTAAAACCTTTATCAAAAATCTTCTTTGTAAAATTAACTAAATTTTTATATCCGTTTACATCTTTTTCGTTAATCTTTTTTATTTGATTAACCATTTCTTCTTCATCACCAGAATAGTCAAACTTAAAACCGTCTTCGAAAACAAATTGATACCAAGTTTTTAAAGATTTAATTTCTAAATAATCTTTAGAATTTTTATTAAAAAGCTGAAACAATTCATCAATTAGGTGGGGTGCTGTTATCACGGTTGGACCACCATCAAATGTAAATCCATTTTTTTTAAAGACTCTTGCTCGTCCACCTAAATCTTCATGTTTTTCAATCAAGGTTACATTATGCCCTTTAGCTTTTAACCTTAATGCTGCAGCTATACCACCAAAACCTGATCCTATTACTATCGAAATCATAATTTGGATTTTATATTATTTTAAGAAAATGTAACGTAATTTAGTTATGAATTAATTTTTTTTAATTCAGTCTTTGCTTCTTCTAGATTTTTTTCGAACAGATTATCTAATTTAGATTTATCAACTGTAGTTGTTATTATTTTTTTTACAGATTCTAGGGCAATTTTAACAGAAGTATCTTTGATTTCTTTAATTGCTGCCTCTTTCATCTGATTAATTTTTGTTTGAGTTAAATTTTTTTTTATTTCAGAAGTTTTATGGAATTTTTCATTCATGCTTATAACAAGTTGCTCGGACTCAGTTTTAGCTTGATCAAGGATTTTTTTGGACTCTCCCTCAACAGAATTGAGTTTAGCTTGAGCTTCATCTAAAAGTTTTTTTGACTCGACTCTTAATTTTTCGCTTTCATCGATTTCTTTTTTTATATCTCCTATCATTTTTGTTAGGAGATTATTTATATTTTGAGGTATTTTAAAATATACCAATAGTCCTATAAATATAAAAAATGATATTGCTACCCAAAAAGTTGCATCAAACATCTTTTCTCTCTTTGTTTAATTTTGATTGGTCTTCTACAATAGCTGCTATGCTGCTGCTATTTACTTCTTCACCAATCAGCTCTTTTATTAACTCAGCTGATGTTTCAGCTGCTATTTTATTTATTTTTTCCCCTGACTTGTTCTTTAGATCGTACAATTCCTTTTCTACTCCACCAATTTCCTCATCAAGATCTTTCTCTAATTCAGTCCTTTTTTTATTGATATCATCCAAAATCTTTTCTCTAGCCTCATTAAAGTAATTTTTAGCCTTAACCTTGCTGTCTACAATAATCTTTTCATATTCATCAATTTTTTTCTGACTTTCCTCTTTTTGTCTATCTGCTATCTCAATATTTTCAAGTATTTGTGATTTTCTAGTTTCTAAGTTATCGCTAATCTTAGGTAATATTACTTTAGTTAAAACAATAAAAAGTATTCCAAACGTGATGATAAGCCAGAAGATTTGAGAAATCCAAAACTCTGGATTCAGTTGAGGCATACCACCACTTTCAGCGGCAAATACTGTATTAAAACATGCAAAGCACGTAATGAAAAATAAAATAACTATTTTTTTTAACATTAACTAAAATGCAAATAAAATAATCAACGCAACTACTAGGCCAAACAATCCTGTTGCTTCAGCTAAAGCAAATCCTAATAACAAGTTAGGGAATTGTTTTTGAGCTGCAGATGGATTTCTCATAGCACCAGATAAGTAATTACCAAAGATAATTCCTATACCAACTCCCGCGCCTGCTAGTGCGATAGCTGCTAAACCTGCTCCTATCATTTTTGCTGCTTCTAATTCCATTTTTCCTCCTTTTTTTATTAATGGTGTAAATTTAATGCATCATTTAAATAAATGCATGTTAAAATTGCAAATACATATGCTTGAAGAAAAGCAACTAGTATCTCCAAACCTGTAAGCGCAACAGAAAAACTAAGTGGAAGCCATCCACCTACAATTCCTAAGCTTATAACAAAGCCTCCAAATACCTTCATCATCGTGTGACCAGCCATCATATTTGCAAATAGTCTGACCGATAAACTAATTGGTCTACTTAGATAAGAAATAATTTCAATAACAACTATCAGTGGAAGTAGAACCATTGGAACCCCACTTGGTACAAACAATTTTAAATATCCCAATCCATGTTTCATAAATCCAATAATTGTAACTCCAACAAAAATAAATGCTGCAAGCACAAATGTAACTATGATATGGCTTGTCACTGTAAATGCGTAAGGTATCATTCCAAACATGTTACAGAATAGTACAAACATAAATAATGAGAAAATAAATGAAAAGTAGGGTTTTGCTTTTGATCCTGCTGTATCGCTGATCATTTTGGCGACAAAGGAATAACTTAATTCTGATAGTAATTGTACTTTATCAGGTATTAGAGTTTTTTTCTTTGCTCCTAGATTAAAAATTATTAAAATAGCTAAAGAACTGATGACCATGAATAAACTTGCATTAGTGAAAGAGATATCAACTGAGCCTAATTTAATTTCCGGACCAATTCTATAAACATTAAATTGGTACATTGGATTTGATGCCATTATATTCTCTTATTTTTTTTGCATTTTTTTTGCTGATTTAATTACATTCATAATTCCTGCAATTACTCCTACAAAAAAAAAAATTAAAATTAACCAGGGCTTAGTACCAAACCAATTGTCTAAAATAAACCCAATAATTGTCCCAACAGCTACTGCTGCAACTAATTCAGTGCTCATTTTAAAAGCATGACCCATTCCTGATGTAGAAGGCTCTTTGCTCTCAGAATATTTCGATTTTGCTCTATTTTTTGCACTTTTAAGGCGAGTTTTAAAATCTTCCTCTTCCATTAGCCTAAGCTACCATGCTCTCAGCTTTTTGAAGGTCAACAGCAACTAGTTGACTTATTCCCTTTTCTGGCATCGTAACCCCATATAATCTATCCATTTTTGACATTGTTAAAGCATGGTGGGTTACTATTATAAATCTTGTGGAGGTAATCTTTGTCAATTCATTTAATAGATTACAAAATCTTGTTACATTTGCATCATCTAGTGGTGCATCTACTTCATCAAGTACACAAATAGGGGATGGATTAGTAAGAAATACTGCAAATATTAAGGATAATGCTGTTAAAGCCTGCTCACCACCTGAAAGTAATGTAATTGACTGCAGTCTTTTACCTGGAGGACTGACTAGCATTTCTAAACCAGCATCTAGTGGATCATCAGAATCTACGAGTTCCAATTTTGCACTTCCTCCATTAAATAATTTTGTGTAAACCTCATTAAATTTTCTATTCACTCTCTCAAAAGCGTCCAACAATCTTTCTCGACCTTTTTGATTAAGTTCCGTTATGCTCTCCTTTAATTTTAATATTGCTGTAACAAGATCTTGTCTATCTTGTTCCATTTTTTTTATTTCAGTTTTATATTTTTCAGTTTCATCATCTGCTCTTAAGTTAACAGATCCAAGCTTCTCTCTTTCCCTCTTTTTTTCATCTACCAATTCTTCTTGGGTGACTAAATCTGGAAATTCGCCTCCTTTTTCTAAATTTGAATAATCAAGTATACTTTCTTCTCCAACGTTTAACTCTGTCATAACTCTTTCCAAAAGATCATTTCTTCTTTTATTTAAACCTTCAATTGTTGCTCCAGAGCTTGCTTTTTTCTCTCTAATTTCTATTGAACTTTCTTTTGTATTATTTAACTGAACTCTAATTTCTGCAATATTATTATCAATTTTTTCAACTAAAATTTCATTTTCATTTTTTTCATTTTCTGAAATCCTTAAATTTTCAGAAATTTTCCCTTTTTTTTCTGCTTGAGATTGAGGTTGTTTTTCCAGCACATTCAATTTTTCTACAAGTTTATTTTTTCTTGTATTGAGCTCATTAACCATCTTTTCAGAATTAGTTAAAAGATTTTGCCAGCTTTCAAATTCTTGATCAATTATACTTATTCTCTCTTTTCTTTTGACAGATTCTTTTTTTATGTTTTGGTTTTTACTATAGTTTTCAGCATAATCGTCCTGTAATTTTTTTATTTGATCACTTTTTGAGGTTAGATTTGTAACTACGTCATCATTCTCAACTTCTTTAACTTTCATAGTTAAATAAGATAAGTTAATTATACATTCATCTAAAATTTTAATTGTCTGATGATTTCTATTTTCTGAAATTAGTTTTTTAACTTCTTCGATTTGGCTTTTTATGTTGGTAATAATTTCATTATTTTTTTGCAAAGATTCAGCACTGAAACTCTCTAATAATGCATCCATTCTATCTTGTTCACTTTTTAATTTTGATTTAGAGTTTTCCAGGTCTTGATTGGAAAGTTTTTCTGTTTCATAATATTTTGAGTCTGTATCAATTAAGATATTTCTCTCCTCTTTTAACCTTTTTTCGTTTGAATTTGCATCAATTACTATGCTTTTTTCCCTATCTATGTCTTCATCTATAACTTTTATAGAATTTTTTATTGTATCTATTTCCTCATTTATTCTAGTACTTTCCTCATCTAAAGCCTTTAGCTCAAGATTTAATCTTTGGATCTTTGATAAATTTTCTATATTTTTTTGTCTTATTGGCTCTACTCTTTCAAGTTCATTTTTAATTGTAGTTTCTAATTCTTCAATTTGTTTATTAAATTCTTCTACTTTTCCATCTGCCTCATTATTTACTTCATTTTCTAAAGTGATTTCTTTATCAATTTCTAGAAGTCTTAAATAATAAAGCCCTGCCTCAACTTTTTTTATTTCTTCTGAAATTAATTTATACTTTGCAGCTTCCTCAGCTTGCTTCTCTAGGTTTGCTAATTGTTTTTCTTGTTGTCTTCTAAGTTCATCGGCTCTTTTTAAATTATTTTCTGCTGCTCCTAATCTAATTTCTGCTTCATGCCTTCTAACATGCAAACCCGCAATTCCAGCAGCTTCTTCAAGTATAGCTCTTCTATCAGATGGTTTTGCTGTAACTAATGCTCCAATTCTGCCTTGACTTATTAGCGATGGCGAATGAGCCCCTGTAGATAGATCTGCAAAAAACATTTGTGCATCTTTTGCTCTAACTTCTTTGTTGTTTATGTAAAACTTTGATCCTTTATCTTTTTCAATCTTTCTTCGAATTTCTATTTCCTCTAGATCGTTGTATTGGTGTGGTCCATCCTTATTTTCATTGTTCAAGCTTAAAATTACTTCTGCAATATTTTTTGAGGGTTTATTTGATGTACCCGAAAATATAACATCTTCCATCCCAGACCCTCTCATACTTTTTGCCGAAGTCTCTCCCATACACCATCTAAGAGATTCAACTATGTTTGACTTGCCACAACCGTTAGGACCAACAATTCCTGTAAGGCCTTTTTCAATTAAAAAGTTAGTTTTATCTGCAAAAGACTTAAAGCCATTTAATTGGATTTTTTTAAACTCCATTCAATGACTTATATCAGTTTTTCTATATATTTTTTTAATTTTTTATAGTTAGATGAATTTTCAAACTTTTCACCATTGATTATAAGTGTTGGTGTTGCCTCTATTTTGTAGTTTTTAGCTCCATTGATTCGGTCTTCTAAAATAAAATCTTCAATTTTTGAGTCTGCTATACATTTATCAAAATCTAATTTAAAATTTGATTCTTGAATTACCTTTTTTAGATTTTTGTTGAGATCCTCAATTGTGCTTCCTCTTACCCAGCTACTTTGATTTTTATATAAATGATGAAGTATTTCTGAATTTCCATCATTCTTACAATGAGCTATTTTTGATGCATTAAATGCAGCCATATCTAATGGAAAATTTCTAAATTCGATTAAAATTAAACCTTTATCTATAAAATCAGTTTTTAAGCTAGGATAAACATTTTTATGGAAATCTGCACAATGACT
>CACFTO010000013.1 GCA_902569245.1 uncultured Pelagibacteraceae bacterium | reverse complement strand
GCTCCCATTTAATTTAGAATTTTTATATGATCTTGGGTAAGATACATTAAATAATTCTTTACCAACAAGAAATTTCCAATTATCTAAAGTATTTGAATAAATTTGACCTTTTTTATTCAATATCCTTTTGGCTTCTTGGGGCAAAGTATCTTTAAAAGATCTTAGTCCTTGAACAGATTTAGTTCTCTGCTTAGTATTATATTTAAAATTCATATGACAAGTCAAAACATACCAAATAAAATTTTGAATTGGTACGATAATAATAAAAGAGACCTTCCTTGGCGAAAAAAAGTCTCTAGAACCCAAAAAGAATATTTTACGCTAGTCAGTGAATTTATGTTGCAGCAAACACAAGTGAAGACTGTAATACCATATTTTGAAAATTTTATTTCTAAAATCCCAGATTTAAAAAGTTTATCAAGAGTTAGAGATGCTAAATTGATGAAATGTTGGGAAGGATTAGGGTATTATTCAAGAGCCAGAAATCTTAAAAAATCAGCAAAACAAATTATAAATGAATTTAAGGGCCAGCTTCCAAAAAATGAGGACGATTTAAAATCACTACCTGGAATAGGGGATTATACATCTAATGCAATTATGGCAATTGCATTCAATAAAAAAATAATTCCTTTAGATGGAAATGTTGAAAGAATTTTAAAAAGAGTATTTTATTTAAAAAAAGAAAAAGAAATTTCTAAAGAAAATTTACACCAAAAAAAAATTTTTTTTGGAGAAACAATTAGAGCTAGTGATTATGCTCAAGCTATAATGGAAATAGGTGCATTAATCTGTAAACCATCCAACCCACTTTGTTATCAATGTCCTATCTCAACAAATTGCAAATCCTTTAAAAAAAATGACTTTGAAATAATTAAAATAAATAAATTTAATAAACAAAAGTTTTTTGAAGCAAATATTTTTCAAAATAAGCAGAATAATTACTATCTTTTAAAAAACAGAAAATTTAACTTTTTAAAAGATATGCCTATATTCCCCATGAATGAGATACCTAAGACAAAATTTAAAAATCATTTAGGAAAAAGGATCAATATAAAAATGTCAAATATGGATATGAAAATTGCAATTAATATGAAAAATAATTTACCTGAAAAGAGCGATGGATTTTTTATTAATGTTAAAGATTTAAGCAATTGGACTTTACCTTCGTTTACAAAGAAAATACTAAATACTATCAAATAAATTAATGAAAAAAATTGCAATTATTGGTGGAGGGATATCAGGCTTATATTTTGCAAATCTTTTAAATAATGAAAAAGATTTTGAATATAAGATATTTGAAAAAAAAGATAATTATAATTTCCTTGAAGGTTATGGAATTCAATTATCAGTAAATAGTATAAAATTATTAAATAATATAGGATTTAAAAATCTACCTGCATCTGAAGTTAGCTTTCCGTCAAAAGTGAATTTCATACAAGCAAATAATTCCAAAAAAATTTGCGATATAGACCTTACACAATTTAATGATTCATTAAATCGATACACTACCTTAAAAAGATCAACATTATTAAAATTCTTATTTCAAAACATCCCACAAGAAAAAATAAAATTTAATTCAAATATAACAAAAGTAGATAATTCTAATGGCATCAGAATTTCTTTTGGAGATAATAAAAATGAAGAATTCGATTACTTAATTATTTCGGACGGTATTTTTTCAAAAACGAGGTCACTAATTTTTAATGAAAGCATATATCCAAAATATAATCTTAATGTTGCACTACGAGGTAAATTAAATGGTGATTATGGTTGTGATATTTCAATATATATGGGATCAAATAGTCACTATGTGATCTACCCATTAAATCAAAATAATGAATACAATTTTGTAGCTATTATAAAAAAAAAATTATCCTCAGATAAATTGCAAAATCATGATTTATTCAAATCTGAAGAATTTATAGCATCGTTAGTATCAGGTTTACAAAAAACATCGCAAATAAGCTCAAAAAATTTAAGTGAATTGAAATCATTTCCTGTTCACGTTAGCAGCGAATTTCCAAGTCTAAATAAAAAAAATATATTTTTGTCAGGCGATGCTTTATTTACATTCCCTCCATCATTTGCTCAAGGAGCTTCCCAAAGTATTGAAACTGCAAACGATATATTTAAAAGTATTTTTAGTGGTACAAATGAATTCTATCAAAAAAGGATTCGTAGTATTTCTTCTATAAATAATAAATCAAAATTAAACCATTTTACATTTCACTTATCAAATCCCATCAATATTTTTATTAGAAATAAAATTTTGAAATATCTCTCAAAAAATAAAAAATTTCTTGAAAATTATTTGGGTAAAATTTACAGATCTTAATTTGCAGGCCTTAATCTTTGTCTCAAATCATCAATTGGCTTTAAAGAATTTCCAGATTTATAATACCAATATGTCCATCCGTTACAACTTTCTGCACCAATAATTTTTGCTGCAACTTTATGGATTGAACCCTCTGATTGTTGATATTTGATACTTCCATCCACCATAATTTTAGCATTTACTTTTTTCTTTTGATCATAAATTTCTGTTCCAGGTTTAATTAAGCCCATTTCAACTAATGATCCAAAAGGAATTCTTGGTTTTGATCTATTATTTTGAAGTGTATCTAGATATTCATCTTTTATAATATCTGTATTGTTTAATCTTTTTCTTGTAGCATCAAAATAATTTTTTTCCTTTTCAATTCCAAAATATTTTCTACCTAATTTTTTAGAAACAACAGCCGTGGTACCTGATCCTAAAAATGGATCTAAAATAAAATCATTTTTATTTGATGAGGCCAATATTATTCTATGGAGTAACGCTTCTGGTTTTTGAGTAGAATGGACTTTTTTTCCATTGTTTTTTAATCTTTCTTTGCCATTACAGATTGGAAGGTTCCATGTAGATCTCATTTGGAGGTCATCATTCAAGCATTTTAATGATTGATAATTGAAAGTGTATTTCGACCCCTCACTTTTTGATGCCCAAATAAGTGTTTCATGTGCGTTAGTAAACCTTGTTCCCCTAAAATTTGGCATTGGATTATTTTTATTCCAAATTACATCGTTTAGTATCCAAAAACCTAAATCTTGGATTGTAGCACCCACTCTAAAAATATTGTGATAACTACCTATTACCCAAATTGATCCATTCTTTTTTAAAATTCTCTTACATTCTTTTAACCAATCAAAAGTAAATTCATCATAACTTTTAAAACTTTCAAATTGATCCCATTTATCGTCTACAGCATCTACTTTAGATGTATCCGGTCTACTTAATTCTTTTTTTAATTGAAGGTTGTAAGGGGGATCAGCAAAAATAAGATCAAAAGTTTCATCAGGAATTTTTTTTAATTCCTCTAAACTATCTCCATTAATAATTTTGTTTTTTAAAGTTTGATTACTCATTTTTTAATTATTAATTAGACTCCAGAGTAGAGTCTCCGTCAACCTGAGATTGAATTATTTTGAGTCTACTTGTTACTATTTTTTTCTTTGACTCAATATGTTGTGTATTGGATTGAATGTTTTTCGATGAAATTTAGTTACTCCATATTTTCTAATAGCATTAATGTGATCTCTAGTTCCATAACCAGCATTTAAATCCCATTTATATTTTTTAAAACTTTCTGACATTTTAAGCATCAGTTTATCCCTTGAAACTTTTGCAATTATTGATGCTGCTGATATTTCTTTAATTTTTTGGTCTCCTTTAATTATTGTTTTAATAAGATAGTTACTTAATTCTGGTGATTTATTCCCATCAATAAGTACTAAATTAGGTTTAACTTTTAGTTTTTTTATAGCTCTCTTCATGGCTAATAGACTAGCACTTAAAATATTTAGTTTTTCTATTTCCTTAACTGAGGCAGATCCTATTGCCCAAGTAGAATTTTTTTTTATAAATTTTGCTAATTTTTCTCTCTCAATCTTAGTTAACTTCTTTGAATCTTTGATCTCTTTATTTCTAATATTTTTTTTAAGAATAACAGCTGCAGCATGCACTGGACCAATTAAACTTCCTCTACCAACTTCATCAACTCCAGCTATAATTTTTCTCATTAAGTAATAAAAAAATGATATAAAAGTACTCCAATTATCAAACCTTTAATAAAAGTGATCCATAATAATCCATAATTTGAAAGATTAAGTTTTTCTCTCCACCAATTTATATATTTTTTATGTATTTCTATCATCGTAAAATTAGGCTGATATTCTTAATTCATCAATTTTCTTCCTGATTTGTTTTAAATCAGCCCAAGAATATTTTTTTTGTTCACCTTGCCTTAATAAATATGCTGGGTGAAATGTGATCATTGTCAAGTATGTTTTATTATGAATGATTAAATCTTTCCAAACACCTCTTTCTTTTGAAATTTTTATCTTAGATCCAAAAAGTGATTCCATGGCTGTACTACCCATCAGAATTAAAATTTTAGGATCAATAATTAAAATATGTTTTCGAAGAAAATTAGAATATCTATTAATTTCTGAAGGTTCAGGCTTTCTGTTATTTGGTGGTCGATAGTTAACTACATTAGTAATATAAATATTATTTCTTTTTATTTGAATAGCCTCTAACATTTTATTCAATAATACCCCTGCGTCTCCCACAAATGGCTTCCCTTGCTCATCTTCTTTTTGGCCTGGACCTTCACCGATTATCATAATTTTACTTTCGCAGTTCCCATCAGCAAATACTAGTTGCGTAGCATTATTCTTCAGTTCACAATTATCTATATTTTCGATTTCATTCTTTAATTCTAAAAGAAGTTTTTTTTTATCTTCTAGCTGTGGTTTAGTTTTAAGTCTGTTAATTGGCTTATCGTTAAATATATATTCAATTTCATTTGAGTTAAGATTTTCAAGGTTTAATATGTCATTTTGATTTTTGAGATTTAAAGTCATAAATTTAAATATGAAAATTTTATTAGTAATTTTATCATTTTTAGCACTGCAGACCAGTACATATTCAAGTACTTCTGAAGATAATAAATTCAATCAAAAGTATCTCTCGAATTATTTTTCTGCTTTAGTTTCATCAGGTAATCAAAAAAATGAGGCAGCACTTGATTATTTTAATTCATCTAAATTTCTTATCCAAAAACATGATAATTTTTTAAAAAAGTATGTATTTTCACTAGTTTTAAATGGACAAGTTAAAAAAGGAATAGACCAAATAAAAATTTCAAAAAATGATATTAATTCAAATACCTTTGAGCTTAACCTTCTCCTTTTAGTTGATAGCTTTAAGAAAAAAGATTTTAAACAAGCCAATAAAAGAATCAAAGAATTTCAAATGGACAAAGATGATGGAACTTACGAATACGTAATTTACAAAATTTTAAAAGATTTTAATTATCTGTTTATTAAAAAAGAGGCTATTGAAGATAATAAATATGGATCATTAAGTTTAATTTCAACTGCTTTTCAGAATTGTTATTTAAACTCACAAAAAACAAATTCATATTTTGAAAGGTTATTAAATAGTTCAGATGGAGATTATTCGAGATATATGTATTTTTATTTTGCAAATCTCATTGAGAATAAAGAACTTAAAAAAGTAAATGAAGTATCAAAAAGAATTGAACCTTTAGGAGATAGTATATTATTACATCAAATCAAAGATTGGATTGATAACGAAGATTATAAAAAATTTAAAACTCATTTCTCTTGCAAAAATGAAAATGATATTTTGGCTGAGATTTTTTATTTGGTATCTAATTTATTTTCCACGCAAAGTATTTTTGATCAGTCAAATTTTTATTTAAGAATATCAGAATACTTAAATCCTAAATTTTATTTCAATCGGACTTTGCTTGCTGAAAATTATTACTTAAATAAGAATAATTACCAAGCTAATAAAATTTTAGAAGATTTCAAAAAAAAAGATAAATTATACTTTTGGTATAAAACAAAAAAGATTGGGAGAATACTATCTGAAGATAATTCAGAAGAAGAAGCTGCAATTTATATTAAGAAGCATTTCAATTCTATAAAGTCTCCAACTTTAAAAATTCTTTATGATTATGCAAATATTAATAAAGGTTTTGAAAATTATGAAATTGCTATCGAATATTACACCGAATTAATGAAAAAGGTTGAAAAGAATTCTTATGCACTCTCTCGGATTCTTTACAGAAGAGGTAGCAGCTATGAAAGGATGGAAAATTATGAAAAAGCGGACAAAGATATGTTGGAGAGTTTAAAAATATATCCAAATGAACCATATACTATGAATTATCTTGCTTATAGTTGGCTAGAGAGAAACCACAAAATAGATGAAGCAATAGAAATGATACAGTCAGCCTACAAACAAAAAGAGGACGATCCGTATATAACAGATTCTGTTGGTTGGGGATATTATTTGATAGGTGATTATATCAATGCTGAAAAATATTTAAAAAGAGCCTTGCAGCTCATGCCAGACGATCCAATTGTTAACGATCATTATGGTGATGTTCTTTGGAAACTAAATAAAAAACTACAAGCAAATTATTATTGGCGGGCTGTCTTAGAGCTTGAGGAAACAGAAGATAAAATGAAATCAAAAATAAAATCTAAGTTATTAGAGGGCTTAAAAAAATCATAATTAATGAGATTTGAAAAGATTAAGTCACACGCAAAAGTTAATTTATCTCTCAACGTGCTAGGAAAACGAAAATCAAAACTTCATGATTTAGAATCTCTTGTTGCTTTTGTCGACTTACATGATCAAATTTTTATAAAAAGAACAAATAATAAAAATCACATAGTAAAATTTTCAGGAGATTTCTCTAATAAAGTGCCAAAAATAAATACCGTTAGTAATTTGTTAAATATTCTCGATAAAAAAAAAAAATTAAAAAATAATAAATATTCAATTTTAATAAAAAAAAATATTCCCCAAAAATCTGGACTTGGTGGAGGCTCAATGAACGCGGCCTCTTTAATTAATTACTTTGAAAAAAAAAATAAAATTAATTTAACGTTAAAAGAGAGATATGATTTATGTTCTAAAATAGGGTCGGATGTAATCTTAGGTATTGATCAAAAAAATTTAATTATTTCTTATAAAAAAAAAACTACAAAAATTAAAAAAAATTTAAAAATTTTTACTTTAATGGTTAAGCCAAATTTTGGCTGTTCGACAAAAAGTATTTTTAAACGAGTTAGACATTACTCAAAACCACAATTATCAAAAATAAGGTCAAAAAATGTTGACTTTAATTTAATGTCAAAGTTAAAAAATGATTTAGAGATCATATCTACAAAAAAATATCCCAGACTTCAGAAACTTAGAGATTATTTTTTAAATATTGATAAAAATTCATATGTAAGAATGACAGGATCTGGTTCAACAATCGTTGGGTATTTTAAGTCCAAAAAAGCCGCACTAAACGCAAAGAAATTATTAAGAAAAAATTATAAAAACTATTGGTGTAATTTATCAAAAACTATATAAAGCTTTTTTTTTGTGATATATGAAATTAATTTTGGGGTGTAGCCAAGTGGTAAGGCAGCGGTTTTTGGTACCGCCATCCTAGGTTCGAATCCTAGCACCCCAGCCACTTATGTATAATTTTTTTAGAAAAATCTTTAAAACAAACAAAAAACTTACACCAAAAGATAGCTCTTTTTTAAGCATATATAATAACACAGAAGTTTCAAAACTTTTTGAAGTGATATCAAATTTTAATAATACTAGTGAACTTAGATATGTAGGTGGATGTGTTAGAAAAATTTTAAATCAAGAAGATGTTGATGATATTGATCTAGCTGTAAATCTAAATCCAAATCAAATTAAAGAGTGTTTGCAATCAAACAGCATTAAATTCTTTGAAACTGGCATAAAACATGGGACTATCACTGCAAATATAGGTCAAAAAAATTTTGAGATTACATCACTAAGAGAAGATGTAGATACCGACGGAAGACATGCAAAAGTTAAATATACAACAGACTGGTTAAAAGACTCATCAAGAAGAGATTTCACCATTAATTCTATTTATGCGGATAAAGATGGCAATTTGTTTGATCCCAATGGAGGCGTAAAACATTTAGAAGAGGGTAGGGTAATATTTATAGGTAATGCAGATAAAAGAATTCAGGAAGATTATTTAAGAATTTTGAGATATATTAGATTCTTTATAAGTTATAGTAATCATACCCATAATTCATCAGTTAAAAAATCAATCAAGCAAAACATTGCTGGTGTAGTTAATCTTTCAAAAGAAAGATTAATGAGTGAATTAAAAAAAATTATTTTATCTAAAAATTTTTTACAATTATCAAAAGACTCTTTTTCATTAGAAATTTTAACTATAATTTTTCCTCAGCTTGTTAATCTTAATAATTTAGAAAAAATAAATGAATACTCAAAAAATATATTTTACAAAAAAACATTTATTTTTTTAATTTCTTACTTAATTATAGATGAAACTGATAATGCCAATTATTTCTTATTTAAGTATAATTTATCAAATGAAGATAAAAAAAGAGTAAAGTTTCTTATTGAAAATCATGAATTATTTTCTGAAAAAGATTACTTCAATAAGAAAAATCTTCAAAGAATTTTTTATTTTTATAATAAATCATATGTTATTGATTTGTTAGATTTAAAAATTTTTAACTCTAAGACAGCACCAAAAAAACTAATTGAATTAAAAAAATATTTTGAACAGTTTGAGAAACCTATTTTTCCATTAAAAGCCCAGGATTTACTTGAAAAATACAAATTAAAAGAAGGCAAAGAATTTGGACAAAAAATTAGATTACTCGAGGAAATGTGGTTAAATAATAGCTTTAAAATAAGTAATAAGGAAATTGATAACGTATTTAGAAATTAAATATATTTAACGTCTTTTATTTCAAAATTTTTTACACCTGCAGGAGTTTTAATTTCAACTAAATCTCCCTTATTTTTACCAATCAGACCCATACCAATTGGCGATTTAAAATATATTAGTTTTTCTTTTAAATCTGCCTCATCTTTTCCAACAATTTTATATTTCACACTTTCATCAGTATCTAAATTTTGTAGCATTATTGTTGAACCAAATATAACTTTTCCATCGTTATCTAATTTAGAAACATCAATAACATTTGCTCTAGCAATTAAATCCTCAACTTCTTGAACTCTTCCCTCATTGTGAGATTGTTGTTCTTTTGCAGCATGATATTCGGCATTTTCTTTAAGGTCCCCATGTGATCTTGCTTCGGCTATGGCAGCAACTATCTCTGGTCTTTTTTTCTCTTTTAAGAAAATTAATTCTTCTTTTAATTTTTCCAAACCTCTAATTGTGATTGGTTCTTTTTCCATAATTTATTTCCATTTTGCAACAGGTGGTAATGACATTAAAATAGCTTCAACATTACCATTCGTTTGTAAACCAAACTTTGTACCTCTATCATAAAGTAAGTTAAATTCAACATATCGAC
>CACFTO010000012.1 GCA_902569245.1 uncultured Pelagibacteraceae bacterium | reverse complement strand
CTCTAAGAGAGCCAAATACCAAGACAGTATTTGAGAGAAATAGTAATTGGTGGGGTTCAATGAAAGATAATAGTGTTAGTGAAATACACCTTTTACCAATTAAAAACTCAGCTACAAGAGTTGCAGCATTATTATCTGGTGAAGTTGATTTAGTAACTGATGCTCCAGTTCAAGACTTAGCTAGAATTGGAAATTCTGCAGATCATGAAGTAGTGAGTACTGCTCAAATGCGGACAATCTTTTTAGGTATGGACCAAGCAGCAGATAAATTAAGATCTGGAAATACTGGTGATAATCCATTTAAGAAAAAAGAAGTAAGACAAGCCCTTTATCAAGCAATAGATATTGAAGCGATAAAGAAAAAAGTAATGAGAGGCCTTAGTGAGCCTGCGGGTATCATAACTTTTCCTGGTGTAAATGGATACACACAAGATCTAGATAAAAGATTGCCTTATGATGTTGATGCTGCGAAAAAATTATTAGCTGATGCAGGATATCCAAAAGGTTTTGATGTTGAACTAAGATGCCCTAACGATAGATATGTTAACGACGAAGCAATTTGTACTGCAGTAGTTGGAATGTTAGGCAAAATCGGCGTAAATGTTAATCTATTCGCTCAGACAAAAAGTAAGCATTTTAAGGAATTAAAAGAAGATAAGGGTGATTTCTATATGCTAGGATGGGGAGTTCCAACATTAGATAGTCATTATGTTTTCCATTACCTATATGAGTCAGGTGCTAGCTGGAATAAAGTAAACTTTAGTAACAGCGAAGTTGATGCTGCTATAAGAGTTATGGAAGGTGAAGTTGACTTAGATAAAAGAAATGCAGCTATTGCAAATGCTTGGAAAATTGTAAAAGATGATATTTCATATCTTCCTCTACATCACCAAGTAATTTCTTGGGCAACTAAAAATAGTGTAGATGTTCCAATAAGACCGAATAATGAACCATTATTCCGTTTTGCAAGTTTTAAATAAATAACTTTTTTATAAGCCCTTTGTTTAACAAAGGGCTTATAAGTATAAATATTTCAAATTGATAAAGTATTTTTTCAAACGTCTGATTCAATCAGTAATAGTGATGCTTGTTGTGTCATTTGTTTCATTTTCTTTATTTAATTTTGTGGGTGATCCAATTAACAACATGGTTGGCGAAGAAACTTCAGACGAAGAAAGAGCTGAATTAAGAGAAACTCTTGGACTTACCGATCCAATACATATTCAATTTTCAAGGTTTGTAGTTAATGCTTCCAAAGGGGAATTTGGGATTTCGTATCAGTTAAGAAGACCAGTTTCAGAATTAATTATTGAAAGATTACCAGCAACTATGGAATTAGTTTTAATTTCTGCATTAATTGCATTGGTTTCAGGAACATTATTAGGAGTGTACACAGGTATTAATAGAAAAGGTTTTTTAAGTGATTTTATATTGGCCATATCACTCTTAGGAGTATCTCTACCAACTTTTGTAATTGGTATACTTTTTATTTATCTATTCGCAGTAATATTAGGTGTACTTCCATCTTTTGGAAGAGGAGAGGTGATTGACTTAGGCTTTTGGACTACTGGACTTTTAACAGTTTCAGGATTGAAAGCAATTATACTTCCGTCTGTAACACTAAGTCTCTTTCAAATGACTTATATAATTAGGTTAGTAAGAGCAGAGATGATGGAAATATTACAAACTGATTATATAAAATTTGCTAGAGCTCGAGGTATAAATGAAAAAAGTATTAACTATAAACACGCACTAAAAAATGGATTAATTCCTGTAATAACTATAGCAGGAATAAATATAGGTACATTAGTTGCTTTCTCAATAATTACTGAAACTGTTTTTCAATGGCCTGGCATGGGCTTTTTATTTATTCAGGCTGTTCAATTTGTAGATATACCAATTATGTCAGCTTATTTAGTATTTATAGCTTTTGTATTTGTGATGATAAATTTCATTGTAGATATTCTATATTATTTTATTGATCCAAGAATTCGAGTTAAAGGGGATGCTACAAGTGGATAATAAAACAGTAAATTCTTGGGAAAGACTAAAAGATAGCGACATTTACTTTAGTTTTATTAAATCTCCAACTGCAATTGTATCGTCAGTAATATTATTAATAATTTTCTTTTGCTCTTTTTTTGTTGAATTCGTCACTCCTCATAACCCTTTTGACCCTGCATCATTATCTTTAATGGAAGCTTTTACTCCTCCTTATTGGACTGAAGATGGTATGGCAAAATTTATCTTAGGAACAGATGGACAAGGAAGAGATATGCTTTCAACTATTCTTTATGGCTCACGAATTTCTTTAATAGTTGGATTTTCAGCAATTATTTTTAGTTTAATTTTAGGTGTCTCCCTAGGTTTAACAGCAGGTTACTTTGGTGGAAAATATGAAATGATAGTAATGAGATTAACAGATGTTCAGCTAACAGTGCCGAGTATATTAATGGCTCTATTAGTTGATGGTATTGCAAGAGGTATCATCTCCAGAGAAATGCATGATGAGATGGCAATATATGTTTTAATTTTTGCTATAGGAATTTCAGAGTGGCCTCAATTTGCAAGAGTTTCTCGTGCAGCAACTTTAGTAGAAAAAAATAAAGATTATGTTTCAGCCTCATCAATTATAGGTGTTTCGAATTTACTTATTATGTTTAAGCATATATTGCCAAATATAATGAGACCTATTTTGGTAATAGGAACAATAGGTCTAGCTCTTGCTATAATTGCAGAGTCAACATTGAGTTTTTTGGGAGTGGGAGTTCCTCCAACAACACCTTCATTAGGCACTTTAATTAGATTAGGAAACGATTTTTTATTTTCAGGTGAATGGTGGATAACATTCTTTCCTGCAATATTCTTAGTTATTCTTGCTTTCTCAATTAATTTATTAGGAGATTGGATGAGAGATACACTTAACCCAAGGTTAAAAAAATGACTTTTCTTAAAATAAGTAATTTGAGTGTCGACTATAAAATGAGAAAAGAAACCGTAAATGCTGCAAAAAATGTAAATATAGACATTAAAAAAGGTGAAATAGTTGGATTAGTCGGAGAGTCTGGTTCTGGAAAAAGTACTGTAGCTAATGCGATTGTAAATTTAATTGATGAACCAGGTAAAGTTTCAAGTGGATCAATATTGATGGGAGAAACAAATATCAGCGAAAATCCAGAAACAATTGTTCAGTATCGAGGAAAAAAAATTGGATTAATATTTCAAGATCCTCAAACCTCTTTAAATCCAATTTTAACAATTGGTGAACAACTTATAGAAACAATACAAACTCATTTAAAATTCAGTTCAGAGGATGCAAAAAATAAAGCAATTAATCTATTGAAAGAAGTTGGGATCAAGGATGCCGAAAAAAGGTTTTATAATTACCCTCATCAATTTTCTGGTGGTATGAGACAAAGAGTTGTTATTTCTCTTGCTTTATGTTGTGAGCCCGAATTATTAATTGCAGATGAACCAACAACAGCACTAGACGTTTCTATTCAGTCTCAAATTCTAGAATTAATTAAAAGATTAACAAAAGAGAGAAATTTAGCTGTAATACTTATTACTCACGATATGGGTGTTATTGCTGAAACTACAGATAGAGTGGCTGTAATGAAAAATGGAGACTTAGTTGAAATAGGTTTAACCAAACAGATATTGGTTGAACCTAAGGAAAAATACACAAAAAGCTTAGTTAGCTCTGTACCACCGACTAATAAAAAAATATCTAGATTTACAATAATTGAAAAAGAGAACGTTAATAATCAAAATAATAACATTAAAATATTAAACAGGTGGTCTAAAAAGATAATTGTTGATCAAAATTTAATAGAAATTAAAAACTTGAGTAAGTCTTTTGATGATAGTTTTTTCACTGAGAATACAAAGAATTCTGTAATGGCTGTAGATGATGTCTCACTAAATATAAAAGAAGGACAGTCTTTTGGCTTAGTTGGTGAAAGTGGAAGTGGCAAAACAACAATAGCCAAAATGGTTGTTAATTTGTTTAAGCCTAGTTCTGGAGATATTTATTTTGACGGTGTTAATGTTACCAAAATTAAAAAAAACAAAGATCTACTTAAATTTAGAAAACAAATTCAAATGATCTTTCAGGATCCATTTTCTTCATTAAATGGAAGACTAAAAGTAAAGGAAATTATTGCAGAACCAATTAAACTTCATAATCCGGATATAAAATCTAGCGATTTAGACAGTTATATCTATGATTTATTAGAATCTGTTGAATTAACTCAACAGTCTGCAATCAGATATCCCCATGAATTTTCAGGGGGACAAAGACAAAGAATATCAATAGCAAGGGCACTAGCAACCCAACCAAGACTTCTTGTGTGCGATGAACCTACATCAGCATTAGACGTGAGCATTCAAGCTCAAATACTAAACTTATTAAAAGATCTTCAAGAACAGTTAAATCTCACTATATTATTTATAAGCCATGATTTACCTGTTGTAAGACAAATGTGTGATAAAATAGCTGTGCTTAAAGATGGAAAATTATGTGAAGTGTCAGAAACAGAAGAGTTGTTTAAAAATCCTAAACATAATTATACTAAGGAACTACTAAAATTAATGCCAAAAATTGAATCAATTTATAACTAAAAGGAGAAAACTATGACAATATTTAAAAAAATTTCTGAAAGTGAGGCTACTGGAAAGGTAAAAGAAATTTTTGATGAAATAAAAGAAGCCCGACAAATAACTGAAATTCCAAATTTTTGGAAAACTATGGCTAATAGTCCTGAAACATTAGAAAGAACCTGGAGATCATTACAACAAGTAATGGGAAAAGGTGAATTAGAACCTGCTGTAAAGGAGCTTATTTATGTTGCAGTTTCAATTACTAACAATTGTGAATATTGTATTAAATCTCATTCTTTAGCTGCCAGAAAAAAAGGTGCTACAGACGGAATGATAAACGAAATGATCGCAATTGTTGGGATGGCAAATGAAACAAATCGTTTAGTTGAAGGTTATCAAGTAGAAGTAGACGACTTTCTCAAATAAAATGAATTTTGATTTTGTTTACAAGATATGTACAAAATCTGAGTGGAGTGAGGCAAAACAAAATAATGTTTTTAAAGGCACTGCATTAGATTTAAAAGATGGTTATATCCATTTTTCTGATAAAGATCAGGTCAAGCAAACACTAAATAAGTTTTATATTAATCAAACTAATTTAATAATTCTTAAAGTAGATGCTCTAAAATTAAAAAATCTAGTTTGGGAGCAATCAACTGATGGCAATATGTTTCCACATTTATACTCAGATCTAGATTTAGATTTTGTAGTTAAAGAATATATGATCGATTTAAAAGATGATGGTAAGCATAATCTGCCAGACGAACTTTAATATTTAATTTGATTTTCCAACTAAATTAACGATTAAAACTCCAGATATAATTAGTATTAGACCTATTATTGTAAAAAAGTCAGGGATTTGATTAAATTTATAAATTCCCACAATAGAAGTAGCTATTATACATAAGCCTGCAAATGAAGCATAAGTTACGCCAACAGGAATAGTTTTCATAACTAAAGACAGCGTATACATGCAAGCAACTATTGTTATTGCTGTAAAGACACTTGGTAAAAATATTGTAAAACCATTTGCAGCTTTGGCAAAACCATTTGATGCTGTACCAAGAGCAACTGCAATAATTAAAATTATATAAGCAGTTATATTACTCATCAATTCAGAATAATATTATCTAAAATTAATATCTACAAACTTTTCTAATTTATTCAATTATTATTGGCCCAACCATTCCAGTTTCATAATGACCTGGAATATTACATGCCATTTCTAAAGAAATATCTTTTGAAAACTTCCAAATAATTTCTCCTGTTTTATTTGGCTCTAGCATTACACTATTTGCATGTTTGTGGCCCAATGAGTGATCTTTTTTAGACATTTCTTTCATTTTTTTATGATCAATCCGGTCGCCTAAAAGAATATCGTGTTCAATTAATCTTGCCATTTCTGGTTGGTGATCAATATGCATCTTTTTAGTGCCAATATTATATTCATGCACCAGTTCACCTAAATTTTTAACAATTATCTTTACTGTTTCGCCTTTTTTAACTTGAATTGACTTAGGTTCATAATAATTGTCATACATCTTTACTTCTATTACTCTTGTAACATCATTTGGATCACCTTTAGATCCAATCATCTTCATTGAAGCTGCATTTGAATTAAAGGCGATAAAAATAAATAAAAGTATTAGTTTTTTCATTATTTAGGCATTGGTGTTGCGCCAGTCTCTAAACTCATGATTTTTCCATTATCATATTTATAGACTGCCATTACTGCTTCAGTGTTTCCATCATCAAATGTTACAAATGCGTGGTGTACACCAACTTCGTCATTTTCATATACAACTCTTGTATCTCTTTGATTAATATCACCGCTCATCGCCCATTTGATCACTTCAGCTTTACCTAAAGTATTTCCTGATTTATGCATTGTAAATTTGAAATCGTCATGCAAAAGCTCATTCATTGCTGCTTCATCTTTATTTTTTAATGCAGCACTGTATTTTTCTAATATTGACATTTTATCTCCTTTAAACTCCTTCAATTATCATTCCATTAGAATCTGCGTTATCTAACCGAATTTGTTTTATTGGTTTATATTCTTCAGAATTATACCATTCTTTTGCTTTCTCGTAACTTGGAAATTTTATCACAACTGTCCTTGGATGTTGCCATGACCCTTCAATAGTCTCGCTGGTACCACCTCTCACAAGATACTCTCCACCAAATTTTTCTGCAGTGGGTTTAACTTTGTCTATGTATTCCTTATAATTTTCTGGATTGTTAACATTAAGGTTAAAGATCGCATAACCACTCATAATTATTCTCCTGGTTTAATAACAGACTTTGTGGCATCTGCAGCATTTTGAAAAGCTTTATTGTAGTCAATAACTTCATGTACCATCAAATCATCCATAAGACCTGAATTTTTAAATGCAATCTTCAAGGAAAGTGCTTGTTCATAATCTCCCTCGACACATGAGATAACATCAAATCTACCTCTTACCCATTCATAGCTGATCAATTTTAAACCAGCCGCCTCAGTAACTTTCTTAGTCGATGCATATCTATCTGCAGTTGGATCATTTTGCATTCTTTTCATTAATTCTGCACTTATTTTGCCAACCAAATAAAATTTCGCCATATTACATTTCAACCTTTGTTAAATCCCAAGCAGTCATTTTGATAACACATTCATCGTAAATTTCCTTTCCAACTGGATGTGTACCAGATATTAGTTCTTTCATTTTTTCCATATTATGAACAAATACCTTAAACATTACTCCACTTTTATCTGGCTTTACTGCTCCTATAGTTTTTTCTGGATGAGCTGCAGATTTTCTCACACTCATACCTTCATCTGATTGCATCCATCCCATAAATTTTTCAAGCTTTCCTTCTTTCAAATCTACGATCACTAAAACTTCTTTTTCCATCTTTTTCTCCTTTTTTTATTAAGTATTTTAAATCAATCTAATGATTATTCAATTATTTCATTAAAGAATATTCACCTTTAAAATAAATTGATGAGGCAAATTTATTCTCTTGGGCTGAGTTAATTGGTGTGTACCCTGTTGAGCCACTACATTCTATTCCTTTATATTTTCCTGTTCCCCCTAAACATTTAAATGTACCATTCATTGAGTCTCCAAGTGGAATTTCGTAGTATGTAAAAATAGTATCCCCATCCATTTGATTTATTTTACAGTGTCCCATTTCAAATCCTTTTCCTGGGATTGTGCCTGCGCCAAGACAATATTGTGAAGCATTATCCATGAATGTTGTACTTTCGACTGCCATTAATCCTCCAACTCCATCGTAAGTAAAAGTTAAAAAGTTACCCTCGTTATCAGTAAGAAATTTGTTATCTCCAACAATAAAACCTTTAAGATCAATTTTTCCTTTATGACCGTCTGCAAAGCTTGATGTTGTAAATATTAAAAACAATATAATTACATATATTTTTTTCATCATTAGAATTATCCTTTGTGGTTCATTACAGACTCATCAGTCATCATGGTCATTTTAGATTGGTCCATTATTACTCCAGAATCTATTCTTGCTTGAGTTAGTTCTGCATCTCCACCAAAACCTTTTAAACCCTCGGGTGATTCAAAATGAATAACTACAGTCATAGCATTATCATCTTCTTTATCTGCACCTGCAAAAGCTATAGTCATTCCATACTTTTTAAGTTTCTCACTATTTGCAAGCATCATTTCCTTCCAAGAATTAAAACCTTTTGAAAGTTTTTGTTCTATTTTTACAAACATAATATATCTCCTTTTTTTTGTTAATTTAATCAGAGCAAACGCTCATTACTGTTGTCTCTTGTTTATGTCCAGATTCCGCAATTACTTTAGCATTCTCTGGGCTCTGCATAAATTTTTGCATAGTGTCTGCTGCTGGTGTTTCCATCACAATATGTACTTTATTTGGATTTTCTATTTCATTACCTACGTAAATAGTTTTAATACCTGCTGCTTCTCTTGGGCCGGAATGTTCATCAAACATTTTTTTCCAGTGAGCCCAGTCTTTTACTTCAAAGTTACCAACCATTTTTACCATTTTATTCCTCCCAAACCCCAGCAAATTCATATGCTTTATCAAAAGTTTTAACTTCAATACTAGCCATATTAACTTCTTTGTAAGTTTATAGTTATTTTGGTATTTTTGTTGCTCCAGTTTCTACTTCAATGATTTTACCATCTTTAAATTTCCAACAACACATCAAAGCTTCAGTATTTCCATCTTGATAAGTAACATATGCATGATCAAAACCAATTTCATCATTCTCAAAAAGGATCCTGTATTTTGCGGGACTCATCATGCCTTTACTTACAGCTTCAACCATACCTGCTTTTCCCATGTGCACATATTCTCCTTTTAGATGAGAAAACATTTTATAGTCATCGTGCACCAGCTCACCAGCTGCTGCACCATCTTTTTCCATGATTGCTTTGTTTAGTTTTTCTAAAATTGACATTCTGTTCCTTACTTCTTCATTGCATTGAACATGCTTAGTGTATCGTCAAAAGCAATAAACATTGTCAGTTTACCATCATCGCCTACTTCAAAGTAATGACCAAAAATAGTATCCATGCCATCTGCCTTAGCAGTTGCCTTAACAAAAACTTTGTTCCCCTCGCTAATCATCATATCTGGTGTTACTGAAAAATTACTCCAAAGTTGTGGTACTTGCATCATAGTTTTCATATATGCTTCTTTGCCTTTATGAGTTCCTGACATTGGATGTTTATCTCCAGGATAAATCCAAGTGATATCATCATGTACCATATCCATAAATGCCTCCATTTCTCCTTTTCCAAAAAGTTCATATCCTTTTTTAACTACTTCTTTTGCGTCCATAAAATCTCCTTTAATTTTTTTTATATTAAATTTTATTATAAGATAGAAATGTAATGAATTTATTACAGTACTGGTATGCGTGATTATATCCAATGAGGATAGGGAAGACCTTTTTCTTTTAAAAAAGATTTATTAAACATCTTAGAGTTGTATTTATCAGATTTATCACAAAGAATCGTAACAATTGTTTTACCTGGACCTAAAAGTTTACCCAACCTTATTGCTCCAGCAATGTTAACTCCACAACTAGTTCCTAAACTTAAACCTTCTTTTTCAATTAAATCGAATAGAACGGGTAATGACTCATGGTCACTTATTGAAAATGCTCCATCAATATTTGCTTTTGCAAAATTTGCAGTAACTCTACTAGATCCAATACCTTCAGTTATTGAGCCACCCTCACTCTTTAATTCACCATTTTCAATATAACTATAAAGAGATGAGCCAGTTGGATCCGATAAATATATTTTAATATCTTTATTCTTTTCTTTTAAAAAACTACTTACTCCTGCAATTGTGCCACCAGTACCTGATGAACATACAAAACCATCAATTTTGCCGTCAGTTTGTTCCCATATTTCTGGCCCTGTTGTTTCATAATGACCTTTAGAATTTGCAGTATTATCAAATTGATTAGCCCAAACTACACCGTAATTGTTACTACTCTTCAACTCATCAGCCAATCTTCCTGCATATTTAACAAAGTTATTTTCATCTTTATAAGGTTTTGGTGGAACCAACCTTAAATCAGCTCCAATATTTCTTAATAAATCTTTTTTTTCTTGTGTTTGATTGTCGTTCATCACGATAATAGTTTTATATCCAATAGAATTTCCTAAAAGACATAACCCAATCCCAGTATTACCAGCAGTTCCCTCAACAATTGTTCCACCTTTTGAAATTAGTTTTTTTTCTTCAGCATCTCTTATAAGAGCTAAAGCTGCTCTATCTTTTACAGAGCCACCGGGATTAAGGTACTCTGCTTTTCCATAAATATTACAACCAGTAATTTCTGATGCGGCTTTTAATTTAAATAAAGGAGTATTTCCTATTGCTTCGACAAAATTATTTTGTAAAGTTTTCATACATCAAGCTTTGTATCACCACCTGGTGCAACACCATAGGGTTTAAATTCTTCGGATGCAGTTCCAACATTTTTTGCAGGAATACCAACCATTACTGCATTTTCTGGAACATCTTTTGTAACAACAGCGTTGGCTCCAATTTTTGCATTTTTACCAACAACAACTGGTCCAAGGATTTGTGCACCAGATCCTACAACTACATTTTCTTTTAATGTTGGGTGTCTCTTAACATTTCTTTGATTGTCTGAATTTATACTTGGAGCAATTCCACCTAATGTTGCCATGTGATAGATGGTAACGTTATCTCCAATATCAGATGTTTCTCCAATAACTACTCCCATGCCATGATCTATAAAAAGATTTTTTCCAATTTTAGCATTTGGATGGATCTCTATGCCTGTTAAAAATCTTGAGAACTGAGAAATTATTCTTGCAACAAGATGAAATTTTGCAATTGAAAAAAAATTTGCAATTCTATGAAAAAATACAGCTTTAACTCCAGGATAAGTTAGAATTAAACTTAACTTTGATCTTGCAGCAGGATCTCTTTTAATTATCGACTCTAAAAAATCATTCATATTTATTTAAGATTAGTTATTTAAATTTAACTACTTGTTGCAACAGCAGTTTTTTGATGATGGTTTGCAATCACAATTTTTACAAACGCATCTGTCACAAGAACAGTTTTTACGTTTACAGTGTGTATTATTGCATGCCATAATAGTTATATAATTGTATATTTTTTAAAAACAATACTAATAATAACCCTGATTTTAGAGTTCTTTAAGTGTTAATCCCTTTAGATTTGCTGGTACTGCGATATCCATCATTTTTGGATTGGCAAGATTAAGATTATCCATTATTTCAGCATATTCCTCTTTTGAGCTGACTTGTAATCGAGGGTTATTGCTCTTCTCACTACCAATTGTTGAATTTTTTTTTCCATTATAATCATGAGCAGGATAAACAAGTGTTTCTTCTGGAAGTTTTAAAAGTTTACCAAACAATGACTCATAAGCCTGATGAGCACTACCATTTTGAAAATCTGTTCTACCTGTTCCATTAATTAAAAGTGTGTCTCCTGTAAAAACTCTATCATTCATTAAGTAACTATATGAACAATCAGTATGACCTGGAGTATATATAGCTTTAAGCTCTATACTCTCAATATTTATATTTTCTTCATCTTTTAATTTTATATCAATTACCTCAGATTTAGAGTTTTCACCCATTATACGAACACAATTTGTTCGTTGATTAAGTTCATTTAAGCCAGTTACATGATCTGCGTGAATATGAGTATCAATTACTTTAACAAGTTTTAATTCTAAATTTTCTAAGATTTTTATGTATTCATCAGTATGTTCAATTACAGGATCTATGATTAATGCTTCACGTCCTTTTCCACTAGAAATTATATAGGTGTAAGTTGAGGATTTAGTATCAAATAGTTGTTCGAAAATCATAATTATAAAATAATTAAAATTTTATAAAATTGATACTAATTTTCAATAGCTTTATGATTAGGCTTGCTCCATTCTTTTCCTTTAAACATTACATTCCATTGCAACCAAGGAAAAAGCTTTGATTTCATTTGCCAATATAAAGAACTAGGTTTTGTTGGATCAAAGGGTAAACTTGGAGTTACTTTTCCACCATAACAAAATTCTGCTAACATAACTTTACCGTATGCAA
The DNA here is from genome assembly GCA_902569245.1 of uncultured Pelagibacteraceae bacterium. Taxonomy (GTDB): domain Bacteria; phylum Pseudomonadota; class Alphaproteobacteria; order Pelagibacterales; family Pelagibacteraceae; genus Pelagibacter. The sequence continues at coordinate 2,035 of CACFTO010000012.1, read as the reverse complement.
CTGTAAGAGGGCAGGCTCCATATCCATCATAAAGTCTATATGCTTCAGATGATTTATTGATATCTTTAATAATATTATGAGCAACTATTGGAGCTTGTTTTCTAACTGCTGCACCAGTTTTTGCATTAGGTGCATTCATTACATCTCCTAAACTATAAATATTTTCATATTTAGTATGTCTTAATGTTCCTTCTTTATGATCTACATCAACCCATCCACCAGCATCGGCTAATGGACTATTCTTAATAAAGTCAGGAGAAGTTTGAGGTGGTGTTACATGAATAAAATCGAATTTTTTTGTAACTTCTTTAGAATTTCCATCTTTATCTGATTGTTTGAATACAGCTTCTTTTACTTCACCATTAACTGAAATTAAATTATGTTGGAAACTTCTTTTAATACCATATGAATCACATATTTCATTTAATGGACCTTGAAAATGAGGCACACCAAAAATTACTGGTTTCGCACATAAAAATTCTAAATTACTATCTTTAAGAGCACCTTTTTTCTTTAAGTGATCAGCAGCCAAGTAAGCTATTTTTTGAGGAGCACCTGCACATTTAATTGGCATTGGAGGTTCGGTAAATAATAAGTTTCCTCCCTGCAAATTCTTTAAACATTCCCATGTATAAACTGCCATATCTGAACTATAATTAGTACAAACATTATTTTTTCCTAATGTTTCTTTAAGTCCAGCTACTCCATCAAAATTAATTTTTAGACCAGGACAAACTACTAAATAATCATATGAATATTCACCACCTGAAGTCTTTACCGAATTAGACTCTGGAGAAAAACTTTCAGCATATTCTTTAATCCAATTAACATAACTAGGCATTACAGATGACATTGGTTTTATAGTGCTGTTTACATCATAAGCACCTGCACCTACTAAAGTCCATGCTGCTTGATATAATGATTTTTCCGAAGGTTCTATAATTGATATTGATAAGTCAGACTTTAAACTTTTTAGTCTTGTGGCAACTGATATACCAGCGCATCCGCCACCGATAATCAAAATGTTTGAGTGATTAGAGTTATTCATATCAAAAAACCTAACACTTATAATTTGCTTAAGATACACGTCTTATAAGTTGTTTTTTCAAACTTAAATATCGTTGATAAACCTAATCAATAATTTATAATGGTTCTAATTAATTAAAAGGAGAGTGAAGAATGTTAAAAATAAACAGTATGTGTCCTGATTTTCAATGCAAAACTACAGAGGGAGATATCTCTTTCCATGAGTGGCTTGGAGATAGCTGGGGCGTATTATTTTCTCACCCAAAAGATTTTACACCAGTTTGTACTACAGAATTAGGTTCATTAGGACAAATGAAAGCTGAGTTTGATGCAAGAAATGTAAAAGTAATCGGACTAAGTGTAGATGGAGTTGAGGATCACAAAAAATGGTTAGAAGATATCAAAGATGTATCTGGAACGATGCCTGATTATCCTATTATCGCTGATGAAGATTTAAAAGTTGCAAAACTTTTCAATATGTTAGAAGCCGATGCAGGAACAACTTCAATGGGAAGAACAGCAGTTGATAATGAGACTGTTAGAACTATTTTTGTAGTAAGACCAGATAAAAGAATTGGTCTTTATTTAACTTACCCAATGGCTACAGGTAGAAATTTCCATGAAATTTTGAGAGCCATAGACTCAATGCAACTTACTGCAAAACATAGAGTTGCTACTCCAGCTAATTGGAAAAAAGGTGAAGATGTTGTAATTCTTCCTGCTGTAAAAGACGAAGAGGCTAAAAAAATATATCCAGATGGATGGGAAACAGTTAAGCCTTATTTAAGAAAAGTTCCAGATCCTACAAAGTAATAAGGATTTAGGATTAATTTATTATCTCAGTTCTAGTTTGATAATTAGAACTGAGATTAAATTAAAATCTTTTATATTTTTTCATAGAAATATTTGCCAACAGAAGGTTTGGATCAACAAATACTTTCGATTGTTTAATTTTCTTAAAAGATTTGTAAGCAAAAATTGCAATTGGCAGCTCAGTACAGCCTAGAAT
>CACFTO010000011.1 GCA_902569245.1 uncultured Pelagibacteraceae bacterium | reverse complement strand
CTAAAATAACACCAGGTATGGCGTAACCTGAAATCGACAGTGTGGATAAAAAATTTAATGTTTTATTTCTTGAAACTCGATTTCCATAATTAGAAATCAGAGCAAATGTTATTAGAACTAAACTAGACAATACTACTAAATAAAGTGTGTTTAATAAAAGATTAGTTACATTTATATCAAAGAAATTTTCTGGAAATTTTATTGTCCAATAAAGCATTTGTCCTAATGGAAATAGAAAACTTATAAAGAACAATAAAAAACAAAATAAAAAGGCAAAAAAAGAATTTGTTCCAGAAAGTTTTATTTTTTCTTTTTGTTTAAAACCACCTCTTGTATCCAAGTGATATTTCGCTTTTTTTCTAGATAGATTTTCAGTCAGAAAAAGAATAAATATAAATAACAAAAGAAAAAATGATATTCTATTAGCAAAAGCTAAATCATCAAAAGTTATCCAAGCATTATATATACCTGTTGTTAGTGTATTAACTGAAAAAAAATCTACTGCACCAAACTCTGCTAGTGTTTCCATTGCAACTAAAGAGAGACCAGCAACTATTGCAGGTCTGGCAGCTGGTAATATTATTGAATAAAAAGATTTAAATTTTGAAAAACCTAAATTTTTTCCAAGGTCTATTAAATTTTGTGATTGATATAAAAAAGAAGATCTTGCAAGAATATAAACATATGCATAAAGAGAAAATGAAATAGATAATATTAAACCAAACATTCCATCAAACTTTGGTATACTTTTATTGTACTCACCATCACCAAATAAAGTCTTTAATATTGTAAATGCAGTGCCATAATTATCAAAAAATGCAAATAAAGAGTATGCATAAATATAGGGTGGTATAGCAAAAGATAAAATTAATGCCCATTTAAAAAAGTTAACTCCTGGAAATTTGTAAAAAGAGACTATGTAAGCAGATCCAACACCTAGAAAAAAAGTTAGTATTAAGACACCAACTAAAAGTGACAAAGAATTAAAAATATATTCAAACAAAAAAGTTTTTTTAAGTATGTCAAAATATCTGGAAGTATCTTCAAAAAAACTAAAAGAGACTGTCAAAATAGGAATTATAACAAGCAATGAAATAAGCAGAGAGCTTAAAAACCAGATACTAAATTTGTTTGTAAACATAGAGATATTTGTAATTTAAATGACCTATATAGTCTCTTTTAATATTTTTAAAAGTGCCTACGAAGGATGCATAGGCACTTTAATTAAGAAAAGTCAGATATTGAATACCTTTGAAATGTGCGGAAAATCTTTAGTACTTATCTCTGATAATTTCCTTTTATTTATTCTTTTGTTAATTTTTTTACACTCCTCAGCACATGGTACACATGCATTGGCTGATTTATTTAAATTAACCTCAGACATAAATTTTTTTTTTACTTTCAATGTTACTTCCAACCAGCAGCCGTCATCACCTCTAAGGCGTCAGCTTGCTTTGCTCCATAACTAGCAACACTCGTTGTTAGATCTTGTTTAAAATCTAAACCTAAGTTGTTTACTACCAATGGACTTGGTGAAACTCCAGCTATCATTGGAAACTCAAAAGTATTATTTGTAAAGTGTTCTTGAGCTTCTGGTGATAATAAGAAATCAACAAGTGCAATTGCATTAGTTTTATTGGGCGCTCCTTTAACTAAAGCTGCACAACTTATATTCATGTGTGTTCCTCTATCATTCTGATTAGGAAAAAAAGCTTTAACTTTTTTTGCAGCTTCTTGTTGTTCAGGTCCTTTATTCCCAGATAACATCAAAGCTAAGTAATAAGTATTTGCAACAGCAATATCAGCTTCTCCTGCTGCTACAGCCATAATTTGTGCTCTATCATTTCCTTTTGGATCTCTTGCCATGTTTGCAACAACTCCTTTAGCCCACTCACCTGCAGCTTTTTTTCCATTATTTTTAACTAATGAAGCTACAAGAGATTTGTTATAAATGTTGCTAGAAGCTCTAATTGCAATTCTGCCTTTCCATTTTGGATCAGCTAAACTTTCATAAGTTAACCCTGACAACTCAGCGCCACTTACTCTTTCTGGTGAGTAGTAAACAATTCTTGCTCTTTTTGCTACTCCAACCCAGTGCGTAGTTCTAAAACTTTTTGGTACAGATGATTTAATTGTAGATGAAACTAATCCTGATTGAGTCATTCCTTTTGCTTTAAATGCACCACATCTTCCAGCGTCAGCAGTTATGTAAAGATCGGCAGCTGAATCAGCACCTTCTTCGATCATTCTTTTTTCTAAAGCACCAGCCTTACCATTGATTAAGTTTACTTTAATTCCTGTTGCTGCTGTAAATTTACTATAAAGTTCTGCATCAGCTTTATAATGTCTTGCATTAAAAATATTTACCTCATTTGCTATTGCAAAGCTTGATGCAAATAAGGATAAGATTAATGCTGAAATTGTCATTTTTTTCATATATCTCTCTCTTTTAGTTTTTTATAATTTATAATGATTTTGATAACTATTCTCAATGATAATGATTATCAATCGCATTAATGACGCACTAAACGAAGATATTATTGATATTTTAAGACTTAAATTCTGAAATTTTACTATAAAGAAAGTTTCTGAAGGTTGTCACTCTAGCTACATTTTTTAGAGATTCTGGAAAGACAAAGTGAGCCTCTGTAATCGGACCCTCAACACTGGGTAGAACTTTAATTACATTTCGAGATAAAGAAACTAAATAATCTGGAAGAGCTGCAAGGCCTACACCACTTTCAACTGCTAATAGTAAACCCATAACGCTATTTACCTTCATAACAGGTTTTCTTTTTTTATTATCTTTTATACCAAGTTTTAATGCCCAATCAGGGTTAAACACTGGTGATGGGGCTCCTCTACCAAATGATATAAAGTTATGCTTGCTTAAATCATTAATAGATTTAGGCATGCCATGTTTTTCAAGATACTTATTTGAGCCATATATATGGTAATTTATATCCATTAGTTTTCTTTGAATATAATTTAGTTGTTTTGGTCTTCTCATAAATATTCCGATATCGGCTTGTCTTGTACTTAAATCTAACTCTTTATCGTCAAAAATTAATTCAATTTCAATTTCTGGATTTAATTGCATAAACTCTTGAATTCTTGGGGTTAGCCAGTGAGTACCAAAACTTCTAACAGTTGTAATTGTTAGTTTTCCGGTTGGTTTATGTTTTTGATCTCCTAAAGTTGTTTCTACCTCTTTAAGTTTACTGATAACTTCATGTGCAGTTTTATAGACATATTCACCATTTTCTGTAAGCGTTAATCCTCTTGCATGTCTTTCAAATAACTTTACTTTTAAATCTTCTTCTAAAGATTGAATTTGTCTACTAATTGCAGATTGGCTTAGATTTAAAATTACGGTAGCGCTTGTAAAACTACCAGCTTCAGCCACCGCATGAAAAATTTTTAATTTATCCCAATCCATTATTTGTTTACATCCACTAGAATTCTATTTTTCAATTTTCCTTCAAGCATTTCCGGAAATACATTCAAAAGTTCCTCAAGCCCAACTGTTTTAATTGATTTTTCAATAATACTAAAATCTACTAGATTTGGTACTTCGCCCCAAACAAATTCTTTTCTTTTATTGCTTACATTTACTGAATCTACACCCCATAGTTTTATAGCTCTGATATAAAAAGGAACAACAGATGTATTTAATTTGTTAGTTCCACTTGCATTTCCACAGACAGCTACAATTCCTTTTAATCTTGTTTGTGATATTGCATTTGCTAAAATATTTCCACCGACAGTGTCAACAACGCCATCCCATGTACCTTTGCCTATTAATCTTGGCTCGCCTTCAAATTCTTTACGATCAAGAACCGTTTTTGCCCCTAATTCCTTTAAATACTCAGTTTTTTCTGGTTTACCGGTGATTGCGGTTACATTACATCCCATTTTAGATAAAATATTTACAGCAACCATCCCTACTCCACCTGTTGAACCTGTTACAAGAACATCATTAACTTTACTTTGAAGTAATAATTCTTCTTTTGCTTTTACAGCAAATGCGCACAACATTGCTGTAAAGCCAGCAGTACCCATCATCATTGCTTGCTTTAAATCAATACCTGAAGGTTTTTTTATAAGAAATTCTTTTTTGACTCTTGCATATTGAGAGAAACCTCCATGAAATAATTCTCCAACTCTGCAACCAGTAAGTATTACCTCATCACCTTCTTTAAATTCATCTGACTTGCTTTCTGCTACTGTACCTGAGAAATCAATTCCAGGAATTCTTGGAAACTCTTTTACTAATTTTGCACCATCTTTTAAAATCAAAGCATCTTTATAATTTAAATCAGAGTATTGTATTTTTACTAAAACCTCACCCTCGTTTAAAAAATCAAAATTTAATTCTTTAACTTCTTGAGAAAAATTTTCACCCTCTTGGTTTATAACCAGAGCTTTGAAAGTTTCAGGCATGTATAATTAAACTCTATTTTGCAATAAATCGCAAATATCTATTCTGATAACTAAGATCGTCTTTAAATTGACCTAAATAAAAATTAGTAACAGTTGTAGCTTGTTCCTTTTTAATACCTCGCATAGTCATACACTGGTGAGTTGAGTCAATTGTTACCGCAACGCCTTTTGCATCTAGTGACTCCATTAATGTATTTGCGATTTGGACTGTTAATCTTTCCTGTGTTTGAAGCCTTTTTGAAAAAACTTCCACAACTCTTGCAATTTTGCTGAGACCAACAACTCTCTCATTTGGAATATAAGCAACATGTGCGATTCCAATAATAGGTGCCATATGATGTTCGCAGTGACTTTGTACAGAAATATTTTTTTGAACTACCATATCGCTGTAACCTTCAACATCCCCAAAAGTTTTGCTTAAAATTTCTTTAGGATCCTCTTTGTAACCTTTAAAGTACTCTTTGAATGCTTTGGTAACCCTTTTTGGAGTTTCTAATAAACCTTCTCTAGATGGATCTTCACCTAGCCATTTTAAGATTTTAACAAACGCTTCACGTGCCTCCTCGTCTGTTACAATCTCAGTATTTTTGTTATTTTCGTTTTTTACTAATTTCATGATGGGTTTTTATATATATAAATCCTTAAATTTAAAATATTTAATATATTCAGTAATATGTTAGATATTGCGACTTATATATGTTTAAAAAAAGAGAAAATGTCGCTGATATAGAGGAAGGTAACCTATTATCTCCAAAATTCGATAATGATGGTTTAATTCCTGTAATTACAACATGTGCAGAAACCAAAGAGATTCTAATGCACGGTTATATGAATGTTGAAGCTTTAAAATTAACAATAGAAACGAAAGAAGCTCACTACTGGAGCAGGTCTAGAAAAGAGATTTGGCATAAAGGAAAAACTAGTGGGTTTACTCAAAAAGTAAAAGAAATAAGAATTGATGATGACCAAGATGCAGTTTGGATTACTGTAGATATTGGTGATGGTGCAAGTTGCCATGTTGGTTACAGATCTTGTTTTTATCGATCAGTACCTACAGGAATAATTGAAAATGGACGTAAAGTAGAAATGAAATTTGAGGAAGAAAAGAAAAAATTTGATCCAGAAGTTGTTTATAAAGGACAACCTAATCCCACTAAAATTTAATGAGTGAGGCTCAAAAAAATGTTCTTGGAGAAGATCTTGAAGAATGTTCTAAAAATCCATTAACTGGTTGGTTCAGAGACGGTTGTTGTAACACAGATGAAAACGATCGTGGTTTACACACAGTTTGTGTAAAAGTTAACGATGAATTTTTAGAATGGTGCAAAGAGGCTGGTAACGATTTAATAACACCTCACCCTGAATTTGGTTTTCCTGGATTGGTTGATGGAGATAACTGGTGTGTATGTGCCAGTTGGGTTGCAAGAGCTTTAGAGGCAGGAATTGGATGTTCTATATACTTAAAAAAAACTCATGTTAACACATTAAAGTTGGTACCAATTGAAACTTTAAAAAAATTTGCAATAGATCTTTCTTAATTACATATTTCCGTACTTTGGCCCACCTCCACCTTCTGGTGTAACCCATGTAATATTTTGTGACGGTTCTTTTATATCGCAAGTTTTACAATGAATACAATTTTGAGAATTAATTACAAATATCTCATTATCATTTTCTTTTTGAATTTCGTAAACTCCGACTGGACAGTATCTTTGCGCGGGCTCATCGTATTTACTTAAAGTATATTTTATTGGTAAATCTTTATCTTTAAGTTGTAGATGTACTGGTTGATTTTCAGCATGATTAGTCCCTGTTAGATAAACTGAACTTGTTTTATCAAATGTAATGACATTATCTGGTTTTGGATAATCTATTTTTGGCATTTCACTTGCAGGTTTTAAAGTTTCGTGATCAGCATGTTTATGTCTAAGTGTGAATGGCAATCTTCCTTTAAATAAAATTTGATCAATCCCTGTAAATATTATTCCAAGAATTAAACCCCAGCTAAAGCTAGGTTTAACATTTCTTGCCTCATATAACTCTTTATAAACCCAACTTTTTTTGAATTTTTCCTCATAAATAGATAATTCTTTGCTTGATTTAATGTGATCAATAATAGTTTCCGCTGCAATCATTCCACTTTTCATTGCAGTATGTGATCCTTTAATTTTTGGCATATTTAATGTACCAGCATCACAACCAACTAATAATGCACCTGGCATAAACATCTTAGGTAGACTTTGAAAACCTCCTTCTATAAGTGCTCTTGCTCCATATGATATTCTTTTTCCACCTTCTAATATTGATCTAATCGCTGGATGAGTTTTAAATTTTTGAAATTCATCAAATGGCGAAAGATGTGGATTTTTATAATCAAGACCAATGACATATCCTAAAAATATCTGTTTATTTTCAGCATGATAAACAAAACTTCCACCATATGTACTATTATCTAATGGCCAGCCTGCCGTATGCATCACTAAGCCTTCGTCGTGATTTTCTTCTTTTAATTCCCAAATTTCTTTAAATCCTATTCCATACTGTTGTGGATCTTTTCCTTTATCTAAATCAAATTTTTTGATTAATTCTTTTCCTAAATGTCCTCTACACCCTTCTGCAAAAACTGTAACTTTCGCATGAAGTTCCATTCCTGGTTCATAACCATCTTTTTTATTACCTTCTTTATCTAAACCCATATCTTGAGTTGCCACACCCTTAACAGAACCATCTTCATTGTATAAAACTTCACTTGCAGGAAAACCTGGGAATATTTCAATTCCAAGACTTTCAGCTTGTTCTGCTAACCATCTACATAAATTAGCAAGACTAATAATATAATTGTTATGATTTTGTTGTACTTTAGGTAATAACCAGGTTGGCCAACTAATTTTTTTTGTCTTTCCTAGAAATAGAAACTTTTCTTTGTTAACTTTTGTTTTAATTGGTGGATTAAGATCTTTCCAATTTGGCAATAGTTCATCTAAGGCTCGTGTTTCAAACACGTTCCCGGATAAAATATGTGCACCTATTTCAGATGCTTTTTCTAAAAGGCAGACATTAATATCTGGATTTAACTGCTTTAATTTTATTGCAGTTGAAAGTCCCGATGGTCCGCCACCTACGATTACAACATCGTATTCCATCACTTCTCTGGACATACTAATTTCTTACAGTATTTGTTATTTTTGTATAGTGTTTAATTTGTTCAGTTCCTCTAAGAATTGAGGAAGTGCTTCGAATAAATCAGCTTCCAGGCCGTAATCTGCGACACTAAAAATAGGTGCTTCACCATCTTTATTTATAGCAACAATAACTTTACTTTCTTTCATTCCTGCTAAATGTTGAATGGCTCCAGAAATTCCAACTGCTATATATAGATCAGGCACAACAACTTTTCCTGTTTGTCCCACTTGATGTTCGTTTGTGATGTATCCTGCATCAACTGCAGCTCTTGAGGCTCCTATTGCAGCATTTAGCTTGTCCGCTACATCAGTTATTAGTTTGAAATTTTCACCACTTTGTAAGCCTCTACCACCTGAAATTACTATTCTGGCTGTGCCTAATTCAGGTCTATCTGATTTAATTTCTTCTCTATTTATAAATTTCGTATTTTCGTTTTGATCCGCTGCATCTATTTTTTCTATTTCAGCAGATCCTCCAGTTGTTTCAGCTGCTTCAAATGATGTTGGTCTAATAGTAACACATTTTTTTTCATCATTACTTTTAACTGTAGCAAATGCATTTCCAGCATAAATTGGTCTTAAAAAGGTATCAGGAGATATAACTTTTATAATATCACTCACTTGTGAAATATCTAATAATGCTGCTACTCTTGGCATAAGGTTTTTTCCAAAAGTATTTGCTGAGCAAATAATATGTGAATATTTATCAGCATGTTTTAAAATTGCTGCAGTATAATTCTCAGCAATATAATTTTCATAAATTTCATGATCTATATGAAGAACTTTTTTTACTAAAGGAACTTCAGATAATGATTTTGCAACATCATCTGCCTTACTTCCAATTAGCATTACATGAAGATCTTCATCTATTTGTGATGCAGCTGTAATCGCATTTAAAGTAAATGGTTTTACTTCTTTATTGTTATGCTCTGCTATTAATAAAACTGACATTAAATTACCTTAGCCTCATTTTTTAATTTTTGTACCAATTCCTCAACACTTGCAACTTTAATACCCGCTTTTCTTTTTGGTGGTTCTTCGATCTTAATATGTTCTATTCTAGGGTTTGTATCAACTCCTAGATCTGACGCATTAATCTGTTCAATAGGTTTTTTCTTAGCCTTCATGATATTTGGCAGTGATGCATATCTTGGCTCATTTAATCTTAAGTCACATGTAACAATAGCTGGTGTATTAACTTCAATAGTTTCTAAACCTTCATCCACTTCTCTAGTCACTTGTAATGATTTATCGTTTACTTCTATTTTTGAAGCAAAAGTTGCTTGTGGCCAATTTAAATGTGCTGCTAACATTTGGCCTGTTTGATTACAGTCATCATCAATTGCTTGTTTACCCATAAAAACTAGGTCTGGATTTTCTTTTTCAACAATTTTTTTTAATATTTTAGATACAGCAAGAGGTTCAATGATACCATCAACCTTTACATGAATTCCTCTATCCGCTCCTACTGCTAAAGCTTTTCTAACTGTCTCTTGAGCTTTTTCTTCACCAACAGTAACTGCTATTATTTCAGTTGCTTTACCTGACTCTTTAATTTTTACAGCTTCTTCAATAGCATTGTCATCTGGTGGGTTTGTTGACATTTTAACGTTGTCAGTAACAACTCCACTACCGTCTTCTTTAACTCTAATTTGAACGTTATAATCAATAACTCTTTTTACAGCGACTAAAATTTTCATTAAGCTCTCAATAATTTATTTTCTGCATCGTAAGGACTTTCTTCTAAAATTGTTGCCTCATGCATTTTACCAAGTATATCAATCCTTAGTTTTTGTCCAACATTTGCTAACTCAGGTTTAACCATTCCTAGTGCGATAGATTTTCCTAGTCTAAATCCAAAGTCTCCACCAGTTGCACGTCCTACAACACTACCATTTTCATAAATTGGGTTGTTTCCTAATACATCCGCATCACTGGTTTCATGAACCTCTAAAGTAACAAGCTTATTATCAAACCCTTTTTCTCTCCATTTATTTAAAGCATCTAGTCCAATAAAACTTCCTTTGTTTGGATGAATAAATCTATCTAATCCACTTTCGTAAGGCGAATATTCAATTGATAATTCAGTTCCAACTAGTTTATAAGATTTTTCAACTCTTAAACTGTTCATAGCTCTAATTCCATAAGGCTTTAGACCTAAATCTTGACCTGCATCCATAAGTTTATCAAAAATATGATTTTGATATTCAATAGGATGGTGAAGTTCCCATCCTAGCTCTCCAACAAAATTGACTCTCATAGCATTAACGGGTGCAAAGCCAACATCAACTTGTTTTGCGCTTAACCATTTAAAATTTTCATTTGAAAAATCATCATTTGATACCCTTTGCATTAATTCTCTTGCTTTTGGTCCTGATACCACAAGAACACCTTTACTATTTGTTAAGTTCTCAAATTGAACTGATCCATCTTTTGGCATCCAGCCAAAGATCCAATCGTGATCCAATCTTTGATAGGCTCCAGCAGAAACAAGATAAAAGCTATTTTCTGACTCTCTCATTATTGTAAATTCTGAATGAACACCTCCTTTTGTGTTTAATGCGTGACACAAATTAATTCTACCAACTTTTTTTGGTAGTTTATTAGCTACCAATTTATCTAAAAATTCTTCTGCTCCAGGTCCTTTAATTCTGCATTTAGCAAATGCAGTCATATCTAGTAAACCGACATTTTCTTTTACATTTTTGCACTCTTTTTCAACTGCCTTGAACCAATTAGATCTTCTAAACGACCAATCATCCTTTTGTTCCATTCCATCAGTTGCAAAAAAGTTTGGTCTTTCCCATCCAAATTTTTGACCAAAAACTGCACCAAGATTTTTCATTCTGTCATAACACGGGGCTGTTCTTAAAGGTCTTGCGGCTGGTCTTTCTTCATCTGGAAAGTGGGTTATAAATACATGACTGTAAGCCTCTTCATTTTTTTCTTTAAGATATGATTTTGAGCAATAATCTCCATATCTTCTTGGCTCTACACCAAGCATGTCAATAGTAGGTTCACCATCAACGATCCACTCTGCTAGTTGCCATCCAGCTCCACCAGCTGCAGTAATACCAAAACTATGACCTTCATTAATCCAAAAGTTCTTTAATCCCCAAGCTGGACCAACTATCGGATTTCCATCTGGAGTATAACAAATTGCACCATTATAAACTTTTTTAACTCCTACTTCTCCAAATGCTGGAACTCTATGAATAGCTCCTTCAATATGAGGAGCAAGTCTATCTAGATCTTCTTGGAAAAGCTCATACTCAGATTCCTTTGAAGGACCATTTACATAACAAGCAGGAGCACCATCCTCATATGGTCCTAAAATTAAACCACCTGCTTCTTCTCTCATATACCATCTGCTATCACTATCTCTTAAAACTCCCATTTCAGGAAGACCTTCTTTTTTTCTTTTTTGAATTTCTGGGTGTGGTTCTGTTACAATATATTGATGTTCAACTGGTATTACTGGAATATCTAAACCAACCATCTTACCAGTTTGTCTAGCAAAATTTCCTGAACATGAAATTACGTGTTCACAATCTATAGATCCTTTATCTGTTTCAACAACCCATCCATCCTTATTCTGTTTCATTGCAAGAACTGTTGTGTTTCTGTAAATCTCAGCACCTCTATTTCTTGCGCCCGTTGCTAATGCTTGTGTTAAATCTGCAGGTTGAATATATCCATCTTCAGGATGTTGAATTGCTCCTATTAAATCATCTGTATGACACAAAGGCCAAATTTCTTTTACTTGGTCTGGTGTTAGAAATTTTACATCTACTCCGATAGTTTTTGCAACACCAGCGTATTGATGATACTCATCCATTCTATCTTTATTGTTTGCTAATCTAATATTTGACACAACACTAAATCCAACATTCTTTCCTGTTTCTTCCTCTAAGCTTTTATAAAGGTTAACAGCATATTTATGTAATTGGCCAACTGAGTAGCTCATATTAAATAATGGAAGTAATCCTGCTGCATGCCATGTTGAACCTGATGTTAATTCCTTTCTTTCAATCAAAACAACATCAGACCAGCCCTTTTTAGCTAAGTGATACAGAGCACTAACACCAACAACTCCACCACCTACTACTACAACTTTTGCTTTTGATTTCATCATGCGATTTTTACTAAATTTTTCTTATAAACTAAACATAATTCTAATAGTCATAATCATCATCATCGTCATCTCTCCAACCCATTTGGTACATTAAATATGCGGCAGTAATTACACTCACCACTCCTGCGGCCATACCAAAATTTACTCCCATAGTTTGCCCAAAATAATACCATCCTATCTGAGTGGCACCAATTGGTGGGATGCAAAGTATTGCCATTAGTATTGCAATTCGTACTGGAAAACTTGGTTTTTTCATTAAATAGAAGAGCCCATTGGCATTGGTTGAGATACAGCGGTAGTTAGCCAACAATTTTTTAAAAATCCATCAATTTCATATTTTTCAACTTGCCATTTGAATTTGTAATATTTTTTATCTTTATCCATTATGGTCACTTCAAATGTCGAAACACCTTTTGATTTATAAACTTCTACAATTTCATAATTTTCATGATTTAAAAGCATCGAATAAGAATCGGTCTTAATCATGTTTTTAAATCTCTCAATAGGTCCTGTAACTCTTTGATTGTTTGGGTGAGCAAAAAACCAGGTTTGAATTATACCGCTGTCTTTTTCAGGACTATCGTTCTTCATTAAAGCATTAAGTTGTATCTCAATAACTTCTCTTGGCTTTATCTCTGGATTTGGTTTTCTTATCTCAGCAGATAATTCATTAAATGAAAAAATAAGTAGAAAAAAAATACTATAGATTGCTGGCTGTATTTTTAACATCTTCCAAAAATTCAATTCTTTTTTCATTTGAAACAAATGGTACAGCAAAATATCGTTTATAGGTAATGTCATAAATACCACACTTATTAAAGATACCTTTTTTAATTCTTCTAAGCGGTAAATTTAAAAAAAAATCTGAAATTGAAAATCTTGGAGAGCCGTATGTGCAGAAAATAATAGCTTTTTTACTTTTTAGTTTTCCAACAGCATAACCATGATTACCAATAAGTTTCTTAAAAGAAAAAGCCCAAGGTGGCGCTAATACTTTATCTATCCACCCCTCTAATATAGCTGGCATTCTATAGTTCCAAATAGGTGCTACAAGGACAATTAAATCTGTTTCATCTATTTTTTTTCTGTGATCTAAAACCACTTCATCAGCTTTTTCACCTGCATATACTGGATTAAACTTTTCCTTATATAGATCTATGCAATCGACTGAATGACCCTTTTCTTCTGCTGATTTTATGAAAGCATCTTTGATTGCTGAATTAAAAGATTTTTCATTATAATGGCCATAAACCAAAAATACTTTTTTCATTAGTCTTTAAGAACTGGAAAAACTGGGTTAGATTTTTGAAAAAGTTTTTGATATTCCTGCTTTATGCATCTGTTAGAAATAAATTCAATTTTTTCATTGTCAGCAATCGCTTGAGCTTCATCACTATGAATTCCATATTGTAACCATAATACTTTAGTTCCTTTTTTAATTGCTTCTTTTGCAATGCCTTCTGCTTCGTTTGAAGGTCTAAAAACATCAACTATATCTACATCTTCTTTGATTTTATCCAAGCTTTCAACCATTGGCTCACCATTTACAACTTCACCTACTGCAAAAGGGTTTATGGGTATCACTTTATAACCAAAGTTTTGCATATACTTCATGACTACATTTGCTGGCTTTCTTTTAAGATTTTTTTTATCTTCCCCTTTTTTCTCCGAACTAACACCAATCATTGCAATGACTTTTGATTTTCTCAAAATAGATTTAATTTGATCATCATTCATAATTAAAATTAATTATTATTTATTTTTCCAGTTAGGTTTTCTTTTTTGTAAGAAAGCTGATATTCCTTCTTTTGCATCTTGTGAAGCCATATTCAAAGTCATCATTTTACTTGTAAATTTGTATGCATCTCCTAATGGCATTTCTAATTGTTTATAGAAAGCTTGCTTACCAATTTTAATTGTTAAATTTGATTTTGAAGAAATAGTTTTTGCAATTTTTAAAACTTCTGAATTAAGTTTTTTACCTGGATAACAATCATTTATTAAACCAATATCTTTTGCATATTTAGCATTTATTGGCTCACCAGTTAAAAGCATCTTCATCATAATTTTTCTAGTCACTTTTCTACTAACAGCAACCATTGGTGTACTGCAAAACAAGCCGATATTTACACCAGGTGTTGCAAATGTTGCTGTTGTTGTACTATAAGCCAAATCACAACTCGCAGCTAGTTGGCAGCCTGCTGCATAAGCTGCGCCATGAACTTTTGCAATGACTGGTTTTTTTCCCTCTACGATTTTCATCATTAATTTTGAGCACAAATTAAATAATTTTAAGTGATTTGATCTATTTTTTATTCCTCCAACTTCTTTCAAATTATGACCTGCACTGAAACCTTTACCTGATCCTTCTAAAATTATTACCCTAGTATTATTGTCTTTATCAAGTTTAATAAAAGTTTTTAAAAGATCTCTTAACGTTTTAAATGATAATGAATTATACGTTTTTGGATCATTAATTATTAAATTGGTTATACCATTGCCTAATTTTTTAATCTTAACATTCATAATGAATTTGTTTTTCCTATTTTAGCTTGCCGTCTTCTCTCATTTTAGCTCTTATTTTGGTAGCAGAAATTTTTTGTATTTCCTCAGATAAGACAATTTCTTCAATTTTATAACCTACGCCCCTTCCATAACATATATTTGTTATATTTGGGACCATCATTACTTTAAATCTACCCTCAAATTCTGGATTTAATTTATCTTCTATATTTTTTTTTACTGTTTCAAAATCAAAAGGGTTATCATCAACACCCTGAACATCTCTAATTTGAATACAAACTTGACCAGTTTTTTTTATAATTTCTTTAAATAAAGTGTAGTGACCCTCGTGGAAAGGTTGCCATCTTCCAAGCATCTGTGCAGTTGGTTTTTTATTATCCCATTCATAACTCATTGGACTATCTCCTTTATAATTTTTTCAGCCCAAACACTAGCATCTTGAGACGTTACATGAAAATCATATTTTTCAGGCTTAATAAACATCTGATTTGTGTCTTCAAATCTTCCTTCTTTAATTGTGTCTACCCAAATTATATAATCTGCAGGAAATAAACTCCTTGCTTCAGGTGTAGGACAAATAAAATCAGCAACTACAAAATTACCTTCACTTTTTAATTTCAATGCAAAATCTGCCATTCTTTTCGCTTGTCTTTTTCTTCCTTCTTTTGAGAAATCCCAATCATCTGCAGCTTTTCTAACTTCGTCTGCATTTAATCTTTTTGCATTAAGCTTAGGAGCCAGTTGTTCAGCCAAAGTCGTTTTGCCTGCTCCAGGCAGACCCATAATTAAAATTATTTTCATTTAGAAAATTATAGCATTTGAATACCTACGCCAGTTTTCGGGTAAGTATAAAGATTATAATTTGCACAAAGTTCATCACCTGGTTTTAGATCTTTTATTGAAACCATAAAGAAATATTTAGCATCAGGTTTCTCTAATAAATTGTAATACATGTTTTCTAAATTATCATCATTATCATTAAATTTTTTTGCTTTAACAGTAGGATCAATCGGATCACCAAATTTTAAAGTTGGTAAAACATTTGATACTAGTCTTTGAATTGTTGGACTGTCTGAGTGGTTATAAAATCCACCTAATGGAGTTCTAATATATTTATTTTCGAATTGTTCGTCTCTAATGTGTGTAATACCAATAAATGTATTTGCTTTTATTTCCTTTGTTGCAAATAAACCAAGACCTTCGATTGGAGAATGCTTAATCGTAAGCTCATCTGGTAATGGTCTATACATAAATTTTCACTTTCTACACAAGGTTAGTTGATACCCACTTATGAAATTGATGAGTGGGATTATCCATATCGGGAGAAAAATTTCCACCATTATATGCATTGGAATTGCGGCCTATTTGCATCCGCTGAATAATATCTACATCTTCTTTTTGAATGTCCTCCCACAATTTATGGTTTTGTTTTCTCAATGATTTAAATTTTTCAGATTTAGCAGCTTTTTCACCGACATAATATATCTCCATATGTTCTAAAGTATTTTCATGATCTATTGGCTCTAGCCAATATGCATAATAATGATCTTTATGAATGCCTAACATAACATTAGGAAAAAGAGCAATGTACTCTGCAACATTCTCTTTATTTTTCGGCCAATGGGGAAAGATTGGAAATTTTTCCTTTCCTTTAAATTTAGGATTATAATTTGTTGTTCCTTGTCCGGCAAATCGATTGGGTAAACCTTGAATATGATAATGATCATCTATTTTGGAATATTCATTTAGTCCAGGATGTACCCATGGCAAATGATAACTCTCACAATAATTTTCAATTGCAAATTTCCAATTACATTTTGCTTTTAAATTGAAGTATCCAAAATCGTTAGCATGATTTATTAACTCTCTATCTTTACTAAGCCAAAATTTAGACCATCTATCATCTAAGG
>CACFTO010000010.1 GCA_902569245.1 uncultured Pelagibacteraceae bacterium | reverse complement strand
TCCCTCTTTGAAATTTGTACCTGCTAGTCTCACTACTAAAGGAACTTTAATTTTAATTTCTTTTGCTGCATCTACAACACCTTGTGCGAGTACGTCACATCTCATTATTCCTCCAAAAATATTTATTAGTATTCCTTTTACATTTTTGTCAGATAGGATAATTTTAAACGCTGCTGAAACTTTTTCTTTAGAGGCACCACCACCTACATCTAAAAAATTTGCAGGCTCTTCTCCATATAATTTAATAATATCCATAGTAGCCATTGCTAATCCAGCACCATTTACCATACATCCTATATTTCCGTCCAATTTAATGTATGCAAGATCATATTTGCTTGCTTCAATTTCAGTTTCTTCTTCTTCATTAAAGTCTCTAAGTTTTTGAATTTCTGGATGTTTAAATAATGCATTTTCGTCAAAAGTCATCTTTGCATCCAAACATAAAATTTTGTTTTTTTTGGTTAAAATGAGAGGATTTATCTCTACTAAATTTGCATCTGTATCAATGAACATTTTGTAAATTGATTTTATTAAATTGATTGCTTGTTTACTTGCATCTTTGTCTAAATCAAAAATTTTAATAATTTTGTTACAGTCTTCCTCTGAAATACTTTCATTAAAATCTACTTTAGTAGTGATTATTTTCTCTGGTGATTTTACAGCAACTTCCTCAATATTCATTCCACCCTGATCACTGGAAATAAATGCAATTTTCGCAGATGCTCTGTCAACAAGACAAGACAGATAGAATTCTTTTTCTATTTCTGATGCATTTTCAACATACAGTCTTTTCACTTCTCTTCCTGAGGGTCCAGTTTGATGAGTAACTAATGTTTTACCAAACAATTTTTTCGCTTCCTCTTCCAAAAGAGCAATATTATCAACAATTTTTACTCCTCCAGCCTTTCCTCTACCTCCTGCATGAATTTGAGCTTTTAATACATACTTATCGGCTTTGAGATTTTTTACTTTTTCGATTAATTCATTTACATTAAGAGCATAAACACCTTCGGGTACAACCGCTCCATACTTTTTAAGTATTTCTTTTGCCTGGTGCTCGTGGATATTCATTTAATCTTTGTTTAAGTCAGGGTCTATTTTAGATGCTGCATCCCATAATTTTATTACTGCTTCTACTGAGTTATTAAACTCTGTTTTTTCATTTTCATTAAGGTCGATTTCCTCAATTTTTTCAACACCTTCATTTCCAATGATAACAGGAACGCCTGCATATACATTATTAATTCCATACTCTCCATGTAAATATGCTGCACATGGTAAAAGTTTTTTTTGATCTTTTAAAAATGCCTCAGCCATCTCAACTCCAGATGCTGCAGGTGCATAAAATGCTGATCCTTTTTCTAAATATTTTACAATTTCTGCACCACCATCTCTAGTTCGCTGATTAATACTCTCTAATTTTTCCTCAGAAATCTTTCCCTCTTTCACTAACTCCATCAATGGTTGACCAGAGACTTTAGTAAATCGTGGAAGAGGTACCATTGTATCTCCATGTCCACCCATTACCATAGCATCGATTTCTTTTACAGGCACATTTAATTCTTCAGATAAAAATAGTTTAAATCTTGAACTATCCAATATACCTGCCATCCCTACAACCTTATGAACGGGGAGTCCTGAATATTTTTGAAATGCCATTACCATTACATCCAATGGATTTGTGATACAAATTACAAAGGCATTAGGCGCATTATTCTTTATTCCTTCTGCAACTTGTTTAATAATTTTTAAATTAATTCCTAATAGATCGTCTCTACTCATTCCAGGTTTTCTTGGAACACCTGCTGTAATTATAATAACATTTGATCCTTTTATATCTTCATACTTATCTGTTCCTGAAAATTTTACATTAAATCCATCTACCGAGGAAGATTGGGCTATATCTAAACCTTTTCCCTTTGCTACTCCACTTGCAACATCAAATAAAACAACTTCATCCACCAGTTCTTTTAAACCAATTAAATGAGCTAAAGTTCCCCCAATTTGACCTGCTCCTATTAAAGAAATTTTACTCATTTTATTTCATTGTTGGCATAATAAATTCAGGATTAGATCTAATTCCTGATGGCCATCTAGAAGTAATAGTTTTTAATTTAGTATAAAATTTTACACCTTCCATACCATGCGTTCCACTATCTCCAAATAATGACCTTTTCCATCCTCCAAAACTATGGAAAGCCATTGGAACTGGTATTGGAACGTTTATCCCTACCATTCCAACTTGAATTTTACTTGCGAATGTTCTACCTGCATCTCCATCTCTAGTGTAAATACTAACTCCATTTCCGTATTCGTGCTCATTAATCATTTTTGTAGCCTCTTCAAATGTTTTTGCCCTAACAACAGATAAAACTGGTCCAAATATTTCCTCTTTATAGATTCTCATATCAGTAGTCACATGATCAAAAAGACACCCACCAATATAAAAACCATTTTCATATCCCTGCAATTTCAAATTTCTTCCATCAAGAACAAGTTTTGCTCCTTCTTTAACTCCTAGATCTACATAGCCTTTTACTTTTTCCAAGTGTTCTTTGGTTACTAAAGGGCCCATCTCCGACGATTTATCCATACCAGGTCCAATTTTTAATGCTTCAGCTTTTTTTGATAATCTTGAGACTAACTCATCACCTACATCACCAACCGCTACTGCTACAGACTGTGCCATACATCTTTCTCCAGCTGAACCATATGCAGCACCCATCAAACCATTTACGGCACCATCTAAATCACAATCTGGCATTACAACTAAATGATTTTTTGCTCCTCCTAATGCCTGGACTCTTTTTTCATTTTTAGCTGCATTTTCATAAATGTACTTAGCAATAGGAGTTGATCCAACAAAACTTACAGCTTTAATATTTTGGTTTGTTAATATCGCATCAACAACCTCTTTGTCACCGTTTACAACATTAAAAACTCCCTCGGGAAGACCAGCTTCATGAAGCAGTTCTGCCAATTTCATCGGGCATGAGGGATCTTTTTCTGATGGTTTTAAAATAAAACTATTACCACATGCTATAGCTAATGGAAACATCCACATCGGTACCATTGCTGGAAAATTAAATGGGGTTATACCAGCTGCAACTCCCAAAGGCTGTCGCATTGAATAACTATCAACGTTTGTTCCAACATTTTCAGAAAACTCCCCTTTAAGTAAGTGTGGAATTCCACATGCAAACTCAACAACTTCTAATCCTCTTATTAATGATCCCTTAGCATCCTCATAAACTTTTCCATGCTCTGAGACTATTAGTTTTGCCAGTTCATCAAAATTTTTTTCTATGAGCTCTTTAAATTTAAACATTATTCTTGCTCTTTGAAGTGGAGGATTTAACGACCAAGTCTGAAAAGCTTTTTGTGCAATTTCTACTGCACCATCTAAATCTGCTTTTGAGGCTAAAATAACCTCAGTGTCTTGTTCCCCAGTAGCAGGGTTAAAGATCTTTCCTTTTCTCTCTGAATTACCCGATATAACTTTTCCACCAACAAAATGTTTGATTAAATTCATGATTGAAATTATTTAATTAAGTAATTAAGCTGTTGCAAGCATTTTCTTTATCTCTGCAATAGCTTTTGCAGGATTTAAGCCCTTGGGACAAGCATTTGTGCAATTCAAGATAGTATGACATCTATAAAGCTTAAGTTCGTCAGCAACCTTTTTTAGTCTTTCTTTTCTGTCCTCGTCTCTACTATCAATTATCCATCTGTAAGCTTGAAGTAAAACTGCAGGACCTAAATATTTTTCACCGTTCCACCAATAACTTGGACAAGACGTTGAACAACATGCACACATAATACATTCATATAATCCATCTAATTTTGCTCTATCATTTTTAGATTGGATATTCTCTTTATCATTTACTTTTGAGGTTTTTAACCAAGGTTCAACAGACTCATATTGTTTATATAATGTGCTTAAATCACCGATTAAATCTTTTAAGACTTTGAGATGTGGTAAAGGATAAATATCAATATCTCCGTCCAGTTCAGAATGTGACTTAGTGCATGCTAAACCATTTTTTCCATTCATATTCATCGCACAAGATCCACAAACTCCATGGGCACAAGATCTTCTGTAAGCTATAGAAGGATCTATTTCATTTTTTATTTTGTTTAAAACATCAAGGACTTTAGATGAACAATTATCCATATCAACTTCATAAGTATCAAGTCTTGGATTTTCATTTTTAGATGGATCCCATCTATAAATATTTATTTTTCTAATATTTTTTGAACCTGTTTTATCTTTATAATATTGACCTTTTTCTACCTTTGAGTTTGCAGGTAAATTTAATTGAACCATTAATACACTCTTTCCTGTGGAGGAAAATATTGTACATCATTTGTAAGTGTTGATCTATGAACAGGTCTATAATTAATTTTAGTTTTTGAACCATTACACCAAGACAGAGTGTGTTGCATATAATTCTCATCATCTCTTTTTGGGAAATCTTCCCTTGCATGAGCTCCTCTGCTTTCTTTTCTATGATACGCAGAGTCCATTGTAGTTATTGCTTGTCTTATTAAGTTGTCAAATTCTAGTGTTTCAACTAAATCAGTATTAAAGATTAATGACTTATCTTTTACAGAAAGAGAGTCCATTCCATCATAAGGTTTTCTAATTTCATCAACGCCTTCCTTTAATGTTTTTTCAGTTCTAAATACAGCACATTTTGATTGCATCGTTTTTTGCATTGAAAGTCTTAGTTCAGATGTTGGATTTGAACCCTCTGAGTTTCTTAATTTGTCAAATCTATCTAAACATCTATCCGTTTCATTTTTGTCAATTTCATCATGCTTCATTCCAGGCTTTACTAACTCTGCGGCTCTTTTCGCTGCCGCTCTCCCAAAAACTACTAAATCTATTAATGAGTTTGAACCTAGTCTATTTGCGCCATGAACAGAAACACATGCTGCTTCTCCAATAGCCATTAACCCAGGCACAGTTTTTTCAGATCCATTTAATGTTAAAACTTCTGCCTTATAATTTGTTGGTATTCCACCCATATTATAATGCACTGTAGGTACTACTGGTATAGGTTCCTTAGTTACATCAACATTTGCAAATAATTTTGAAGCCTCTGATATTCCTGGAAGTCTCTCATCTATAACTTTTGGATCCAAATGATCAATGTGAAGATGAACATGATCTTGTTCTTTTCCAATACCTCTACCCTCATTAATTTCTACTGCAATTGATCTACTTACAACATCTCTAGATGCTAAATCTTTTGCTTTAGGAGCATAACGTTCCATAAATCTTTCTCCTTTTGAATTTACTAGATAACCACCTTCTCCTCTTACACCCTCGGAAATTAATGTTCCATGACCATATATTCCCGTTGGATGAAATTGTACAAATTCCATGTCTTGTAAAGGTAATCCAGCTCTCAGAGCCATGGCATTACCATCTCCGGTGCAAGTATGAGCTGAAGTAGCTGAGTAATACACTTTTCCATAACCCCCTGTTGCTATAATAGTTGTGTGGGATCTAAATCTGTGAATTGTTCCATCATTGAGGTTCCAAGCAATTATACCTTTGCATGCTCCATCTTTCATTATTAAATCTAGCGCAAAGTATTCAATAAAAAATTCGGTATTATGTTTTAAAGCTTGTCCGTACAATGTGTGAAGTATTGCATGTCCAGTTCTATCTGCTGCTGCACATGTTCTTTGAACTGTTTCATTTCCATAGTTTTTTGTCATACCTCCGAAAGGTCTTTGATAAATTTTTCCTTCTTCAGTTCGACTAAATGGAACACCATACTTTTCTAATTCAAGAACAGCAGCTGGTGCTTCTTTACATAGATATTCTATGGAGTCCTGGTCACCTAACCAATCAGCACCTTTGACTGTGTCATACATGTGCCATCTCCAGTCATCTTCACCCATATTTCCAAGTGCTGCAGAAATACCCCCTTGTGCTGCAGATGTGTGACTTCTGGTTGGGAATACTTTTGATACACACGCCGTTTTTAGACCAGCCTCACTTAGGCCAACAGCTGCTCTCAGTCCAGATCCACCTGCACCTAAAACAACTACATCATATTCGTGATCAATAATTTTGTACGCGCTCATAACTATATATTAAATACTAAGATAATTATTATTAATGGAAATACTATAGCAAAGATATTTAATGATTTATTTGCGGCATTTTTGATTTTTTCGTCCTCAATATAATCTTCAAATACCTCGCTAATGCTTAAAGCTGAGAAAAAATATGCAAAAATCAAAAAAAGACTAAATAAAAACTTAGATGGTTGAGATGTTATGAATAAAAGTAATTCATTATAGCCTTTGTCATAAACAGAAGCCAAATTTATAGAAAACCAAAGCATTAATGGTAGTAAAATTGCAGAACTTACTTTAAGAAAAAGCCATTTCTTAGTTACAGATCCCATTAAATTAAGTGCCTTCCTATAAGAAAAATTAAAACAGTAAGAGGAAATGACCCAATCAGAACTATTAATCCAGTTACTTTTGTAGTTTTTTGCTCAAATCCGTAACCTAAATCCATTATCAAATGCCTTATTTCGCTAAGCATTTGAAATGTAAAAGACCAAATAACTCCCAAACAAACAAATTTACCAACAAAAGATGACAAGAAAAAATTAGTAAATACATAATTTTCCTCTCCTAATAATAAAGATGCTATCCAAATACCTATCAAAGTTACCGTAAAAAAGTTTATTATACCAGTTATTCTGTGTGATATTGAAACCAACGAAGAAATGTGCCAGTTATAAATTTGTATATGTGGCGATATAGGATTTTTATTTTCCATAAAAATCTTTTTCTACTAAAGCCTCAGCAATTTCAACTGCATTAAGTGCAGCACCTTTTAATAAGTTATCAGAAACAACCCACAAATTAATTGAATTCGGCTGAGAAGAATCCTCACGAATTCTCGATATGAACGTTTCAAATTTATCTTCAGCTTCAACAGGCGTAATGTATCCTCCATCTTTTTGCTCATCAACTACCTTGCATCCTGGTGATGATGATAAGACATTTCTTATTTCTTCTAAGTCATGTTTTTTGTTAAATTCAACATTTACACTTATGGAGTGAGAAACAAGAACGGGGATTCTTACACAAGTAGATGTTATATTAATTTTACTGTCTAAAATTTTTTTTACCTCATCATGATTTTTTTGCTCTTCTTTTGTACTTCCATTTTCAAGAAAACTATCAATATGTGGTATAGCATTAAAAGCTATCTGCTTAGTAAAATTTTTAGACTCCACGTTTTTATTTTCCAAAACTTCTTTAGTTTGAGATATAAGTTCATCCATACCAGCTTTGCCTGCACCAGACACTGATTGATAAGTTGATGCAACTATTCTTTTTACATTATACAAATCATGTAATGGTTTGAGAGCTACAACTATTGGTATTACTGAACAATTGGCATTTGCTATAATATTCTTATTTTTAAATTTAGGTAATTCTTTGGAATTTACCTCTGGAACAATTAAAGGAATTTCTGGATCTTTTCTAAAGAATTTTGAATTATCAATTACAATTGTTTTTTCAGCTGCAATGGGTGCCCATTTTTCAGCAATTGAAGAACCAGCTGCAAAAAAAGCAATTTTTACTTTTGAGAAATCAAATTGTTCTAAATTACTAACAGTATGCTCTTTTCCTAAAAAATTAATTTTTTTTCCTTCACTATTTGAAGATGCAACTAAGTAAGCCTCTGTTATTGGAAAGTTTTTTTTTTCCAAAACTTCTATTAATTTTCGACCTACGTTTCCTGTCGCTCCTACTATTGCTATATTCATGATATTTTAAAGTTTTATACTAAATGAAAGGTAAATCACAAACTTTTCCATCAAAATCAGAGCCATTTATACTGATTTTAAAGGATTTCGAAGTCTCAAAGTGTGGTTTGTTAATCATTGCAATCCCAATGACTTGTTTAAAAGTTGGATTGTAACAACCAGATCTTAATTCTCCAATTACATTATTATCTTCGTCAACTAGATCCATTGAGCCATTAACACTTATTTCCTTGGCGTCAATTTTTACTCCCATAAGTTTTTTTTTGATTCCTTCAGCTTTAATTTTTTTTAGTTTTTCTTTACCTAAGAAATCAACATCACTATCTATATTTACATACTTATCAAAACCACACTCATATGGATTATCTCCATTGTCCATATCGTTACCATGGGAAAGTAAACCACTCTCAATACGTTCGATAAGGTTTGGTCCACCTGGTCTAATATTGAATTCCTTACCAATTTCAAAAAGATGATCGTATAGTTTTAAACCTGTCTCGTTGTGTTCCATATAAATTTCATAGCCACCTTGTTTAGACCATCCAGACTTTGCAATAAGATGTTTATCTCCACCAAATTCAAAATAATCAAAACCAAAAAATTTTAAATTTACAATTTTTTCTCCAAAAACTTTTTCCATTAATTGAAATGATTTTGGTCCTTGTACTGCCATTATATCAACATCGGGTTCAGAAATTTTCACATCAAATTTGTTTCCAATCGCTAATCCTTTGGCAAACAGAATTACATCTGAGTCAGCTAAAGAGACCCACCACCTATTTTCATTTAATCTTAAAACTACAGGATCATTAATTAAACCTGCATTGTCATCAATGATTGGGCAGTAGTAACATCTTCCATCTTTGGATTTTGATAAATCTCTGCAAGTCATCAATTGAACTAATTTTGCTGAGTCTTTACCAGAAATTTCAACTTGTCTTTCAGCGGCAACATCCCAAATCTGAACATGCTCTTTCAAGTGATGATAAGCATCTTCTACAGAACCAAATGCTGCTGGCAGCAACATATGATTATATATAGTATAAGCAGTTACACCTTGTTTTTCAATTCTAGAGGTGTACGGTGTACCTCTAAGCCTTCTTGATTTTGCTATTAAAAAAGTTTTCATTTTTTTTTGAGCATTACTGCCATCTTATTTGATTTTTGTAAAGAAACTATATTAGTTTAATTCCTTAGCTTGTTTTCTCAGTTCAAACTTTTGAATCTTTCCAGTGGATGTCTTTGGTAGCGGAGTAAACACAACCTTCTTAGGAAGTTTAAATCCAGCAAGAGTTTCTCGACAAAATTTAATAATTTCTTCCTCTGAACTTGATTTTCCTTCGATTAATTCAACAAAAGCACAAGGTGTTTCACCCCATTTTTCATCTGGTTTTGCTACAACAGCTGCCAGTGATACAGCAGGATGTTTTGAAATCGTATTTTCGATTTCGATAGATGAAATATTTTCTCCTCCTGAAATTATAATATCTTTTGATCGGTCTTGTATTTTTATGTAACCACTTGGATGAGTTACAGCTAAGTCGCCAGAATGAAACCATCCTCCATCCATTGATTTTTCTGTTGCTTCTTTATCTTTAAAATAACCCTTCATCACCACATTTCCTCTAATCATAATTTCACCCATTGTTTTTCCATCATGAGGAACAGGCATCATGGTTTCAGGGTCCATTACAATGACGCCTTCTGTATTGGGATACCTTACGCCTTGTCTTGCCCTTATTTCGTTTTGGTTATTTTGATCTAATTCATCCCATTCTTGATTCCATGCACACTGCAAAATATGACCATAGGTTTCTGTAAGACCATATACATGCATTACTTCAAAGCCTAACTTTTGCATTTTTTCAAAAATTATACTAGGAGGAGGAGCACCTGCTGTTAATACATATACCTTTCTTTTTAATTCCTTTTGCTGATCCTCAGGTGCATTAGCTAACATGTTTAAAACTATTGGTGCTCCACCAAAATGAGTAACTTCATATTTATCAATTAATTCAAATATCTTTTTTACATCAATATTTCTCAGACAAATTACTCGACCATGAATCATTGACATTGTCCAAGGATAACACCAGCCATTACAATGAAACATTGGTACTGTGTATAAAAAATTTAACTGATTAGGCATGTTCCATGCAACTGCACTTCCTGTTGCCATTAAATATGATCCTCTATGATGATAAACAACTCCTTTTGGATTACCAGTTGTTCCAGAAGTATAACCTAATGCTATAGCTTGCCACTCATCTTTAGGCATTTTCCATTTAAAATTTTCATCTCCAGAATTTAAAAACTCTTCATATTCCAAAGATCCTATATTTTTTGAATCGGTTAGCTTTGCATCTTTATCATCTATATCAATTATAGTAATTTTTGAATTAACTTCTTCTAAAGCTTTTTTTACTACATCATGAAATTGTCTATCTACAATTAGCACCTTCGCTTCACTGTGATTTAAAATATAACTAATTGTTTTTGAGTCTAGTCTTGTATTAATAGCATTTATAACTGCTCCAACCATAGGAATGGAATAATGCGCTTCGAATATTTCAGGTGTGTTAAAAGCTAAGACAGATACCGTATCACCTGTTTTAATTCCTAATTTATCTAATGCACTAGCAAACTTAATACATCTTTTGTAAACTTCACTCCAAGTGTATTTCCTACTTTCATAAACTACTGCTTCGTAGTTTGGATAAATATCTTTTGCTCTTTCTAGAAATGATAAAGGAGTTAATGGAACATAATTGGCTTCGTTTTTATCCAAATTTGTTTCATAAGGGTTCATTCTAATTAAATTTGTAATTCATAATATAATTACTTCCAGTTGTTGCAGTAATATAACTACTTTCAATCCTAGGAAGCACTCTATTAAAGAAAAAGTTGGCAGTTTGGATTTTGTCCTCATAAAAATCTTTATTACTCTCATATTCTTTGAAGGAAACTTCTAGAACTTTTAACCAAGCATGCCCAGTTGCAACTAAACCAAGAACTTTTAAATAATCATTACATGCTCCACTTGCGTCTTCTGGAGAATTTTTTATTTTTTCCTTCATCCAATCAGTAAATTTTGACAAAATATCAAGATGATAGTTAAGTTGTTTTACAAAAGGCTCGGCTTTTTTGTCAGTAATTTTAATCTCGTCTTTAACTAAGTTTAGATAGTTTTCAATAATATCACCATTTTTGTTAATTAATTTTCTGAAGACTAAGTCAGCAGCCTGAACTGAATTTGTTCCCTCATAAATAGGTGTAATTCTATTGTCTCTGTAGAATTGTTCAATACCTTGATCTTTCGTAAATCCATATCCTCCATGAATTTGCATTGCTTCACTTGTTATCTCCATTGCATTGTCAGTGAAAAGTGATTTAACAACTGGAGTCATTAATGAAACAAGATCTGAGGCTTCTTGTTTTATTTTTTCATCAGAATGATTTAAGCTAACTTCAATTTGTTGAGACAGCCAGAAACTCAAGGCTCTTTGTCCCTCTATCATAGATTTCATACTCAATAGTGACCTTCTAATATCAACGTGATCAATAATTAAATCTGCACCATTATTTGATTTTGAATTAAATGCCTTACCTTGTTTTCTTTCTTTAGCGTAAGTAAGGGAATTTTGGTATGCAATTTCAGAAATACCTAATCCTTGAATGCCAACAATAATTCTCTCCAAATTCATCATTGTGAACATAGAGTTAAGGCCTTTGTTTTTTGGTCCAATCATGTAACCAACAGCATCATCAAAATTTAACACACATGTTGCAGATCCTTTAATACCCATTTTGTTTTCTATTGAACCTGTTGAAACTCCATTTCTTGGACCAACTGATCCATCTTTATTTAAAACAAATTTTGGAACTAAAAATAAACTGATACCTTTTGTTCCTGCTGGAGAGTCTGTTGATCGAGCTAATACTAAATGAATGATATTTTCTGTTAAATCTTGATCGCCAGAAGTAATAAAAATTTTTTGACCACTAATTTTGTAAGTTCCATCATTTTGATCTACTGCCTTAGTTTTTAGAAGACCTAAGTCTGTTCCACATACTGGTTCTGTTAAACACATTGTACCGCTCCATTTACCCTCAACCATTTTAGGCAAATAAGTATTTTTTATTTCATCATCAGCATGCCTTAACAGACAGTTATATGCGCCAATAGTCAGTTCACTGTAAAGTTTAAAAGATAAACTTGCTGATGATAACATTTCATCAAAGAAAGTGCTTACTGTTTTAGGCATTCCTTGACCACCATATTTCGGATCACAAGATAAGGAAATCCATCCATCTTCTATAAATTTTTGATAAGCTTCCTTATATCCTGGCGGTGTTCTAACCACGCCATTTTCTAAAACAGCTGGCGTTTCATCTCCACTTTTTGCAAGAGGTAAGATTAAGTTTTGAGTAATTTTTGCTGCTTCTTCTAAAATATCTTTAACTAATTCTGTATTAACTTCTTTATATTTTTCAATTTCGTTATATTTTTCATTGTTCCTCAGTTTGTCGAAAAGGAACATCATATCATCCACTGGTGCATTATAAGTTGGCATAAATATACTTTAGAATAAATGTTTAATTATTGCAATTTTGAAATTATCGCATCACCCATAATAGATGTTGATACTTCTTTCATTCCCTTTGAAATAATGTCTTTAGTTCTAAGACCCTCATCAAGCACACCTTGAACGGCTTTTTCTAAACTATCTGCCTCTTTATCAAGATCTAGGGAATATCTTAAAGCCATTGCAAAACTAAGTATTGTTGCAATTGGATTGGCAATACCTTGACCTGCTATATCAGGGGCTGACCCATGAACTGGCTCATATAAAGATCTCATATTACCGTTTTTATCTTTGGCTCCAAGAGACGCGGATGGTAAAAGTCCTAGAGAACCAGTCAACATTGCAGCCTCGTCCGATAACATATCACCAAAAAGATTATCTGTTACTATCACATCAAATTGTTTAGGATTTCTAACTAACTGCATTGCACAGTTATCTGCTAGCATGTGTTTTAATTCTACATCACTATATTCTTTTTCATGAATTGCTTGAACTTCTTCTTTCCATAATTGACCTGCCTCCATGACATTCGACTTTTCGCAGGAAGTAACTTTATTATTCCTTTTTCTGGCTAGATCAAATGCAACACGTGCTACTCTCTCTATTTCACTAGTAGTGTATACATGAGTATTAATTCCTTTTCTTTCACCATTATCAATTGGTTTTATACCTCTAGGTTCACCAAAGTAAATACCACCCGTTAATTCCCTAACAAAAAGAATATCTAAATTAGAAACAAATTCAGGCTTTAAACTTGAGGCATCAACAAGTTGTTTGAAACAAATTGCAGGTCTCAAATTTG
Organism: uncultured Pelagibacteraceae bacterium; assembly: GCA_902569245.1. Lineage (GTDB taxonomy): Bacteria > Pseudomonadota > Alphaproteobacteria > Pelagibacterales > Pelagibacteraceae > Pelagibacter. Next base: position 7,232 of record CACFTO010000010.1, on the reverse strand, counting down.
CAAATAATTTTAATTCTTTTCTTAATTTTAATAGAGCTCTCTCTGGTTTTTTTGAAAAATCAATATTATCCCATTTTGGTCCACCAACAGCGCCTAATATTACTGCAGCGCTTTCTTGTGCCTTGTAAAAAGCTTCATCAGTTATTGGAGTTCCATGTTTATCATAAGCAGTACCTCCAACCAAATCTTGGTCAATTTCAAAATCCAAGGATTTATTTGAGTTGAACCATTCAATTATTTTTTTAACTTCAGCAATTACCTCTGGTCCGATACCATCCCCTGGTAATAATAAAATTTTTCTTTTTTTAATTTTAATCATTAAATATCCAAGGTTTTGCTTCTTTAATTTTATTTTCGTATGAAACTATTTTTTCAGATTTTTCTAGTGATAACGCAATATCATCTAATCCCTCTATTAGACATTTTTTCTTAAATTGATCTATTTCAAATTTTATTTCTTTATTACCAAAACTTATTGTTTGTTCAGGCAAATTTACAGAAATTTCCTCTTTTCTATTCGAGTACTCTGAAATTTCTTTGATTTGATCCTCTGAAATTGTAATTGGGAGAATCCCATTCTTAAAACAGTTATTATAAAATATATCTGCATAACTTGAACTAATTACACAAGTTATTCCAAAATCCATTAAAGCCCAAGGAGCATGTTCTCTAGAAGAGCCACATCCAAAATTCTTTCCTGCAATTAAAATTTTAGAATTATTATACGGACTATTATTTAAAATAAAGTCATCTAACTCTTTACCACTTTGGTCATATCTCATTTCAAAAAATAAATTTTTTCCTAGTCCAGTTCTTTTTATAGTTTTTAAAAACTGTTTAGGAATTATCATGTCTGTATCTATATTGACGATAGGTAGATAAGCTGGAACACTTTTTATTGAGATAAATTTATTCATTTAATTTTGGTATTTTCTAACATCATCTAAATTTCCAGAAATTGCAGCTGCTGCAGCCATTGCTGGACTAACTAAATGTGTTCTACCACCTCTTCCCTGTCTACCCTCAAAATTTCTATTAGAGGTAGATGCACATCTTTCTTCAGGTTTAAGCTTATCCGCATTCATTGCTAGACACATTGAACAGCCTGGCTCTCTCCATTCAAAGCCTGATTCTAAAAATATTTTATCCAGACCCTCTTGCTCTGCTTGTTCTTTAACTAAACCAGAGCCTGGAACAATCATTGCATGTACATGTGATGCAACTTTTTTATCTTTTAATATTTTAGCTGCCTCTCTTATATCTTCTATTCTCCCGTTAGTGCAGCTTCCTATAAAAACTTTATCAATCTTAATATCTTGAATATTCGTATTTGGTTTTAATCCCATATAATTTAATGATCTGTTAATTGAATTTTTTCTATCTGGGTCAGTTTCACTTTCAGGATTGGGAACTTTACCGTCTATTTCAACCACATCCTGGGGAGATGTTCCCCAAGTTACCATTGGTTTAATTTGAGATCCATCTAACGTTAATTCTTTGTCAAAGTTTGCGTCCTTATCAGATTTCAATGTATGCCAATATTCCAAAGCTTTTTCCCAGTTTTCTCCTTTTGGTGACATTGGTTTACCTTTTAAATATTGAAATATCTTTTCATCTGGTTGAATTAGTCCTGCTCTTGCCCCACCTTCAATCGTCATGTTGCAAATCGTCATTCTTTGTTCAACACTTAGATTAGATATAAGGTTACCGGCATACTCAATTACATAACCAGTACCACCAGCCGTTCCTATTTTTCCAATTATCTGCAGGATGACATCCTTTGAGGTTACGCCAATAGGTAATGAACCATTTACGCTAATTTTAAAGTTTTTTGATTTTTTTTGAACTAAAGTTTGTGTTGCTAAAACGTGTTCTACTTCTGAAGTTCCAATACCAAAAGCTAAAGCTCCAAATGCTCCATGAGTTGCAGTATGACTATCACCACAAACAATAATATTTCCAGGCTGTGTAAAACCTTGTTCAGGTCCTATGATATGGACAATGCCTTGTCTTTTATCATCCATTCCAAAAATCTCTACTCCAAATTCCTTGCAGTTTTTGTTCAAAGTTTCAACTTGAATTCTCGAGTCTTCATCTGCAATACCTTTTGACCTGTCAGTTGTTGGAACATTATGATCTGCAACAGCAAGAGTTAGTTTAGGGTGTCTTACTTTTCTGTTTGAATTTCTTAAGCCTTCAAATGCTTGAGGGCTTGTAACTTCATGAATTAAATGTCTATCTACAAACAAAAGTGATGTACCATCAGGTTGTTCATCAACTAGATGATCGTTCCAAATTTTATCGTAAGTTGTAAAAGGCATTTAGAAAAAAATTATTTTTTCTGTTCTTGATTTTCTTTCGGTTCTTCTGTTTTTACAGGCTCTGCTTTAACTTCTTCTTTAGGAGCTTCTGCTTTAACTTCTTCTTTAGGAGCTTCTGCTTTAACTTCTTCTTTAGGAGCTTCTGCTTTAACTTCTTCTTTAGGAGCTTCTGTTTGAGGATCAGTTGATGGCATTACGTTTTCCTCAGTAACTTCATTAATTTTAGTTTCTAAATCAATACCAATAGTCTTCTTAATTTTTTCAGCTATTCTAGCAGATTTACCAGTTCTATCTCTTAGATAGTATAATTTTGCTCTTCTTACTTTTCCTGATCTTACAACTTTTATTGTATCTACAATTGGACTGTACAATGCAAAAGTTCTTTCTACTCCCTCACCAAAAGAAATTTTTCTGACAGTAAAAGATGAATTGATGTCTCTGCTCTTTTTTGCGATACATACACCTTCAAAATATTGAATTCTGTCTCTTTTACCCTCAGTTATCCTAACCCCAACTTTAACGATATCTCCAGGGAAAAAATCAGGATGTTTTCTCTCAGAAATAATCTTGTTTAAATTTGATCTGTTTATTTCTTCAATATTTTTCATTTTAATTTTTCTTATATTTTTGCCATAAGTCTGGTCTTCGGTCGCGTGTTATAGCCTCAGATTGGGATAAACGCCAGTCTTTAATTTTGGCGTGATCACCTGAAATCAGCACATTTGGGACCTTTTTTTCCTCCCAAACTTGAGGTTTTGTGAATTGCGGATATTCAAGAAGGCCATTCTCAAAACTCTCATCTCTTGAGGAATTAATATTACCTAGAATTCCTGGAATAAATCTTAGAATAGAATCTGTTACAACAAATGCAGCAACTTCACCCCCTGATAATATAAAGTCACCAATGCTAATCTCTTCAATATCCCTACTTTCTAGTATTCTTTCATCTACTCCTTCGAAATGACCACAAATTAAATTGATTGTTTTCTCATTTGAAAACTCTCTTGCAAGTTTAGAATTAAAAACTTTTCCTCTTGGACTTAAATAAAGGGTTTTTTCTTTAGTCTTGATATTTGCGTCTAATGAATTTGCTAAAACATCTGCTTTCATAATCATTCCATTTCCGCCACCATAAGGAGTGTCGTCAACAGTTTTATGTTTATCTAATGCATAATCTCTTATGTTTACTGTTTCTAAATCCCATTCTTTTCCTTTTGACTTTCCAAAAAGACCTTTACTCAAATAACCTGGAAAATATTCAGGATACAACGTAAATACTCTAGACAAAAACATTATTCTATTTTGCTTCTTCCTTCGGAGCTTCTGTTTTAGCTTCCTCTTTTGGAGCTTCTGTTTTAGCTTCTTCTTTTGGTGCCTCTGCTTTTGGAGCTTCTGTTTTAGCTTCTTCTTTTGGAGCTTCTGTTTTAGGAGCATCTGCTTTAGCTTCGCCACCCTCATCAGTTTTCTTTCTATCTTTTTTTGGAATTGCTTTTTGAGGATTATTACCTTTTGCTGGCATAGGCATAATCTCATTTTCTCCTAATAATCTTGCAACTCTAGTTGTTGGTTGTGCCCCTTGACTCAACCAATACTTAACTCTCTCAACATCTAATCCCATTCTTTCTTTTTTTTCTTTTGGAATTAGAGGATTAAAAAAACCTAGTTTTTCTATAAACCTTCCATCTCTTGGAAATCTGCTATCAGCAACCACTATCTTATATACTGGTCTCTTCTTAGTTCCTCCCATTGATAAACGCATCTTTAACATTTGTTCTCCTATTTATTTTAATTGATTAAAAAGTTCTGGTGGTATGCCTTTATCCATCATCCCTTTTGTATTTCCTTTAGACATTTTTTTCATCATTTCTGACATCATCTTAAATTGCTTAAGCAATTTATTGATAGTGGCTACGTCTGTTCCTGAGCCATTAGCAATTCTTTTTTTTCTAGAACCATCTATAATCTTAGGGTTTTCACGCTCTTTTTTAGTCATAGATAATATTACCGCCTCGTTTTGAGTAATTATTTTTTCATCCACTCCAGCCTGATCCATTTGAGATTTAACTTTTGAAACACCAGGCAAAAAAGACATTATACCTTCAATACCACCCATTTTTTTCATTTGTCTTAGCTGAGTAAGATAATCCTCTAACGAGAACTGACCTTTTTTTAATTTTTCCTCTGTTTTTTTTAATTTTTCTTCATCTAGATCTTCTGCAGCCTTTTCAACAAGGGAAACAATATCTCCCATACCTAAAATTCTATTGGCAATTCTGTCTGGGTGAAAAACTTCAAAATTTTCTATTTTTTCACCAACTCCTAAAAATTTAATTGGAACATCTGCAACATATTTCATACTTAATGCTGCTCCACCTCTTCCATCACCATCAGATCTTGTAAGAATAATACCTGTCAGATTAACAGTACTTTTAAATTCTTTAGCTACATTAGCTGCTACTTGGCCAGTCAAAGAATCTGCGACAAGAATTGTTTCCGACGGATTTATAATACTTTCAATTTGTTTAATCTCACTCATCATTTGTAAATCAATCTGAGTTCTTCCGGCTGTATCAAATAGAATTACATCTGCTCCATTAAGATTAGCAGCACTAATCGCTCTTCTACAAATATCTGCAGGAAGTTGATCTTTGATGACTGGAAGCGTTATTATATTATTTTGCTCACCCAAAAGTCTTAGTTGCTCTTGTGCAGCAGGTCTGTAAACGTCTAGACTAGCCATCATAACTTTTTTCTTTTTGTTAGCCTCTAAAAATCTTGCTAACTTAGCTGTAGTTGTAGTTTTTCCCGAACCCTGTAATCCAACTAACATCACTGGAACAGGAGGTACTGCATTTAATTCAATATCAGAATTTTTATCACCTAAGAAAGAAATTAACTCATCGTTAACAACTTTAACTACCATCTGTCCTGGTGAAGTAGACCTAATGATCTCTTGACCAAGAGCTTTGGGTTTCACTCTATTTATAAATTCTTTTACAACTTCTAAAGATACATCCGCTTCTAAAAGAGCAAGCCTAATCTCTCTTAAACCATCATCTACTTGCTTTTCATCAAGCGAAGGCGCCTTTTTTAAAGAAGAAAATATTTCTTCAAATTTATTTGTTAAATTTTCAAACATAATCACATCCAGCAAGTATCGCACCAGTGGGCGAACTCTCGCTGACTGGTGTCGATCTCTTTGTTACCAAAGACACCGCAAATTGCTGTATTTTGCGGAAACGGCGATAAACTATAATAGAGGTTCAAAATGTCAATAAATAAGTTAAATACTGAAGTATATGGAATTTAAAGCTTTTAAAATGGATGGTCTTGGAAATGATTTTGTAATTATTGATAATAGGTCAAATAATGTGGAATTAAACAAGGATCAAATTATTAAAATTTGTGATCGAAACTTTATTGGTTGTGACCAACTAGTCTATATTAACAACAGTGATAATGCTGATGCTGATCTAGAATTTTATAATTCTGATGGTTCGGCAGCTGACGCATGTGGAAACGGTACAAGATGTGTAGCCTTTTTATTATCAAAAGAAAAAAATACAAAAAATATAAGCGTTCAAGTAGCATCAAAACAGTTGAATTCAAAGTTACTTGATGATGGTCAAGTTGAAACAATAATTGGTGTGCCAAAAACTAATTGGAATGAAATTCCTTTATCTAAAAAACTAGACACTAAAAATTTAGGAATTATTATAGAAGATAACAATAACCAAGCAGTGAGTGGTGGTATAGCTATTAACGTAGGTAATCCTCATGCTATTTTTTTTGTAAATGATGTAGAAAATTTCAATTTAGAAAAAATTGGACCTGAGATCGAAAATCATGAATTTTTTCCAGAAAAATGTAATTTCACTCTTGCTCAAAAATTAAGTGAAAATCATTATAAAATTAAAGTTTGGGAAAGAGGTGCAGGTTTAACAAAAGCATGTGGAACTGCTGCGTGCGCAACAGCAGTGGCTGCAAATTTAGAAAAATTAGAAAATTCTAGAACTGAAATTGAATTCAGTTTAGGAAAATTAATAATTTCGATTGATGAAAGTCAACAAATTCATATGAAAGGACCTGTATCTAGTATCAGAGAAATAGATATAAATATCTAATGGGTATTTTTGAAAAGTTTAAATCAGGTTTTAAAAAAAGTGCTGATAGTATTTCCTCAGGGCTTAGAGATATAATAGTAAAAAAGGAAATTGATGATGAAACATTAAACAAAATAGAGGAATTTTTGATTAGTTCTGACGTTGGCATTGACGCTTCAGCTGAAATTAAAAATATTATCTCTCAAAAAAAAATTGATCCTAAGAAAAATGCGGTTGAGGAAATAAATGCTATTTTAAAAGAATATATTTTAGAGTTAATGGTACCCTTAGAAAGAAAAGATTTTTTTGAAAATAAAGAAAATTTAAACGTAACATTAATTTCTGGTGTAAATGGGGTAGGTAAGACGACCACTATCGGTAAAATTGGTAAAATATTTAAAGATAACGGCTCAGAAGTAATATTTTCTGCTTGTGATACCTTTAGGGCAGCAGCAATAGAACAATTAGAGTCTTGGTCTGATAAGATTGGAGCGACAATTATCAAATCAAATCCAGGGTCTGACCCTGCTTCAGTAGCTTACAAGGCGATAGAACATGCAAAAAACAGCAATATTAGACGGGTACTAATTGATACCGCTGGCAGATTGCAAAATAAGAAAAATTTAATGGATGAATTCAAAAAAATTGCAAATGTTATAAAAAAAACAGATGAAAGTGCACCCCATGATGTTGTTTTAGTTCTAGATGCAACCTCCGGGCAAAATATAATAAATCAACTTGAAGAATTTGATAAAATTATAAAAATTACTGGTATAATTATGACAAAACTTGATGGGACAGCAAAAGG
>CACFTO010000009.1 GCA_902569245.1 uncultured Pelagibacteraceae bacterium | reverse complement strand
ATTTGTAACTTTAATCCCAGGTAGATTTTCGCCAGTCGAATTTTCTTTAAATGTATTTTTTGCAAGTTTATATGATTTTTCAGACTCTTTTTTTCCATGCAACATTGCTGTTGCATTATTTGCTAGTAATATTTTCAAATCATTTATATTTTGATCTTTTACATTATCTATTTCGTTTAAAGATAAATCAGTAAACATTCTTAAAAACTTTAATACATCTCGATCATCTGTATTTCTCCAAAACTGCCAATAATCATATGGTGAAAGCATCTCCTTATTAAGCCATATTGCACCCTTTTCGGTTTTGCCCATTTTAGTACCAGATGCCAGGGTTATCAGAGGAGTAGTTAAACCATACGCATGATTTCCAGATTCTCTTTTGATAAGTTCAACTCCATTTACTATATTACCCCATTGATCTGATCCACCAATTTGAAGTTTGCACTTATTCGATTTATTAAGTTCATAAAAATCATACGCTTGTAAAATCATGTAATTAAACTCCATATAGCTTAATGATTGCTCTCTTTCCAATCTTAATTTTACACTATCAAACGTTAACATTTTATTTATTGTAAAATGTCTACCTATATCTCTCAAAAAATTTATATAGTTAAGCTTACTTAACCATTTATAATTATTAACAAATATTGGTTTTAATTTTGTATTATTTGTTTTAAGGAAAATTTTAAAAACCTTTTTTATATTGTTAATATTACTCTCTATCTGTTTTTCAGATAATATTTTTCTAGTTTCTTCTTTTCCAGATGGATCTCCAATTCTTGTTGTTCCTCCACCTAGAAGAACAATTGGTCTATGCCCATATTTTTGTAAAAGTCTAAGGCACATAATTTGCAACAAACTACCAACATGAAGACTAGGAGCTATACTATCAAATCCAATGTACGCATTAATACATTCTTTATTTAACAAATCTGATAATTCTAATTCATTTGTACATTGATAATAGTATCCTCTATCTTTAAATTCTTTTAAAAAATTATTCATAGGTCTATAATCTTACAATATACATATTTTAATAAAAAAAAATAAGAATGGAAAAAATTTTATCTTCACTTGGGTTTATGAGCGGAACATCTGGCGATGGTGTAGATACTTCTGTTATAAGTTCTAACGGTAAAGACATTATTAATATTAAATATAATAGATTTGATCCTTATCCAATAACGCTCTCAAATAAAATTCATAAAGTAAAAGAAAATATTTCAGAAATGAAAGACTTGCTAAAATATTCATCTGATATTGAGGAATTAGAGATACAAATCACTAATTTTCATGCAGATATAGCAAACAAAGTATCCACGGAGGTCGATTTTGACCTGATAGGTTTTCATGGTCATACAATTTATCATAATTCAGAGCAAAAAATTTCTAAACAAATCGGACTTGGTGTTGATTTATCAAAAAAAACTAAAAAAACTGTTGTTTATAATTTTAGACAGGAGGATATCAAAAATGGGGGTGAAGGAGCGCCTTTAACACCAATTTACCACCTTGCCCTTATAAAAGAATTATTCAATGAAAACAGAGTGAAAATCCCAATTTCAATATTAAATATTGGTGGTATTGCCAATATTACCGAAATTGACAAAGATTTTAAAATAAAAAGTAGGGACATAGGTCCAGGAAATTGTTTAATTGATATGTGGGTAAGAAAAAATTCAAATAAGTTATTTGATGAGAATGGAAATTTTGCAGAAGAAGGAAAAACAGATAAATTTATTTTTGATCAATATCTTGATAACTTTTATTATAGTAAAATAAAATCTAAAAGATCATTAGATACAAATGATTTTGATATTTCATTTGCAAAAGGTTTGTCTTTAGAAAATGGAACAGCAACAATTACTGATTTAACATCTGAAATATTATCAAAACAAGTTGGAAATAATAATATTTATATTTGTGGTGGTGGTAGGAAAAATAAATCTTTAATTAACTCCTTAAAAAAGAAAATTAGTAATAATATTTTCTTTATTGATGACTTAAATATTGATGGTGATTATATAGAGTCCCAAGCATTTGCTTTTCTTGCAGTTAGATCTTATTTAAAATTTCCTATTTCATTCCCTTCCACAACTAATTGTAAGAGACCTTCTGTTGGAGGAACTATAACTAAAAATTTTTAATTAATACAGAGCAATTTCTTTTTTTATATATTTGTTTAAAGATTTAATTAATGCTAAGTCATTTTTAGAAAAAAAATGGTTTGTATCAGGAATAGATTCAAATTCTACCTTTATACCTTTTTGCTCACTCAATCTTTTATCTAAATCATTTATATGTTCTATTGGAACTAGTTCATCTTTTTTTCCATAAATCATTATCCCTGAGGTAGGACATGGCGATAAAAACGAAAAATCATAAACATTTGGTTGAGGTGAAACAACAACAAATCTGTTTATTTCTGGCCTTCTCATCAGTAATTGCATTGCTATTAAGGATCCAAATGAAAATCCAGAAATCCAGCATTGAGAGTTATCAAAATTTTCTCTTTCTAACCAATCTAATGCTGCAGCTGCATCAGCTAGTTCACCTTGACCATTATCAAATTCTCCATCACTTTTACCAACCCCTCTAAAATTTACTCTACAAACTGAAAAATCATTTTCCACAAAAGTTTGAAAAATATCGACAACTACTTTATTATTCATTGTCCCACCATATTGAGGATGTGGATGTAAAACCAAAGCAATGGGTGAAGTATTTTTTTTACTTTTAAAATATTTTGCTTCCAATCTTCCTGCTGGTCCTGGTATAAATATTTCTATAATTTTATTATCTACTGATGCCATTGATTATTAATCTCAAAAAAAAATAAGGTTTTTTCTATCAAAATTGAGTGACAAAATGCAAGTTTTTAAATATTAATTAATCTTGACTAAAACAGTCGGGTATATATAAGTCCCACAAATTGCGGAAAATATGAAATTATCAAGTAAAGGTAGATACGCTGTGATGGCTCTAGCGGATCTAGCAAAATTTAACTTAAACGAGCCTGTTTCTTTAAGAGACATATCATTAAGACAAGGGATATCACTTGTTTACTTGGAGCAACTTTTTTCAAAATTAAAAAAAAGCCAAATTGTTTCAAGTGTAAGAGGTAATAGAGGTGGCTACATATTATCAAAACAAGCTTCAGAGATAAAAATTTCAGATGTATTAATTGCAGTTGATGAAAAAGTAAAAACAGTTGGGTGTGAAAAACATTCCGATAGCGGATGCAACGGAAAGTCTTCTAAATGTATTACCCATGATTTATGGGATGAGTTAGAAGATTACATAAATAATTTTTTTCAGCAAAAAACATTGAGAGATTTAGTTGATAGAGGAAATTTGAATGGATAATAGGCAAAAAGAAATTGATAATTTAAAAGACTATAAATATGGTTTTACAACTGATATTGAAAACACAAGAGCCCCTAAGGGATTAAACGAAGATGTAATTAGATTTATATCTAATATTAAAAAAGAACCTGAATGGATGCTAGATTTCAGATTAAAAGCATTTGAAAGGTTCAAACAGTTAAAAGAACCAGATTGGCAAAAACCAAAATATCCAAAAATAAATTATCAAGATTTATATTACTATTCAGCACCTAAAAGTATGAAAGATAAACCGAAAAATTTAGATGATTTAGACCCTAAACTCATAGAAACTTATAAAAAATTAGGTATTCCACTTCAGGAGCAGAAAAGACTTAATGGTATAGCAGTTGATGCAGTATTTGACTCCGTATCTGTTGCAACTACATTTAGAGAAGAACTTACAAAACAAGGGATCATTTTTTGTCCAATATCAGAAGCTATACAAAATCATCCAGAATTAGTTAAAAAATATTTAGGTTCAGTTATACCAGTCACTGATCATTTCTTTGCAACTCTAAACTCTGCAGTTTTTACTGACGGATCATTTGCCTATATACCTGAAGGTGTACGTTGCCCAATGGAGCTTTCAACATACTTTAGAATAAACGCATCTAATACAGGACAATTTGAAAGAACATTAATTGTTGCTGATAAGGGAAGCTATGTAAGTTATTTAGAAGGTTGTACAGCTCCAATGCGAGACGAAAATCAGTTGCATGCTGCAAATGTTGAATTAGTTGCATTAGATGATGCAGAAATAAAATATTCTACAGTTCAGAATTGGTATCCTGGTGATAAAGATGGAAAAGGTGGAATTTATAATTTTGTGACGAAACGTGGTTTGTGCAAAGGAAAGAATTCAAAAATTTCTTGGACACAAGTTGAAACTGGTTCTGCCATTACCTGGAAATATCCAAGTTGTATTTTGAAGGGTGATAATTCTGTAGGAGAATTTTACTCCATAGCTATTACAAATAATCATCAAAAAGCAGATACTGGAACTAAAATGATACATTTAGGGAAAAACACTAAAAGCAAAATAATATCAAAAGGCATTAGCGCTGGTTTTTCTGATATGACTTATAGAGGTTTAGTTGATATTTCATCAAAAGCCGCAAATTCCAATAATTATACTCAATGTGACTCTTTATTAATGGGTAACAAATGCGGGGCTCATACAGTTCCATATATTAAAAATAAAAATTCTGAATCCAATATTGCTCATGAAGCAACAACATCGAAAATTAGCGAGGAGCAATTACATTACTGTCAACAGAGAGGCTTAAGTGCAGAAGAGGCAGTAGGATTAATTGTTAATGGATTTTGTAAAGAGGTATTACAACAATTGCCAATGGAATTTGCTGTTGAGGCCCAAAAACTAGTTGGTATCAGCTTAGAAGGTAGCGTTGGCTAATGCTTAAAATAAATAAATTAAACGCAAAAATTGATAGCAAAGAAATTCTAAAGGAATTTTCTCTAAATATAAATCCAGGAGAAGTCCATGCTATTATGGGTCCAAATGGATCTGGTAAAAGCACATTATCAAATATCTTGTCAGGAAAAAAAGGGTACGATATTTCAGGAGAAATACTTTTTGAGGAAAAAGATTTGTTTGAACTTGAAACAGAAGAAAGAGCTCATAAAGGTATTTTTCTTGCCTTTCAATATCCATTAGAAATTCCGGGTGTTAATACAAATATATTTTTAAAGACTTCATTAAATGCAGTAAGGAAAGCAAGAGGTGAAAAAGAGCTTGATGCAATAGAATTTTTAAAATTAGTGAAAGAAAAATCCAAAGAACTTAAATTTGATGAGGAAAAATTGAATAGACAACTGAATGTTGGTTTTTCAGGTGGTGAGAAAAAGAAAAACGAAATTCTACAAATGTCGTTATTGGCTCCAAAACTATCAATTTTAGATGAAACAGACTCAGGTTTAGATATTGATGCATTAAGAATCGTAGCTGATGGTGTTAATTCACTAAGGGATAATAAAAATTCATTTTTAATTATTACACATTACCAAAGACTACTTGATTATATTAAACCTGATTTTGTCCATGTTTTAATGGACGGAAAAATTGTTAAATCTGGTGGGGCAGAATTAGCTTTGGAATTAGAAAAAAAGGGTTATGAAAATTTTCATTAGATGAAAGAGCAATTACAAAAAGATTTTGATAATACTATTAGAAATTTAACTTTATCTCAAAAAGATATTGAAATAAAAAAATTTTATTTAGATAATTTTATTAATAAAGGTTTTCCAAACAGAAAAGAAGAAGATTGGAAATTTTCTGACCTTAAACAAATAATTAAAAAAAATATCGGAGAGCTAGCTTTTTATAGTGACTATACATCTACAAATAAAGTTGATACTTCTGCTTTTGTAGACGGTCTAGAGCATAACAAAATAGTATTTATTAATGGAAGAATAGAAAAAATTGATTTTGATTATGAAAAAAAAGACCAAATAGAAATAATTGATCAGTCGGAAACTATTAATAAATTTAATAATAATAGCTCTTTATCAGACTTAAATAGTGCATTTACCAACAAATCATTCAAAATAGTGGTAAAAAAGGGTTATCAATTATTAAAACCTCTTATTATCTATCATACAACCAACTCTAAAATTTGGTCTAAAAATATTAATTTAAGATTAAATTTTGAATTATATGAAAATAGTTCATTAAGATTAATTGATTTATTTAGGGATACTTCTGAAAAAAATTTTATCAATATTTTTTATAACTTTAATTTAAAAGAAAATTCTATTTTAAAAAATTATAAAGTAGATAAGTTTGAAAATAAAAATATTAAGTATTCATTCAACAACATCGAGCAAGATAAAAACAGTGTTTCAGAAACATTTATTTTATCTTCAGGATCAAATTTTTGTAAGAATGAAATTAATTGTAACTTAAATGGAAAATATTCATCAGCTTTTGTAAACGGTATTTTCTCTTTAAATAATAACAAACATCATGAAATTAGAACAATAATAAATCACTTAACTGAAAATACGAAAAGCTATCAACTTATAAAAAGTGTTTTAGAAGAAAGTTCTAGAGCAGTATATCAAGGAAAAATATTTGTTAACTCTAAAGCACAGAAAACTGATGGTTATCAACTGAGTAAAGCAATATTGTTAAATAAAGACTCTGAGTTCAATGCTAAACCAGAGTTAGAAATTTATGCAGATGACGTTAAATGTTCACACGGTTCTGCATCAGGTAGTCTTAATGAGGACTCGATATTTTACTTAATGTCAAGGGGATTAAATTATCAACAGTCAAGAGAACTATTGATAAATGGTTTTCTATTAGATGTTGTTGAAAAAATTACTGACCCTGAAGTAAAAAATTTAATTAAAAATATGGTTGGAATAAAGGAATGAAAATAGAAAATATAAAAACTGAGTTTCCAATATTTGATGAAAAAATTCAAAATAATGATTTAGTCTATTTAGATAGTGCTAACTCATCTCAGAAACCAAAAGTAGTAGCTGATAAAATAAATGAGTTTTATACTAAGCAATTTTCCAATGTTGGGAGAAGTGTTCATTATTTAGCAGTTGCAGCAACAAACTTATATGAAAACACAAGGTCCTCTGTTCAAAAATATATTAATGCTAAAGATAAAAATGAAATAGTTTTTACTAAAGGAGCGACAGAGGCACTAAATTTAGTAGCTAATACTCTAGGGCAAAAATATCTAAATGAGGGTGATGAAATTTTAATTACAGAACTTGAGCATCATTCAAATTACGTACCTTGGCATTTCTTAAGAAAATCAAAAAATATAAAAATTAATTTTGCAGAGGTAAATGATAATGGAGATATTTCTATTGAGGATATTGAAAAAAAAATAACTTCCAAGACTAAAGTAATTGCAATTACTCATTTATCTAACGTAACGGGAGCAATATTGCCCGTTAAAGAAATAACAGATTTAGCACACTCAAAAGGGATAATAGTTGTAATTGATGGCTGTCAGGGAGCTCCTCATCTTAAATTAGATATGCAAGACTTAGATTGTGATTTTTATGCAATATCATGCCATAAAATGTATGGGCCAACTGGACTAGGTGTTTTGTACGGTAAAAAGAAGTGGCTAGAAGAACTGCCACCCTATCAAGGCGGAGGCGGAATGATCAGAGAAGTAAAAAAAGATAAAATATCTTATGGTGATTTACCAAATAAATATGAGGCTGGGACCATGGCTACAGCTCAAGTTATTGCATTTGATCAGTCAATAAAGTTTATGGAGAGTATTGGTATAGAGAATATAATGAAACATGAAGCTGATTTAGTTGAGTATGGTCAAGAGCTATTACAAAAAAATAATTCTGTTAAGTTAATTGGTAGTCCAAAAAATAAAGGCGGAGTTTTATCATTCACTCTAGAAGGCGTTCACCCTCATGACATTGCAACAATACTCGATGAAGATGGTGTCGCAATAAGAGCAGGCCATCATTGCTGTCAAATATTACATGATAAATTAAATATACCTGCTAGTGCAAGAGCGTCAGTAGGAATTTATAATACTAAAGATGACTTAGATAAGTTAAATGACTCTATTAATAACTGTAAAAAAATATTTAATTTAAAATGAACTTAAAAGAACTTTATCAAGAAATTATTTTAGAACATGGAAAAAATCCAAGGAATCTTGGAAAAGCACATGAGTTTAATAAAGATGCAAAAGGTCATAACCCTTTATGTGGAGACAATGTTCATGTTTATCTTAAATTAAATGGACAAAAAATAGTCGAGGATATTTCATTTGAAGGAAGTGGATGTGCTATTTCAATGGCATCAGCTTCAATCATGACAGATTTAATTAAAGGCAAAAATGAACATGAGGCTAAAGAGATAGTTGAAGACTTTTTAGGGATGATAAAAGAAAATCCAGACTTAAAATCAGAATACTTAAAAGACGACGAAAAAACTAAATTAATGTGTTTATCTGGTGTTAAACAATATCCAATGAGAGTTAAGTGCGCAACATTATCGTGGCATACTCTTACATCTGCAATGGATAACTCAAAGGAAATTACTAATACAGAGTCTTAACTTTATGGAATTAAAAGAAAAAGTAATTGAAGAAATAAAAAAAATTTACGATCCTGAAATACCAGTAAATATTTACGAACTTGGATTAATATATGAAATTGCTGTAGATAAAAAAAATATTAGTGTAAAAATGACACTTACCACTCCAAATTGCCCAGTAGCTGAAAGTTTGCCTAAAGAAGTTAAAGATAGTATTATGCAATTAGAAGAAGTTGATAAAGTAGATTTAGATTTAGTTTGGGAACCACCATGGGATAAGTCTATGATGTCAGAAGCAGCAAAATTAGAGTTAAACTTATGACAAAACAAGTTATATCATTAAGCGATCAAGCAGCAAATAGGATAAAAGAAATTATGTCTTCTGCTGACAATGACTCTATTGGTGTAAGAGTTGGAGTAAAATCAGGTGGATGCGCAGGAATGTCTTATATTATGGAATACACAAAGGAAATAAATCCTAATGATGAAGTTATTGAAGATAAAGGAGTAAAAGTATTCATTGATCCAGCAGCAGTAATGTACCTTTTTGGAACTGAAATGGATTATAAAAAAGAGCAATTTTCTTCTCAATTTGTATTTAATAACCCTAATGAAACTGAGAGATGTGGCTGTGGAGAATCTTTTAAAGTTTAATTATTGGTAATAGGAAATAAACCAATATTGGCCTCTTTTATTCATAGAATAAGTTTTATTTTTTCTACGCTTAGGCTTCCTAATTTCAGGTTTTTTATAGCCAATTATATTTTTTAAAGTTGATATGAACTTAGTCATACCTTTAGATAACAAAAATGAATGAAATTAGAATTCTAATATGGGAATACCTGCTATTACTGCAGGTAATCCCATAAAATAAGCTTTTTAACAGCTATAATACATGTCGAATTCAATAGGGTGCGGCGTATGTTCAAAATTATGAATTTCTTCATATTTAAGTTCAATATACGCATCTATTTGATCATCAGTAAATACATTACCTTGAGTTAAGAAACTTCTATCTTTATCCAAAGCTTCCATTGCTTCTCTCAAAGAACCGCAAACTGTTGGCACCTTCTTAACTTGCTTTTCAGACAAAGCATAAAGATCTTTGTCAAACGATTTACCTGGATCAATTTTATTTTTTATTCCATCAATTCCAGCCATAAGCATAGAAGCAAATGTTAAATATGGATTTCCAGATGCATCAGGGAATCTAATTTCGCATCTTGCACCTTTTTTACTTAATGTGATTGGAATTCTGCATGAAGCCGATCTATTTCTTGCAGAGTATGCAAGTAAAACAGGAGCTTCAAATCCTGGTATTAATCTTTTGTAACTATTTGTAGTTGCATTAGCAAATGCATTAATTGCTTTTGCATGCTTTAATACTCCACCAATATAATAAAGAGCTGTTTGAGATAATCCTGCATATTTGTTTCCAGAAAAAACAGGAGTTTTCCCTTTCCAAATTGATTGGTGAGTATGCATTCCTGAACCATTATCTCCTTTAACTGGCTTAGGCATAAAAGTTGCAGTTTTGCCAAAAGAGTGAGAAACCATTTGAACCACATATTTGTATAGTTGGACGTTATCTGCTTGATTAACTAAAGTTCCAAATAACATTCCAAGTTCATGTTGACTTGGAGCAACTTCATGGTGGTGTTTTTCTACAGTAATTCCAACATCTCTTAGTCCTTTAAGATATTCACCTCTCATATCTTGTGCACTATCTACTGGTGGTACAGGAAAATATCCTCCTTTTACTCCAGGTCTATGACCCATGTTTCCATTGTCATAAGATTTTCCAGAATTATAAGGACCTTCTGAACTATCAATTGAAAAACTTGTTTCATTCATATCGTTTTTAATTCTGACGTCATCAAAAACAAAAAATTCAGGCTCTGGACCAAAGTATGCTGTATCACCAATTCCTGTTTTTTTTAAATATGCTTCAGCTTTTTTTGCAATTCCTCTTGGATCTCTTTCATAGGGATCTCTCTTAACTGCATCTAAAATATCGCAAAATAAAATTAAAGTATTATGAGATGTATAAGGATCTATTACTTTTCTACTTAAATCAGGCTTTAATATCATGTCAGATTCATTAATTGCTTTCCATCCTGCAATCGACGATCCATCAAAAAATACACCGTCATTAAGCATTCCTTCATCTACGATAGTTGTATCCATTGTTAAATGTTGAAGTTTACCCCTTGGGTCCGTAAATCTAAGATCTACAAACTCAATATTCTTAGACTTCATTAATTTTAGTACGTCCTTAGCGCTCATATTATCTCCTATAATTTTTTAATTTTCTTATCAGTTAAGAAAAGATAAATAATGCCTATTAAATAGATATCACTTATGCTTTTTTTACATGTATATTAACCTTAAAAAATTGGAATTTTCAATCAATCCTAAGTTGCAATAATGAGTTTATTAAATAAAGAACCAGTTAAAAGAGCTGAAAAAGCATTAAAAGAATTCGATGAAACTTTATCAGTCAAAGAATTAGAAAATACAGCAAGAACCGCCATTGACGCAGCAAAATCTTTAAATTGTGAAGTAGGGGCAATTGTAAAAAGTTTACTTTTTAAAAATGGTGATAATTATTTTTTATGTTTGGTCTCTGGTGACAAAAGATGTTCATTAAACAAATTAAAAAATTTTTTTAATAGTAAAGATTTAAGCATGGCATCGCCTAATGATGTGAAAGAACAAACTGGATATACAATAGGAGGAGTTTCACCTATAGGTCATAAAAATAATTTAGAGATATTAGTTGATAGATCCTTAAATAGGTTTAAGGATTTATATGCAGCAGCAGGACATCCAAACTGTATTTTTAAAATTAATTTTGATGATCTTATTAAAATAACAAATGGATCAATAGAAGACGTAATTGAATGAAATCTCCAAACGCTACTGATTATTTCATTCTTACTTTTTTAGCTTTACTTTGGGCTTCAGCTTTTTTTAATATTAAAATTGCAACATATTCCTATGGACCAATAACTATAGCTTTTTTAAGAATTTTTTTCGGAATGATACCGTTAATATTACTATGTTATTTCAAAAAAATAAAAATTGAAGCGTTTTCTAAAGATTGGAAATGGTTTGCAGCAATTGGTATCATTAATTTAGTTATACCTTTTTTCCTAATAGCATACGGGGTTCAGAAAGTTCAAAGTAACTTAGCAGCAATTTTAATGTCAACTACACCTATAAGTGCAACAATACTTGCACATTTCTTTGCAGAAGGAGAGAAAATAAACATAATAAAAATATTTGGAATAGTATTAGGTTTTTCAGGAATTGTTTATTTATTCTCTGAAAATTTACTTATAAACAATGAAAATTTATTTTCTGCTCTAATGATTCTATTAGGATCAACTTTTTATGTAATTGGTGGAATTTTAACATTAAAAATTAGTAATAAAAAAAATGAAAATGTAACTGCATCAATTCTTATTTGGGGAGCTATAATCGTTTGTCCAATATCACTAATAATTGAGCAACCTTGGAATTTAAATCCATCATTAGAATCTACATTATCTCTAATTTATCTTGGTATTTTTCCAACTGGGATAGCATGGTTATTAAGATTTATGATTTTAAAGAAAAATGGCTTAGTTTTTCAAAGTCAGGTCGCTTATCTAATTCCAATTTTTGGAGTTATTTTAGGATATATTTTCTTAAATGAATTAGTGACACCTAAAATTTTAATTGCTCTGTGTGCTGTTGTCTTAGGAATTTATTTTGTAAAAAAGGCAGGAGACAAAAAAATTCAGAGTATATAAAAATAAATAATTCTAATTTGCTTTTAATTTTTCAAATTTTTTTGATTTAACCGATTTTTGTGCAGCTTCTGCTAAAATTATAGACTTTCTTCCATCTTCAAAAACAGCTCTAGGTTTTATATTTTTTTTGCAAAAGTTTGCAAGGTCAGATAGTTGCAATCTAAAAGCTTCTGCATATCTCTCTATAAAAAAATGAAGGAGCGGGGATTTATTATTTGTTGAATTTTTTAAAAAGAGATTAGTTTCAGTATCTCTTTTATTATCTGATATCATCATTCCTTTCGTCCCAAAAAGTTCAACTCTCTGGTCATAACCAAAACTACAATGTCTCGAATTAGTTATAATGCATTGCACTCCTTTTTTAGACTTAAGCACTGTAGTTGCAAGTTCATAGTCTTTTATCTTATTAAATCTTTGGTCTGATATGTTACTTCCAGTAGCAAATACAGATATAAATTCATCTGAACCCAAGTAGTATCTTGCTAAATCAAAATCATGAATCATCATATCTTTAAAAATTCCTCCAGAACCTTTTAAATAAGACAATGAAGGAGGAGCAGGGTCCCGACTAGTTATAATAATTTTTTCTAGTTTACCTATTTTATTATTTAACAAATTCTTTTTAAGTAAATTATGTCCAGGATCGTATCTTCTATTAAATCCTATTTGCACTTTAGGGTTAAGTTTTTTAATTTTTTTTAATGACGAATTAATTTTTTTTAAATTTAAATCTAGTGGTTTTTCACAAAAGACTACTTTTTTATACTTAGCACCCTTTTCAATAAATTTTAAATGAGTAGAAGTAGAGGAGGCTATAAAAATACATTTTATTTCATTATCTTTAAAAGCAATATCTGGATTATTTACTGAAATAACATTAAATTTTTTTGAAATTTTGTTTGATAGATTTTTATTTAAATCAAAAACGTATTTTAATTCAAATTCACTATTTTTTCTTAAATTATTAGCATGCATCTGGCCAATTCTACCAAGGCCAAACAGAGCAGTTTTTATTTTATTTTTACCCATCTTTTTTTTCTATTTGAAACTTTACACGCTTCAATAAATTTTGCAGTTTCAAGTCCCTCATCCTCATTTGGATAAAAATACCTTTTTTTTGAATTATTTTTCAAAGAATCTGCAAATTCACGATAAATATTTGCAAATGCATCCAAATATCCTTCAGGATGTCCAAATTTTAATCTAGAAAATTTTTTAGACAATTCAGCATTAAAAAAACCTCTTTCAATAAATTTAACAGCACCATTAGATGGATTAAGTTTTAAATAGTTTGGATCGTTTTGAACCCATTCCAAACTTCCTTTTGTTCCAAATATTCTTATTCTTAATCCATAAACCCCACCTCTAGCCATTACACTTGTCCAAAACATTCCTTTAGCACCATTATTAAAATTAATCATTACTTGAGCATTATTGTCCATTTTAATTTTATTTGAAACTTGTTTAATATCTGCAAAAATAGTTTCACCTTTTAAACCTGATATATAAGTTGCCATATGATATGCATGGGAGCCAATTTCGTTTAAGACCGCTGAAGCTCCAACAATATTTTTATCTATTTTCCATTTAAACTTTTTCTTTGCATTTTTTTGTGAAATACTTTCTCCATCTGACCAATCCTGAACGTATTCAACGTTTACGTATTCAACTTTTCCAATTTTACCTTTTTCAACCAATACTTTCGCCTCTCTAACCATAGGATAAGCTGAGTAATTGTGTGTCAAAGCATACTTAATTTTTTTATTTGATTTTATTTTTTTAAATAATTTTTTAGCTTGAGTAAGATTCCCAGCAAATGGTTTATCAGAAATTACATGTATATTTTTATCAATAAACTTTTCTGCAATAATTTGGTGACTTGAAGGAGGTGTCATTATTGCTACAACATTAATACCATCTTTTCTTGCCGCTTCTCTTTCAGCCATTTCTCTAAAATTTGAATAGCATCTCTCTTTTAAAATACCTAGGCTTTGACCAAAGCTTTTAGATAGCTTTGAATTTCTTGAAAAAACACCAGCAACTATCTCATATTGATTATCAAATCTTGATGAAATTCTATGAACATGACCAATCCAAGATTTTGGACCACCTCCAACTACACCAAGCTGAATTTTTTTTCCTTTAATTAATCTCATGATTAAATATATCTTAACAAATAAAAAATTTATGTCAGTAAAATTAGGTATAGCACCAATTGCTTGGAGTAATGATGACATGCCTGAGCTAGGCGGAGATACTCCTCTAGAACAATGTTTGTCAGAGGCAAGTCAGGCTGGATTTGTTGGAATTGAGTCAGGTGGTAAATTCCCAAAAACATCAAAAGATTTATTACCAAAATTAGAAAAGTATAACTTAAAACTATGTTCTGGTTGGTATAGCGGAAATCTTAGAAAAAATTCTGTTGTACAAGAAAAAAATTTAATTCAAGACCAACTTAAATTATTTAAAGATTGTGAAGCTCCATGCATCGTTTTTGCTGAAGTTTTCGGTTCAATACAGGGTGATCCAAGAAAAAAACTTTCCAGTAGACCTAAGATGACGGATCAAGAATGGAAAGATTATTGCGCAAAAATATCTGAACTTGCAAAATATCTTGAAGATGAGGGTATGCCTTTAGCTTACCACCATCATATGGGAACAGTTATTGAAACAGAAGAAGAAACTATTAGATTGCTAGAAAATACAGATGATAGTGTAAAATTAACTTTAGATACTGGTCATATGTTATTTGCTCAGGGAAATTCAATTAATTTAATTAATAAATTTAAGGAAAGAGTAATCCATATTCATTGCAAAGATATTAGAGAAGAAGTATTAAAAAAAGCTCTTTCTGAAGATTTGAGTTTTAGGGATGCCTTTTTAGAAGGTGCCTTTACCGTACCTGGTGATGGGTGTATCGACTATAAACCTTTGTTTGATATTTTAAAAAAAAATAATTATCAGGGTTGGCTTGTTGTCGAGGCTGAACAAGATCCTAAAAAAGCTAATCCACTTGAATATGCTATCAAGGGTTATAAATATATTACAGATACTTTAAAGAAATCAAATTTAGAGATTAATAATCTATAATTTTACTTTTTTACTATCTTCAAGTTTACCATCGAAAAAATCAAAAATATTTTGAATAGTTTCTTTTGCCATTCTTGTCATGCATTCCTCAGTGAATGCTGCAGCATGAGGACTTAGGAAAACTTTATCATTTTTTAATAGAGGATTATCAGTCTCTGGAGGCTCTACTTCAAATACATCAATTCCTGCTCCAAAAATTAAATTTTCATTCAAAGCCCTATCTAAATCTTTTTCATTTATTATACCACCCCTTGCAGCATTTATGATGATGCAGTTTTTTTTCATTGTTTTTAGAAGTTCGTAATTTATAATATTTTTAGTTTGATCATTTAATGGTATATGGAGTGAGACAGCATCCATATCTTTAATAGCCTCTGACAAATCTTCAACTTTTTTACCACCCATTTTGCTTATTGTTTCTTTATCTACAAATGGATCGTAAACAAAAACGTTCATTTCAAATCCTAAACATCTTTTGATCAACGCTTTTCCTATTCTTCCAAATCCAGCAATAAGAATGTTTTTATCCCAAATCTCTATAGTTTTTGGTAATTTATTTCGTTCAGTAAATTTTCCACTTTTGACTGAATGGTCATACATATTTTTTCTTTTTGAGATACTTAAAAGCATAAAAAGAACATGTTCTGCAACTGCCACAGCATTTGCTGTTGCAGTTATTGCTACATCGATATTTCCTTTTTTACAGCTATTTAAATCAATATTATCGTAACCAACTCCATGTCTTGAAATTATTTTAAGGTTTTTTGCATTTTCAATTGCCTCAGCAGGCAATATTGAAGTTCTTAAAGAAACTGCATCTGCATCAACAATTTTTTGTTTTATATTTTCAACACTTAAATCTTCAACAACCTCGTAACTATAGTTACTATTACTTTTTAATAATTCCATACCTTTTTCATGAATAGGTTGGACAATGAGAATTTTTTTCATAATTAAAAAAAGAAATTATACTAGTCTAGCAAGATCTCTTTTACTATTTTTAAATGTTGGAAGTGGATATTTAAATGCATACTTTCTTGGAATACATTTATTCTTTGCCTTTTCCCATAAAGCAATCCATTGCTTATAATTGTGGATGGTAATATTTTTTTTATTTTTACTTCTTACATAAAAATTGGGCAAAGGTTTCCTACCAGATGGGGTTCCAGCTCTATTGTATCTTAAATCAGCGCTAATTCTAAAATCATTAGATCTGTTAGGCAATGAACAATGAATAGAATGTTTGTGCAAAATAATAATATCGCCAACATTAGCTTCTAGAAAAACTGGTTTGTAATTATCAAGTAGTTTACTATCTTTTATTTCGACCTGACCTCTATACCCCGATATATGATTCAATAGTCCCAATTTATTAATTTCTTTTACTGTAATCATACATCCATTTTTTTTTGTAGTTTTAGTAAATGGAATCCAAACAGTAACCATATCTGTTAATCTTTGTCCCAAAGATGATAATACTGCTGCATCCTGATGCCATGGTGTTCTGCCCGAGAGACCATCGTGAACAGAATGTTTAGGTAATTTATTTTCAGGTTGTTTAATTCTGGTATTTTGAACTGGATTTGAAAGTATCTCTGGCCCTAATAATTTTTCAACCACATCCAAGATATTTCTGTGATTTATTAAATTCCATAAAGATTGAGATGCAAAATAATCACTATCTTTCTTCACATGATCTCTTGGAAGTCTGGTGTTAAAATATTGATCAAGATCATAAATATTTAGTTTTGAAATGTAAGTGTATTTTTTCCTAAAGCTATATTTAAATATTTTTTCTTTCATGTTCTCAGGAGCAAATTTATGAACTAAATTGTCCATTACATATTCCATGTCATTTAAAATTGGTTTTAGATCTTTATTGAAGTTAAGAACATTTCTTACTCTTAAGAAGCCATCTCTATCTAAAATACTCTTTAATTTAGTCTTAATCTGCATAATTACTAATTTTTTAGCAAATAATTTGAGTCATGAAAAGATGTAAGCATTCTTTTTTTCGTCGCAACAATATGGGGATGATATTCAGAATTTTTATATTTCCATATTACTGGTTTATTAAGGGCATAACTTCCATAAATAAAAAATCTTTTTTGACAGTTTTTTTCCTTAAATCTTTTTACTCCATGATAAGAATTTGGAGTAGATTTAAAGAAAATTACACTTCCCTGTTTTGGTGTAAATTCTTTTAATTTATCAAGTTCATTAATCTTAGGAAACCTTCTAAAGCTTTTTCTAAGATTTTTATTTGCTTTTTTCTTATATAAAGTAAGTGATCCTCCATTTTTTTTTGGTATATCGGTTAAATAGATCAAAAAATTATATAACCTATTCACATCATCTCTATGAGGTCTCAATCTATATCCTCCTTTAGATACTGAGAAATCAATATCTAAATTTAAATATGGGTTTTTGTAATTATTACCTAATAGTTTTTTAAGCTCTTTAGAATTTACTTTTCTTTTAAGTGTATATTTTTTTTTATTAAATATTTTCGGTTTAAATAAACTTTCCCAAGTATTTGCCTTAAACTCTGTTTTAAATTTTTTATCAATTTTCTTATAAAACGATTGTGTATTGAGAGTAGAAAAAAGTTTTTTTGAGATTTTAGAACTAGAGATATATTTGTTGAAATTTTTTGATCCTTTGTTAATTCTGCTTCTGCCGCCCATAATCATGTCATCAAAACTTTTTGAATTACTTATTTCTTTAATTAAATAATTGCAGACTTTTTTACTAATTATTTGTTCTCCGACAATGACTGGGAAATTTGATTTAATTTTCTTTAGTTTGCTAATTTTCAGCATTTAGCCGTACATGCCCTCTTTTACTTTAATCATTTTGTACATAAGGTCATTTAATGGTGTGGCTATTCCATGTTTTTTTCCTATTTTAGATACGGCGCCACTTATGAAATCAATTTCAGTTTTTCTTTTATAAAGTACATCAAAAGCCATTGAAGACTTATTTGTTTGTTTTGAGTCAACAATTTTATTAAACATAAATAAACATTCATTTTCAGAAACATTAACACCATCTGCTAAAGCAACGTCTCTTGTTTCTAATATTATCTCTTTTCCTAAACTTCTAGAAACATCGTTAGCATTATTATTTATGTAAAGATCAGTATGATGTAGATCAAAAATAGCTGAAAGTGGTCCTATTGCAGTTAAAGCAAAAAGTTTCATCCATTTTCTTTTTTTTACATCCTCAGCTGCAATCATTTCTAAATTATGAGCAGTAAATGTGTCTGCAATTTCGGTTATTCTATCTGAAATCCCACCATCATATTCTCCAATCCAAGAGGGTAGAGCAGCATGATTCATAATATGACCAGGACCTAAGATATTTGAAGCTTGAGTTGTTGTTCCCCCGATTACTTTTTCATCGCCAACAATACTTTTAATTATAGCTTCATGTCCAATTCCATTTTGAAAAGACATAAAAACTGTTTTATCCCTAATAATGTTTTTAATACTTTTTAAAGCAGGCTCTAGAGCTGTTGCTTTACACATAACTATCACAGCATCAACTTTTCCAATTGTAGAGGGATCTGATGTTGCTGGTACTTTTATAAATCTATCACCACCATGACCATCCATTTTTAGACCATTTTTATTTATTTCATCAACATGTTCTTTCCAAACGTCAATGAGCGTTACATTTAGACCTTTTTCTGCTAGTAGGCCTCCAAATAGACAACCCATTGCCCCTGCACCAAGAACTGCAACTTTTAAATCTTTATTATTCATTTTTAAAATCGAAATATATTTATGTAAAAAAATTATGCAATATATTATGTACCTAATTTATATATGGAATTAAAAATAGAAAAAGGAATTTTCAAAAAATTTAAGTTAGAAGAAATATCAAACGCATTAGAAAAAGGTCTGTTAAAGAATTATGATAGTGTGAATGCAGAGTTAATTGATTGTCCAAATTTAAGAAACTGGGATTGTCCATCTGAAGGTATGAGTGGCAACCAAAGGATAATCGATGTTGGAGGAGAGCCTTACATGCATGATCCAAAATATCTTGGTACTGAATTTGATTATTCAGAAATCTCAAAGATGATAGGATCAGAAAAATCATACGCACTTGGTGCAGGATCAGGAGCAATGTCTTGCCTTGATGGACACTGTGGAGAATTGGTTATAAATGAAAACTTGATAACAAAAGAAAATAGATCTTTAATTGCTAGGGTAGGAAAAGATAAAGAATGTATAGTAGAGGATTATGCCGCAAGCAAACACGGTGGGCTAGGTAATGTTTATTATTCCGATGGAGTTAAAGGAAAAGTTATATATTTAAAAATAAAAAAAAGAATTGGAAAACAAGGTTCATTACCTCAATCAATAAGAACAGCACTTTCTGAAAATCTTAAAATTGGGAATAAAGATCATATTGCACTTGCTGGTGTATTTAGAATTTTGAATGGAAAAATAAGATCACACGTACAACCAGATTATAAGGATATAAAACATGAATATTATGATCCACAATTGATGAAATGCACAAAAGATTTTCTACAATTTTATGAGCCTGTTGGACCAAAATTACAATGCTATACTGTTTTATGGACTGGTGATCCAACGGGGGGAGAATTAAATTTAAGGGAGTCTGGAGAGCATACTCATTTTCATTCATATGAGCATAAGAATGATGCTGGACATTATCATTTTGACGTATCTCCAGATGAAATTGAATATGAAGGGTACTTTAATATTGCACAAGAAGTACATAGAGTGAATAATATCTATAGAGAATTAAAAAATATAAAATGAAAAAGATTTATACTTGGTCCGCTCAACCTGCTAACAGAACGCTTACAGTTGATGATCTTAAAAAAGCAAAAGGAAAAAAAAAATTTACTCAAGTCACAGCTAATACACTTGATGAAGCTGAGGCCGCAGAGAAGGCTGGGTTTGATATGATAATCTGCAATGCATTTAATGTGAAACAGGTGAGAGAGGGATCAAAAAATCTATTTTTAACTGCTGCGCTAGTATTAAATAAGTTTGTCACTTCAGAAGATATCATGAGAGGAGCGTTTGAAGCTCTAGAAAATGGAGCTGATGCTGTAATGACACCTAGAAGTATGAAGATCATAGAAATGCTGGCTAATGAGGATGTTCCAGTTATGGGACATCTTGGTTTAGTTCCAAGAAAATCAACTTGGATTGGAGGTTTAAGAGCGGTAGGAAAAAATAGTGAGGAGGCACATGAACTTTTTTTAAAATTTAAAAGATTAGAGGATGCAGGAGCTTTTTCTGCCGAATGTGAGGTTATCCCAGAAAATGTAATGGGAGAAATCTCTAAAAGAACGAATATAGTTACAGTATCATTAGGTTCAGGAAAGAAAGCAGACGTAATGTATCTGTTCATGGAAGATATATGTGGAGATACTTTAAATCCTCCAAGACATTCAAAAGCTTATGGAAATTTATTAAAATTAAAAAATGAAATAAAAGTTGAGAGAGTTCGAGCTCTTAAGGCATTCAAAAAAGATTCAATGGCAGGAAAATTTCCAGGAAAAAAACAATCTTCAAATTTAAATAAAAAAGAGTTTGAGTCTTTTCTTGATAAGCTTGATTAATAAGTTTCAGATTCTTTTTTGCTTATTGAGCCTTTCATTTTTTCAACAATTGCCTTAGCTCCAGCGCTCATTGCTCTTTGATCAGCTCCAATTGTTACAAAATTAAAACCTTTATCAATCATTTTTTGAGCATACTCAGTTGTTCCATTATGTATTCCTGCAAAAATATTATTTTTTTTGGCATGTTCTAATATTCTTAATATTTCTGAATAAGCTTTTGTATCCTCTGCTCTGTCAAACCCAGGTTTCTCTCCAATTG
>CACFTO010000008.1 GCA_902569245.1 uncultured Pelagibacteraceae bacterium | reverse complement strand
AGTTTTTAGTTAAAGTTGTAGCAAATATTAAGAAAATTATAGGTGTAAAAAAAAACAATTTTTTCATTAAATTATCTTAGATCCTCAACATTAATTAAATTATTAAATTTTTCTCTAAATTCACTAAAATCACATTTATTATTAATTTTAATTCCATACCTTAATTTAGCTGATCTTGAAGGTGGGTTCCTGCTTATCTCGTTCGAGCTTGGAATAATAGGTTTTTTATTTATTAATTTAAAACATCTTTCTGAAAGATCTGCTCCAGGTAAATATCTTGATGAATTTCTTTGCTCAGAATAGTGTTTAAAAAAAAATTTGACAATTCTATCCTCTATTGAGTGAAAACTAACTACGGCTATTATACCGCCTACAGGAATTAAATTAAATGAATTGATTAAACCGTTTATTAGCTCACTAATTTCTTTATTCACTAAAATCCTTAAAGCCTGAAAAACTTTAGTGGAATTATGTATTTTTGTTTTTTGATATTTTTTAACATTATCTATAATTTGAACTAAATCTTCTGTTTTAATGGTTTTATCTTTTCTTTTTTCTACAATTTTTTTTGCTATTTTTTTTGAATATTTTTCATCACCAAATACTTTAAATACTTTAGCAAGGTTATTTTCATCCATGTTAGATATAATGTCATTTGCTGAAAAATCATTTATACCCATTCTCATATTTAACTTTCCTTTATCAGAAAATGATAAACCTTTTTGAGAATTTTTAATTTGGTTAAATGAATATCCTAAATCAAAAATTATCCCTTTAATTTTATGATTATTTAATTTGATTTGATCTAATTGAGAAAATTTAAGATTATAAAATTCAAATCTTTTGTCATATTTTTTTTGGAGTTTTGCTGTATTGCTTAAAACATCTTTATCTCTATCTAATGCAATAATATTGTTTTGTTTATTCTCAAGAATTTTTTCTGAATATCCCCCTTGACCAAAAGTACAATCAATAAATGTGCCACCATAAAGAGGGGAAATAATGCTAATTAATTCATTTAGCAAAACTGGAAAATGTTTGTTTTCCAGATTTATGGTGGCATTCATTTATTTTTTTGAAGACCATTAATTTTTTTGTCTTCTCAAAAATGCTGGAATTTCTAAATCATCTTCTTCCTCTTCAGTTTCAATTACTTCATTTGTTAAAGAGGTCTCTTCGTCTGTTTCGTTAATTGATCCATCAGAATTAAATAGCTCTGGTGTCTCTTCATCAAAATTAAAGTTGTCTAATCCATTTGATGGAGAGGAATTAATTTCATCTGTTTCTAAAGACTTCTCAGAAGTTGCAGATAATTCATTTTTAAAGGTACTAGTTTCCTCCTCAATGTTTGCTGAACTTACTACTTCTTCTGGATTATTAATTTCAGATGTTGCTTGACTTTCAGTTTCATTTTTTACTTCCTCTTCAATTTTAAGTGCATTTGCTCCATTGGTAATTATTGAGCTATTTTGGCTAGAAAATGTAAATGCTTGAGAAGTGCCATTGTTAGAAAAATCGGAATATCCTGGATTTCTATTTTGTATCCTATGAACCATATTAATTACTGATTTTGGCTCTGGCTGTTGACCATCCAAAGAGGTGGCAACTATAGAAACTCTCATTAGACCATCGAGATTTTCATCTGTTATTGCACCTATTATTAGTTCTGCTTCCGGATCCACTTCAGCTCTTACCTTATTTACAGCTTCATCTACTTCAAAAAGTTTAAGGTCTTTTCCTCCTGTGATGTTTACTAATAAGCCTTTTGCTCCTTTTAATGTATAGTCATCTATTAATGGATTATTTATCGCCATCTCTGCAGCTTTAACAGCTCTACCTTCACCTTCAGCTTGACCAGTTCCCATCATAGCTTTACCCATTGAACTCATTACTGTTTCAACATCAGCAAAATCTAAATTAATTAAACCAGGTCTCACCATAAGATCTGTAATACTTTGAACTCCATGCTTCAATACATCATTGGATAGTAAAAAAGACTCTTCAAATGTAGTTTGTTCACTTGCAATTTTAAATAAATTTTGATTTGGAACTACGATGATGGTATCAACATGTTTTCTTAATTCTTCTAAACCTTGATTTGCCTTTCTCATTCTAGAAGGACCTTCATATAAAAAAGGTAAAGTTACTACTCCTATTGTTAAAATATTTAACTCTTTAGCCGCACGAGCTATAACATGAGCAGCTCCTGTTCCAGTACCACCACCCATTCCTGCAGTTATGAAGACCATATTAGAACCTTGAAGCACATTAACAATTTCGTTTAACGATTCGTCAGCAGCCGCTTCTCCTATATCTAATTTTGCTCCTGCACCTAAACCTTTAGTTAAATTTAATCCCATCTGTATTTTAGTTTGTGCATGACTCAATCTAAGATCTTGAGCATCAGTATTTACAGCTATAAATTCTACACCTTGCAAACCTGCTTCGATCATGCCATTAACAGCATTTCCTCCTGCTCCTCCTATTCCAAGAACTAATATTCTCGGTTTCAACTCTTTTATATCTGGTGCTTTAAAATTAATTGTCATTTATCCCCCATTTTAGTTATTAAGTTTTTGCTCCCATTTAAGGCTAGTCCTATTAATATTTGATTTTTTTCTAGCAGTGACCCTAAATTTTTCAAAAGCAGTTGGTTCCCATATTTGAAATGTTTTCCCCTGACCAACAAACAACATGCTATTTTTTATTTTTGCATGTTTTAATAATTTTTGTGTAATTAGTATCCTTCCTTCTCCATCAAATTGTAAATTTGTACTTTCGGAAAGAATTGAAGTTGCAAAATAATCCTTTTTTTCATCAAAAGGATTTAAAGAATCTATACTATTTGAAATTTTTTCTATTCGGTCTTGTGACCATACCTCTATTGACTGATTATTAAATGACGGAAAACAAACAATACCATTATAACCTAAACTTGATAGATATGCTCTGTAACTAGCAGGCACTGACACCCTTCCCTTTTTGTCCAGTTTGTTTTCGAAAGTAGATAAAAACATAATCCATAATTTCCCTATTTGGGATAGTATGGGACTTTATGGGTTTTGTTATCGTCAGTCAATATATAAATAAATTATCTATTCTTATTTTGTTCTTAAAAAAAATAGTTTCAAATATTACATTTTCTAGAGATAATTATTATTTTATGGATTTTTTATTTACTTGTGGATGCCAGATAAAATATAAGCCGGGTTCTGTCGTTAAAACTTATCATTTCTCTAGGCCTTAAATCACTTTAAGGCTCAAGCAACTAACCCAGATGACTAGCCAAAGACTGCTTTTCGTTATTTCTAACAGTGTCATCTCTACTCAGTCTTGCTCTCAGTGGGGTTTTCCATGCGCTAGCTGTTACCAACTTAGCCGGTGTGCTCTTACCACACCTTTTCACCCTTGCCTTGATAAGGCGGTTTATTTTCTGTGGCACTATCCCTAGGGTCGCCCCCGCCAGCCATTAACTGGCACTGTGTCTTTGTAGAGCCCGGACTTTCCTCTTTAATAAATTAAAGCGATAAGTCTTTTATCTGGCAATTGAACAATATAAAATTTTTTATAAATTTCAATTATTTATTTTCTGAGATTATAAAGGGATTTTGCTATTTTATAACACTCATTATCTAATTTTCCATCAATCAACTCAGGTCTAAATCTCATCTGAAAGATCTTTAAAATTTTTCTTAATTCATTCGAATTTGAAAATTCTATACGATAGCCAAGATTTTTTAAATAAATAACAAATTTTTGTAAATTTAATTCTGTTTTTTTACCTCTTAAGGGTTTAAGTATTTTTGAATTTATATCATGCCAAACTCCAATTTTTTTTTTGCTTAAAAGTTTCCAAGGAAATTTTTCTCCTGGATCTATTTTTCTTAAAGGAGCTATGTCTGAGTGACCCAAAATCCTATTTTTATCAATATTATATTTTTTAATCATTAAATTTGAAATTCTAATTAAACATTTTATTTGTTTATCAGTAAATTTTCTATAACCATTACCATGACCAGGATTAGAAACTTCAATACCTATTGATTTATAATTTAAAGACTTATGACTACCCCAGTTAGACTTACCAGCATGCCAAGCAACATATAAATCCGGAACCATTTGTATAAGGTTTCCAGATTTTGTTATGTAATAGTGACAACTTACATTAGAATTAAAACTAGTTAACTTTTTAATTGCTAATTTATCATTTTTCATACCTGTATAGTGATAAATTAAATACTTTATTTTGTTTTTGTCTCTTTTTTTTAGATCAAAGTTAGGTGAATAATTAATTGTCATTTTTTCAACATTTTTCTGCATTATTTCAAACAATTAAATCTTTAAATAAGTAGAAGATATAATATAAACGGTCTTAATGAAAAAGATTTTAACATTTTTAATAATTGCATTAATTTCTCAAGTTGTAACCCTAAATTTATATGCAGGGTCAAATGGTGTTTTAGAAATAAATAGCAAAGGAAAAGACCAAAGTGCTGAAACTAAAGATTGTTTTGAGACTGTTAATAGAGGTATTTTTGCATTTAATCAGGGATTAGATAAAATTTTCTTTAAACCAATTGCCAAAGGTTACAGATACTTACCTAAGCCAATCAGATCAGGAACAAGCAATGCTTTGAACAATTTATCAAATGTTGTGACTATACCAAATAACATTTTACAGGGTCAATTTAAAGATGCTGGAATAAATACTTTAAGGTTCTCGATTAATACTACACTTGGTATAGCAGGAATTTTTGATGTAGCCTCATATTATGGATTAAACAAACTCGATAAGGAGGATTATGGGCAAACTCTGGGAACTTGGGGTGTCAAGGAAGGATGTTATTTTGTATTACCCGTCCTTGGTCCGACAACTGTAAGGGATACTCTAGGTTCGTTTGCTAATTTTGGAGGTGGTGACGCGTGGTTCAATGTAACGATAGCAAATGACACTAAATATTTAGAAAATTCAGATTATTATTATTCTAGATTAACTGCAGGAGTAGATTTTAGAGCGAAAAACTTAGAAGCTTTTGAAAGTCTTGAGAATAATTCTATAGACTTGTATGCTTCAGTTAGGAGTTTATATTTACAAGATAGAAAGAGAAAAATTTTGAACTCAAATGAAACTACAGAGACAATGAATGACGATGATTGGGAAGAAATAGATACCCAATAATTTTTAATGACCAGAGTTAAAATAATCTTTTTTTTTTTTTTAATTTCCTTTTTAAATAATGTTTCATTAGCTAAAGAGCCTAGTACATTAATTAGTGAAATTGTAAATGAGGCATCAATAATTCTATCAAGCTCTAATCCTGTTGAAGCCAAAATAATAAGATTAAATAATATTGCTGAAACAAATGTCGATATTAATGGTATTGGTATGTATACTTTAGGAAAATATCGTCAAAACCTAAATGAAGATCAAAAAATTAAATACAAAAAACTTTTTAAAAGCTACTTCTTAAAAAGTTTTTCAAGTAGGTTAGTAGACTATTCTGATCCAAAAATAAGTATCGTCTCTGAAAGAAAACTTAATGAAAAATATACAATAGTGAATACTGTATTAGAGGAAACATCTAAAAATCCAGAGATAAAAATTGACTGGAGAATATATACAAAAAATCCTCAAAGACCGTTGATAAGAGATCTAATAGTAGAGGGTTTAAGTTTGGCAAGAACTCAAAAAGAGGAGTTTAAATCAATATTACAAAATAATAATGGTGATATAGAATATCTTTTTAAATCTTTAGAAGAATTTATTATTAAGTAGTTGGTGGGCCCGCCAGGACTCGAACCTGGGACCAATACATTATGAGAGTCCTGAAAGAACTTAAATTAACATTATAACAATTGGTTTATTTTACTTTGATGTCAGCTGGTACACAATTTGGTATACAATGAAAAAATTAAAATCTCAAAATTAAAGTGTACTTAAAAACTTATAAAGATAAGTCTCTTTAAATTTTATCTTTACTCTCTTTTTCTTCGGATATTTTTTCAAAGTCTCTAATATAAATTTTTCCATTAAATTACCTCTCCCTTTTCATTTAAATGTGGAAAGTCATTAGTTATTTTTCTAATTTTGTCTTTATATTTTTCTAAATCAACTCCTCTGTAATATTTTATAAATGTTGGTAATTCACAATATTTATAAATATCTAAACGTTTAAAAAAGTATTCTAAAAAACTTATTTTTCTCTCAATATAAAGATCTTTTGCTTCATTCATTTCATTCAGTTCAAGGTAATGCATTTCAAGTCCTGCAGGAAACC
Source organism: uncultured Pelagibacteraceae bacterium (assembly GCA_902569245.1). GTDB lineage: Bacteria > Pseudomonadota > Alphaproteobacteria > Pelagibacterales > Pelagibacteraceae > Pelagibacter. The sequence goes on along the minus strand of CACFTO010000008.1, from coordinate 24,431 downwards.
AATTAGCATCTAGATAATTATCTAAATCAAATAAATCAGAAGGTTGCCAAATTACCTTTCTATTGCCTACACCAACTGATTTAATAATATTTGCAAATTTTCCACCTCTCTCCTCGTGTGCATACGGAACTTCTGGATGGCTCAACGTTCTATCTGTAAGAAATAGAAAAATTCCCTCTAAATGAAAAAATTTTTTACCAATTAATATTCCATCATATTGCCCATTTTCATCTAAATCTCTTTCTACAAACTTAAAATCAGCTTTCATAAATTGCTCTGCTAATTCATAATCAAGACTGGCAACAGATTGATTAGTCATTTTTTGGAAGTAATTCTGAATGAAATACATATATAATAGTGTATAATAAAAATATGTTTATTTGGAGTTTTCTATCACAAATAATTCTCTTTGTAATTTTCTGCTTTGGACTATTTTATCTTGCCAAACTTTTAATTGGTTTTTAAATATTATTATTTCTTTGTCTTTTCAAAAACTCCTTTAAAACGAAGAAGAACTTATCAACATCGTTGATTAATGAAATTTTTCCCCTTGTTCTTTTATAAAGGTCATTGTTCCATTTTTTCCATATATTATTAAAATCTAAATTTGCATATTCAACGTAAGATAAAGCATACTTTAAATGCATAATATTTTCAGGAAAACTAGTATTGTTTAAATAAGATCTTATTTCTGTTTGTTTTAGCCTGTCTGAAAATTTAGATATAAATTTCTTTAAATCAGTGTCATTTTTATTTTTTTTAATGTTAAATTTAATTTTTTCTATTTTTTTACTTTTTGGATAATTATAATAAGTAAATATATAATATGCTCTCTCCCATAAACGTCCAGGTCCATCATCTTCAAATGAATTATCGGCTGGTATTCCTTCAGGACCTCCCCAATTTTTGTAACTTGATACATCCCAAACAATTTTAGTATCAGTAAAAAAAATAGGGGTATCCCACCCATATCTTTTTGCATTTATAGAGATATCCTCCAATTTTAAATTTTCATCGATCTCTAAAAGAGATGTAATATCCTCTCTGTTGTTATGAATATTGTTGATTTCACTTATCTTAAGATTATCAATTACTTGATTTACAATTGGTTTTAATTTTTCTAATTTTATTTTAAACCACTCTCTATCTTTTCTTGTTCTAAATTCTTTTAATTGTTCGTGCAATTCTTTTTCGCCTAGAATCATATCGTTTACCTCAAAACAATCTATTAATTTTAATCTTTCTGGGCTTCCTGTTTTATCAATTTCCTTAAGCCTTTTATTTGGATTATGTTCTGTACGACCTATTTTATAAAGATCGTCATCACCAGATTGTATAATATATACCCAGCCTTTCATTATAAAACTTTAACAAAACTTTACTTGGGTGACTAGTACATTGCTAAAAAAGATTAGACTCAATTTGGGATACAATGAAAAAATTTTTTGGGGGTTTTTTGATAATTTTTAGAAAAACTGAAATTTCTAAACGTTGATTTTATTGGATTTGGTGGGCCCGCCAGGACTCGAACCTGGGACCAATACATTATGAGTGTACTGCTAGAACGAATTAACCGCAAGAAATATAATAAAATTTTTTTAAAACTAGTCTAAAACGGGTATTCAGTGAGTACCTGTGAGAGTCAAAAATTTATTGCCTTTCCCAAATTAATTTTAAAGTTGCTACAGACTCTGCATCTTGTTTTTCATGAAAACCTAAATACTTATTTTTATTTTTTAAAAATCTTAGCGGCTCTATACTAGAAGCCCAAGTTAGTTGTTCAAATATGCCTTTTCCGGGAGGGCATCTTTGATGATTTATTTTATTTAATTCATCTATTGAAAAATCTTGCTTATTTTTTAGCTCTGCAACTAAATCAATATCTCCACAGTCTTTTGAATCACTTATATAGCTGCCAAATGCATATATTTTATCTACATAAACTATAAAATATTCATCCTCATTAATCTTCTTTGCTCTTTCGATTAATTCTTGAACGTATTTTTCTGCAACTACTTTTGTTATTGGCTTTATAAACTTAGCATTACGTATAGCATTTGCTTTAGTTTTAATGTTTAAATAATTATCATCCGTTTTATCTTTTTCAAAATATTCCTCTTTAATCATTTGATCTAAAATTTTGTCTGCGTTTTCTTTTTCTAGCTTTAGTTCTTCTCTAAAAAAGTCAGTATTAAAATTTCCATATGAGCATTTTCTAAGAAAAGCTCTCATTTTTTTAGCTTCTACTCCAAATATTAAATCATTAGATTTAAGTCTCATTTTTAAGTTATAGTAATTTTATGCCAGACTACCATAAAGCATACAAAATCGAAGATTTAAAAAATGAAGCAATTAAAAGAAATGGTATTTGTTTATCTAAAATATATTTAGGTGCGCATGGTAAATATGATTGGAAATGCAATACATGTAATCACCAATGGGAAGCTTCATGGAGCGGAATTAACAATAATGGCTCTTGGTGTCCTAATTGTGGACAAATTAAAGGAGGCTTAAAAACTAGAAAATATAAAATTGGAGATCTTCAAAAATTTGCAAAAAAAAAAGATGGAAAATTAATATCCAAAAATTACGAACATACTAAAAAAAAAGTCCAGTGGTACTGTAATAAGCACAAATATAAATGGTTTGCTTCTTGGGAGAAAGTCAGACTAAATAGATGGTGCCCAAAATGTGGAAGGGAAATAACAAGACAAGCAAGTCTGTATTCAATTGAAGATATCAAAATAATTGCAGAAAAATATAAGGGTAAACTTCTAAGCAAAAAGTATCTTGGTGTTGAAAAGCTACATAAATTTAAATGTTCGAACAACCATATTTTTTGGAAAAAACCACTTAGTTTAACAAAATCAAATCCACTAAGTAATAGTTGGTGCTCATTTTGCAAAAGTCGAAATCATGCAGAGGATTTTTGTCGAGCAGTAATAGAAACGTCTTACAAAAAAGTATTTCCAAATGGATATTTTTTTGATTGGTTAATAAACTCATTAGGTAAAAGAATGCAGCTCGACGGTTATAATAGTTCTCTCAAACTAGCCTTTGAATATCAAGGTATTCAACATACAAAAGTTTTCAAAAACTGGAATATTAACTCATCAACATTAAAAAAAAGAAAAGAAGATGATCTAACAAAGTTAAGATTATGTAAAAAAATGGGAATAAAATTAGTTCAAATAAATGATTTTGGTAAATATTCCAACAAATCTACAATTGACCTAATAAACCATGTAAGGAAATCTTTTAAAAAGTCTAAAATCTCATTGCCAAAAGTTGATAGTGAAAATGTTATAAGAAAATTTAATTTCTATAAAATTTCAAATATTAAAGAACTTACAAAAAAAGCTCTGAAAAGAGGTTTAATACTCAAGTCCAAAACATTTATGGGAATGAACTCAAAAGCTAAATGGAAATGCAAAAAGTGTAAATATAAATGGACAGTATCTTTTAATTCAGTTTTTTACTCTAATACCGGGTGCCCTAAATGCGCTGGTAATTTAAAACATAGCTTGGAAATAGTTAAACAATTAGCTATTTCTAAAGGTGGAGAGTGTTTATCCAAAACTTACAAAAATTTAAAAACTCCATTATTGTGGAAATGTGGAACTTGTGATCATAAATGGTATACAGGTTTTGGAAACGTAAAAGAAAGAGTTGTTAAAGGCAAATTATTAAAAGGCTCATGGTGTCCCAAATGTGCTATTAAAAAAATAACAGGTCGTCCTAAAAATAAATAAAAAAAATCTTTTTGGAGTGAGTACCTACGTGAGTACCTGGCTTGATTGTGTTTTTTTCTTTACGTAAAAAACGTTGATTTTAGTGGTGGGCCCGCCAGGACTCGAACCTGGGACCAATACATTATGAGTGTACTGCTCTAACCAACTGAGCTACAGGCCCAAAAACTCTATTTAATTATACCATTTTAAATGAGTTATCAATTATAGATAATCATTTTTTGGTGGGCCGTGTTGGTTACGCTCCAACTACCCCTGCAATGTCAATGCAGTACTCTACTATTGAGCTAACGGCCCCTTAACTTTCTAAAAAACTTTTTAATTGTTTTGATCTACTAGGATGTTTTAACTTTCTAAGTGCCTTTGCCTCTATTTGACGAATTCTTTCTCTAGTGACAGAGAACTGCAATCCCACTTCTTCGAGAGTATGGTCTGTATTCATACCAACACCAAACCTCATTCTCAAAACTCTTTCTTCTCGTGGAGTTAAAGTCGATAAAATTTTTGTGGTAGCTTCGCTTAAATTTGATTTAATAGCTTGTTCAAGTGGGGCAAGAGCCTTGGTATCCTCTATAAAATCTCCTAAACTGCTATCTTCTTCATCTCCAACAGGTTTCTCAAGAGAAACTGGCTCTTTGGAAATCTTTAGTACTTTTCTTACTTTTTCTAGAGGCATCCTTAATTTTTTTGCCAACTCTTCTGGCGTTGCTTCCCTTCCAAACTCACTTAAAATCAATCTTTGAGTTCTAACTATTTTATTTATTGTTTCAATCATGTGGACTGGTATTCTTATTGTCCTAGCTTGGTCTGCAATTGATCTAGTAATTGCTTGTCTTATCCACCAAGTAGCATATGTTGAAAATTTGTAACCTCTTCTATACTCAAACTTATCTACTGCTTTCATTAACCCAATATTTCCTTCTTGAATTAAATCTAAAAATTGAAGACCCCTATTTGTATACTTTTTTGCAATTGAAATTACTAACCTAAGGTTGGCCTCTACCATTTCTTTTTTTGCAATACGTGACTCCTTTTCTCCTTTCTGTACTCTACTAACTAAAAGTTTAAATTCTGTTACGGAAACTCCAAGTCTGTTACTTATTTCAATTAATCTATCTTTTATATTTTTAAATTCGACTTTATATTTTTGAAAGAATTTTTTCCAAGTATCATTAGTATCTAAGAAATTTTTTAAATTAGGATTAATTTCATTACCTACATAGAACTTTATAAACTCCTCTCTAGAAATTTTCTCATTTAAAGCAAGCCTTAAAAGGTTACCTTCGAGAGAAATTATTTTGCGATTTTCTACATAGTGTTTTTGTACCAATTCCTCCAAAACTGAAGGTGACAATTGAAGTGATTTAATATTTTCCAATATATCATCAACAATTTTTTTGTAATTTTTTTCTTTAGATGATGAGAATTGTCTAGAATTTAGAACACAATTTAGCTTTTCATTTTGGTATTTTATCAACTTATTATATTCTTTGGTTAAATTGTAAATTGTTTTTAAAACCTTTGGTTTAATTTCAGTCTCCATTGCTGCAAGTGTTGGATTAAATTCGTCATCCTCTACGTTATTTCCATCATCTTCGCTTTGATTGTTGTTATTGTCTTCAGACTTTTTTTGTTTAGCACTTTGACCAGTATCCTCATCTTCCATATAATTAGTATCTATATCTATAATTTCTCTTACTAAGATTTCATCGTTTTGAAGTTGTTTATTCCATTCAAAAAATTGTTGAGCGGTTATTGGACTTTGTGATAATGCATTTAACATTACGTCTTTCCCTGCTTCTATTCGTTTTGCTATGGCAATTTCACCTTCTCTTGAAAGTAATTCTACTCCCCCCATCTCTCTTAAATACATTCTTATAGGGTCATCACTTTTTTCAACAGATTTGCCCTCTTCTTTTAATCCATTTTCTTTTTTTCTAAGTACTTTGAAATCGGCTTTTTTCTCTACTAAAATTACTTTTTCATCTAGAATATGCATGAAAGCTTGTTCTAGATTTTGATTTGATAAATTTCTTTTTCCTAAAGATTTATTTAGTTCCTCGTGAGTAATAAAACCTCTATGGACACCCCTGCCCATAAGCCTAGCAAATGATTTTGTAATTATACGTTCCACAATAAAAAAAATTAAATTGTATATAATACTTAAATTAAAAAAATCTATGGGATTCTGATTTTTATTTAATTGATTTTTTGCAGTTTTTTGAGCTCTTTTATCTCATTAAATGTTGCTTCACTTAAATCCTTAGAAAATCTTGATTCTAAATCTGTTATTCTCAATTCAAGCTCATAATTTTTTAGGTCTCTTATTAGCTCAGAAAGAATTTCAATAATTTTTTGGTCATCATTTAAGTTTTTAACTAATATATGCTTGATAGATGCATATTTATGCACCCTATCAATCAAATTCATATCAACATTTAAATTTTCAAAATCATAGTTTTCAAAATTGTTAGTTTGATTTATTATTTCTTCAAATAATAATTTATTTTCACTTGTAAATAGTTTTACATTTTCAATTAGGTTAATGTTATCTCTTATAAGATCAGGTCTTTTTAATAACACATATAAAAAAGAAAATTCCTTAATATCAATTGCTTTTAAAGACTTTGTTTCATTATAATAGTTTTGGGTTGATTTAAGTGACTTTGTTGGCTTTGAGTAATTTTTTTTAAATTTAAGATTTGTATTAGGAGTTAACTCAGAAATTTTTTCTAGAAAATATTCTAATACATACTTTTTAATAAATTCATCTTTAATAGTTGATGAAATTAATCTTATTTTTTTTTCAAAAGTAGCTCGTGATGAAGGGTTGTCATCTAAATCTTTAGAATAGTGATTAAATAGAAATTTGTGAATGGGGACTGAATTACTTTTTGAAAAAACTTCAAAAAAATCTTTTCCCTTTTCATTTACAAAACTATCTGGATCATGCTTGTCAGGTAAAAATAAAAAAGAAATTTCTTTTTCAGGTTTTAATTCAATAATAGAGTTTTCTGCTGCTCTTAAAGCTGCTTTATATCCGCTATCATCTCCGTCAAAGCAAACAATAATATGTTGAAAAAATTGATTAAGAGTTAATATTTGTCTCGTAGTTAAAGAAGTACCTAGATTTGCAACTACATTATCTACTTTATTTTTACTAAGACCAACAACATCCATATACCCTTCAACAAGATAAATATTGTTAATATTGTTTGAAAGTTTTCTAGTAAAATCTAAATTATAAAGATTAGATCCCTTTTTAAAAAATGGAGTTTCTGGTGAGTTAATATATTTAGCAAGATATTTATTATCTTTTAAAATCCTACCGCCAAGAGCTATTGGATCACCCGAAATATTGTTAATAGGAAAAATGACTCTATCTCTAAACCTATCTACATATTTTTTTTTATTTTCATCAAAATAAAATAACCCTGTATCTTTGATCTCATTTTCAGAAAATTCTTTGAATATATCCTCTTTAAAATTTTCGTCATCTGAGACATATCCAATTTTAAATTTCTTTACTTCATCAATTGTCAAACCTCGATTTTTTAAATAATCCTTAGCATTTTTTGCTTTTTGATTTTTAAAAAGATCTTTATGATAAAATTCAACGTATTTTGCATATATCAATTTATACCTTATCCACTTTTCTTCTCTAATCTGATCCTCCTTTGAAAATGTATAAGGTCTCATTCCAGCTAGATTTGCTAAATATTTGACTGACTCGCCAAATTTTAAGTTTTGAGTTTTCATTACAAAGTCAAATATATTTCCATGTTCAGCAGTACTAAAACAGTGATAAAATTCTTTTTCGTCATTTACTGTAAAAGAAGGTGTTTTTTCTGTTTTAAACGGCGAAAGACCAACATACTCCTTGCCTCTTTTTTTTAAACTAACAGTTTTGGAAACTACAGTTGAAATTTTTAATCGAGTTTTAATTTCTTGTAAGTACTCTTTAGGGTATTTCATTTTTGATTTAATAATTCTTTTATAATGGCTCCTGCTTTGGAAAAATCAATACTGTCTGCATTATTTTTCTTTAATTCACCCATAACTTTTCCCATGTCTTTTATTGAGTTTGCACCTGTTGATTTAATTACTTCTTGACATATTTTCTTGGTATCCTCTTCACTAATTTGTTTAGGTAAATATTGACTAATTACTGCCACTTCTTGTTCTTCTATATCCTGAAGATCCTTGCGATTATTTTTTTTATACAATTCAATTGATTCGCTTCGTTGTTTAATCATTTTTTTTAGTAGCTTTTTAATATCCTCATTATCTGTCTCTTTTTTTTCTGCCCCAGATCTATTGTTAATATCCAAATCCTTAATACCAGATAATATTAACCTGTAAGTTGATATTTTATTTTTATCTTTAGCTTTTAAAGCTATTTTGTAGTCTGACTCTATGCTTTCCCTTAATGACATATTTAATTTTAGCGTATTAAGAATATTCTTCAAAAAGAAAAATTTTTTTTTTACACAATATACATTAGATCTGTTGCGCAAAAAAAGGTTTTATTGTATAGACCTTTAACTCATGAGTTGTAATTGAACAAAAAACAAAAAAATAAAATTGCAATTAAACATCAATTTCCAACAGGCATTTTAGTTCTAGATAATAAGCTTGTTTTTAAAGGGATCGGTCTTGGATACCAGGGGACTGCTACAGGAGAAGTCTGTTTTAACACTTCTTTAACAGGATATCAGGAAATTATTTCAGATCCATCATATGCTGGACAAATTATTAACTTTACATTCCCTCACATTGGAAATGTTGGAACCAATAATGAAGATTTAGAGTCTGATAGAGTTTGGACAAAGGGTGCAATATTTAATTCTGAAATCACATCTCCTTCAAACTATAGAGCTTTACAGACTCTAGATGAATGGCTTAAAAAAAATAAAATTGTTGGACTAACTGGATTAGACACTAGAAGCCTGACAAACCTTATTAGAGATAAAGGGGCTCCAAAGGGGACTATTTCAAATAGTAAAAAAGGAAAATTCAACGTTAAAAAACTAATTAATATGTCAATAAAGTGGCCTGGCTTAAATGGTCTTGATTTAGCAAAAGAAGTATCAACTAAAAAAAATTATATTTGGAAAGGTTTTAAAACTTGGAAAAAAGAAGTTGGTTATAAAAAAAATATAAAGACAAAATTTAAAATTGTTGCAATTGATTATGGAATTAAGAAAAATATTTTAAGATATTTTTCTGATTATAACTGTGAGGTAAAAGTAGTTTCTTGTAAAAAAACTGCAGATGAAATTATTAAACTTAATCCAGATGGTATTTTTTTATCAAATGGTCCTGGAGATCCAGCAGCAACTGGAGAATATGCAATTAATATTATAAAAAAATTAATAAAATCAAATTATCCAATTTTTGGAATTTGCCTTGGACATCAAATTTTAGCTTTAGCTTTAAATGCAAAAACAAAAAAAATGAAACTAGGTCATAGAGGTGCCAATCATCCAGTCAAAAATTTAATAAATAATTCAGTTGAGATTACCAGTCAAAATCATGGATTTGTAGTGATAGAAAAAAGCTTACCTAAAAATATACAAATAACTCATAAGTCACTTTTTGATGATACTATTGAGGGAATTAGATTAAAAAACAAACCTGTCTTTTCTGTTCAGTATCACCCAGAGGCAAATCCTGGCCCTCAAGATAGTCAATATTTGTTCAACAACTTTATTCAAGATGTAAAAAAATATGCCAAAAAGAAAAGATATTAAAAAAATATTAGTTATTGGAGCAGGCCCAATAATAATTGGTCAAGCATGTGAATTTGATTATTCAGGTACCCAAGCATGTAAGGCTCTTAAAGATGAGGGTTTCGAGGTAGTTTTAATAAACTCAAATCCTGCAACTATCATGACAGATCCTGGTGTTGCTGATAAAACCTATATTGAACCCATTACAATTCCAGTTTTAGAAGAAGTAATTAAAAAAGAAAAACCTAACGCAATTTTACCAACAATGGGAGGTCAAACCGCTTTAAATTTAGCAATAAGCGCAGAAAAAGCTGGACTGCTTAAAAAATACAAAATTGAATTAATAGGTGCAAAGTCCAAAGCAATAGAAAATGCAGAGGATCGTAAAAAATTTAGAAAAAATATGTCTGACATTGGTCTAGATCTACCTAAATCAAAGATCTTAAATAATTTTAAGGATGCATCTAAGTGTTTGAAAGAAATTGGTTTACCAGCGATTATAAGACCCTCTTTTACTTTAGGTGGTTTAGGAGGAGGTATCGCTAAAAACAAAAAAGATTTCTTTAAACTTGTCAAAACCGGGATGAACGAGTCCCCTCAAAATCAAGTTTTAATTGAAGAGTCATTGGAGGGTTGGAAAGAATTTGAAATGGAAGTTGTACGGGACAAAAAGGATAACTGTATAATAATTTGTTCAATAGAGAATGTGGACCCAATGGGAATTCATACGGGAGACTCCATTACGGTTGCTCCAGCATTAACCTTAACTGATAAAGAATACCAGGTCATGAGAAATGCATCTATAGCTTGCTTAAGAAAAATTGGAGTTGAAACAGGCGGATCAAATGTTCAGTTTGCGATTAATCCTAGAAATGGAAGAATGGTTATAATAGAAATGAATCCAAGAGTATCAAGATCCTCTGCTCTTGCATCAAAAGCAACAGGCTTTCCAATTGCTAAAGTAGCAGCTAAACTTGCGGTAGGATACACCTTAGATGAATTAAAAAATGAAATCACAAAGGTAACGCCGGCTTCATTTGAACCGACAATTGATTATGTTGTTACAAAAATACCAAGATTTACTTTTGAAAAGTTTTCCGATACTAAAGCAATTCTAGGTACATCAATGAGATCAGTAGGTGAAGCAATGGCAATTGGAAGAAATTTCAAAGAATCTTTTCAAAAAGCCCTGGTATCCCTAGAAACTGGACTTTCGGGATTAGATAACTTTTTTAATTATTCAAAAAAAGATATTATTAGAAATTTAAAAGTTAATATTCCTAACAGACTATTATTGATAGCAGAAGCTTTTAGAAAAAATATTTCATTAGATAAAATCTACAAATTATCAAATGTTGATCCGTGGTTCTTAAATCAAATTAAGGATCTCGTAGACGAAGAAAAAAATATAAAAAAGAAGGGTATACCCAAAACATACAATGAATTTAATAGAATAAAATCTATTGGCTTTTCAGATAAAAAGTTATCAAAAATTACTGGGATTAAAGAACAAATCGTTAGATCTAAAAGGGTTGCGCTAAAAGTTTTACCTGTATTTAAAAAGGTAGACACTTGTGCAGCAGAGTTTAAGTCCTTCACTCCATATATGTATTCTACATATCAAAGAAACTTTTCATTAAATACAGAATGTGAGTCAAATCCTAGCAATAAGAAAAAAATAATAATACTTGGAGGAGGTCCAAACAGAATTGGTCAAGGTATAGAGTTTGATTATTGTTGTTGTCAGGCAAGCTTTTCTTTAAAAGAAGCTGGTTTCGAAACTATTATGGTTAATTGTAACCCTGAAACAGTTTCAACAGACTATGATACGAGTGACAGACTTTACTTTGAACCTCTTATTGAGGAGTATGTTCAAAACATTATTCTAAAAGAAAAATCAAATGGAAATCTTATAGGGGTTATTGCTCAATTTGGAGGACAAACTCCGATTAAATTAGCAAAATTCTTACATGACAATAAATTACCTATACTTGGTACTCAATATACTTCAATCGATCTTGCAGAGGATAGAGATAGATTTAGGGATTTACTTATAAAATTAAATTTAAAACAAGCTAATAGTGGAATTGCTAACAAATTTGATCAAGCAATTAAAATAAGTGAAAAAATTGGACTTCCTGTTGTTGTAAGACCTTCTTATGTTTTAGGTGGCAGAGCAATGGAAATTGTTCATGATAAAAGCCAACTTAAAAAGTTTATAAATGAAGCTTTTAAAGCTGCAGAACAAAATCCTATTTTAATCGACAAATTTATAGATAACGCTATGGAAGTTGATGTAGATGCTATCTCTGATGGTAAAGATGTTTATGTTGCTGGTATAATGCAACATATTGAGGAAGCGGGAGTACATTCTGGAGACTCGGCTTGTTGCCTACCTCCAGTTTCTATCAAAGATAATCTTTTAAAAGAAATTAAAGTCCAAACTAGAAAATTAGCTTTAGCATTAAAAGTTAAAGGACTTTTAAATATTCAATTTGCAATAAAGAAAGATGAAATATTTGTTATAGAAGTAAATCCAAGAGCCAGCAGGACAGTTCCATTTGTATCGAAAGCTAATGGAATACCATTAGCCAAAATAGCATCAAGGATAATGGCAGGTGAAAAACTTTCAAAATATAAATTAAAATATAAAACCAATAAAAAATTTGCTGTTAAAGAGGCTGTATTTCCATTTAACAAATTTCCAGACAGCGATTTGTTGCTTGGACCAGAGATGAAATCAACAGGTGAAGTGATGGGATTTGATGATGATTTTGGAATGGCAATTGCTAAAAGTCAAATTGCAGCAGCAAACTCACTGCCTACAAAAGGTTTGGCTTTTTTATCAGTTAAAGACTCTCACAAACAAGAAATTATTGGTGTTGCCCAAAGACTTTTAAAACTTGGATTTACTTTATCAGCTACAAGAGGAACTGCAGAAATATTAACAAAAAATGGAATGAAATGTAGAAAAATTAATAAGGTAAGTAGTGGAAAGCCTCATATAGTAGACGTACTTAATTCTAAAAAAATTGCTTTAGTTATAAATACAGGTGGTGGAAATAGCGAAAATAGAATTAATGATGCATTGGCTTTAAGAAGAGGAACTTTAGCAAATAAAATTCCTTATTGTACTAATATGTCAACTGCTTATTCTTTCTTGGAAGCCATAAATTCTCTTAAAACGAAAAAACTTAGAGTAAAATCTCTTCAAGAAAATTAATCAACTTTCCAATCTGTTTCAAAAGTAACATAATTTACTTGTAAGCATCTTCTTTCTTTAATTATTTCTTTTTTTTCCATTCCATGCCAAGAATTAGGCCCACTTGAAAAAAAATATCCATAATTATCTTTATATGGCAATGTTTTTATAAGCTTCAAATCACTATCATAAAAATCAGTTCCTAAATCCTCACTTTCATTATGTTTGTTAACAAATAATAAGCACGACATAAGTTTCTCTTTGATATCACAATGTGGTTTTAACCAGAATCCTTCTCGATCACAAATTACTTCAACTCTTACATAGGAATTTGATAGGTCTTTATTAATTAATTCAGAAATTTTTTGATAAGTTTTTTTATTTTGAAGTTCTTTAATTAGATTGGTAAGTCCTGGAAATTCATTAGAATTTTCCTTGGTGACAAAACATCTAAATTTTAAAGCCTTCCCACCATCCGAAATACCTTCTCTAAATTTTCCTTCTCCTCCATCTATAGCTCTAGTACCATCATAATTGAGATTATGTTTTGTAGGATCAGATATATCAGCATGTAAAATCTCATTTATTTGTACATCTGTAAGAGGCTTATTTAGTTCCCAATGTACGAATGGACTATCAAATTTTTTTGAATTATTAAGAATTGAATTTAAATAGGACATTAGTTGCTTATTCTCTCTTTTATGATTTTCGCTACTCTATTCGCTTCATCAAGTTTTTGATATGTCCAAGTTTCCATATTTTCCCCGAGGTTTCTTGTTATATTTAATTCTCTAAATAAATTTCTAAATCTCTGGAATCTTATATCATTTTTTCTAGGCAAAATATTTGCAATATAAACTGGTTTTCCAGTTAAAGCAGCTTCTGAGATCATTGAGCTAGAGTCACATGTAACAACAATATTTTCAGAAATAGCTAGAGCTGATAAGTATGCTCTTTTATCAACATTCATTATAATTGTATGATTTTCGCCAAAAAATTCTTTAGCATAGTGAATAGTATTAAGTGGAGTTCTCATTGATGGTATCACAACAAGTTGAAAATTATGTTTTTTTAAAAGCTTGTAGAAAATTGAAAAAATATGTTTCATATTTTTTGTAGAATAATCATAGTATTTTGTGGGTCCACCCATTATCAAACACCAAATCTTTCTATCATCATTTTTAATTAATGAATTTAGATAACCCTTATTCTCCTCTATTTCGATTTCTGTAAGATAATGGAGAGCACCTTTTGTGGAAATGACATTGGAGCCATTAATTCCATCATGTTCTGGGGCTACTATAAAATCAAAGTAATTAAAATTAATTTTAGGATCTTGAATGTGAATATTAAAGACTTTTTTATTTGAAATACTTTTTAGATGTATAGATGGGATTATACTTTTTCGGCCACAAGATATAATTAAATTATAATCTGGATGATTTATTTTTTTATAAACACTTTGAGAAATTGGTGTAAATTTTGGTGGAATTAACCTCCATAAATTATTTAGTTCAACCTTGTGGTGAGAAAATTCTATATCTAAAGCTTTAGCTAAGCCTTCAACCTGGCTCAGCATTCCGTGCATCCCCTCGGTCAATAAAATACCTTTTAATTTGCTCATTATTAACTATATAGACCTCTATGAGTGAAAAACCAACTAAACATACAAAAGTGTTAATAATTGGATCAGGTCCAGCAGGCTACACTGCTGCAGTTTATGCTGCAAGAGCTATGCTAAAGCCAATGTTAGTTGCAGGTATGCAACCAGGCGGTCAACTAACAATAACAACTGATGTTGAGAACTATCCAGGCTTTGCTGATGTAATACAAGGACCATGGCTAATGGAACAAATGAGAGAGCAGGCAAAAGCTGTGGGGACAGATTTAGTTGAAGATCATATTCAATCAGTAAATTTGAAATCTAAACCTTTTGAAGCGATAGGCGATGGTGGACAAAAATATACTGCTGACTCAATTATAATTTCAACAGGTGCACAAGCAAGATGGCTAAATATTGAGTCTGAAGAAAAATTTAAAGGATTTGGAGTTTCGGCATGTGCAACATGTGACGGTTTCTTTTTTAAAGATAAAACAGTAGCGGTTGTTGGAGGTGGGAATGCAGCAGTTGAAGAGGCAATGTTTCTTACAAAATTTGCATCAAAAGTGCAGTTAATTCACAGAAGAAATGAGCTTAGAGCTGAAAAACTTTTGCAAAAAAAATTAATGGCAAACAAGAAAATTGAAATTATATGGGACTCAGTTGTTGAAGAAGTAATTGGAGATGAAGAACCAAAAAATGTAAAAGGTTTGAAAATTAAAAATATTAAAACTAATGAAATGTCAGAGTTAAAAATTGATGGTTTATTTATAGCTATTGGTCATGACCCTGCTACTTCTCTATTTAAAGATCAATTAGAAATGGACAATACAGGCTATCTAATTACAAAAAGTGATTCTACGGAAACAAATGTTCCGGGTGTTTATGCTGCTGGAGATGTTAAAGACAAAATTTTTAGACAAGCAGTAACAGCAGCAGGAATGGGCTGTATGGCCGCCCTAGAAGCAGAAAAATATTTAGCTTCAAATTAATTAAAGATCATTTATAAGTTATCCATGGAAAATATAGTAAAACAAATCCAATTAATAGCTTTGGTAATTATACTTGCTGCTACAGTTATAGCATTTGGTATTGAGATATATCAAATGATAGTTGTTCAAAAAGTTACTTTGGCCGATTTACTTTTACTTTTTCTATATCTAGAAGTTTTAGCAATGGTAAGAGTATTTTGGGAAAGTCAATCAATTCAAATAACTCTTCCATTATTTATTGCAATTACTGCTCTATCTAGATTTATAATTTTACAAGGAAAATCAATCAATCCAGAAGTATTATTATATGAAGCAGGTGCCATTGTTTTAATCGCAATAGCAATCCTTGTTTTAAGATTTAGAAACTCTCCATTATTTGGTTTAGAGAAAAAGAAAAAAACTAAATAATTTTCAAAGAAATGCCCGATAAAGTTTTATTAACTGGAATAAGTGGTTTTGTAGCAAAACATGTAGCAATTGAATTATTAAATTCAGGCTTTGAGGTTTTAGGAACAGTAAGGAATAAAAATTCAATTGAACAAACTAAAAAAACATTAGAGGCAAACGATGTTTCAACAGAAAAATTATCATTTGTAGAGTTAGATTTACTAAAAGATGAAGGATGGAATGAAGCTGCTAAAGGTTGTAAATATATTATTCATGTTGCTTCTCCTTTCCCATTGAAAGTATCAAATGATAGAGAGTCACTTACTCCAGCTGCAAAAGATGGAACTTTAAGAGTTTTAAATGCTGGAATAAATGCAGATGTAGACCATATCGTTAAAACATCATCTATAGTTTGTATGTATAGAAAACCAAATAGAACAAATCCTTATACATTTGGTGAGAATGATTGGACAGACTTAGAATGGGATAGAACTACAGATTATTTTGTATCTAAAACCAGAGCTGAAATAGCTGCTTGGGAACTTATGGAGAGTAAAGGTATTAAAAATAAACTCACATGTATCAACCCTGGTTTTGTCTTGGGAGACTTTTTGAATGAGAAAAGTTGTACATCAATGGAATATGTTAAACAATTACTACAGGGTAAATACCCGGCAGCTCCAAAGTTTTCAGTCATGATATCTCATGTTAAAGATATTGCCAAAGCACATGTTTTATCTTTAAATAATAAAAAAGCTGAAGGTAGAAGATTAATTGTTGGGTCCGGAGTAAGATCTATACTAGAATTATCAAAAATAATGGCTGAAAATATTCCAAGTCATTCAAAAAAGCTTCCTAAAAAAGAATTACCTAATTTTATGGTTAAACTTATAAGTTATGTAGACTCAAGTGCAAAAAATTTGGTACCTGATCTGGGACTTAGAATGCAAACAGACTCGACTTATGCTGAAGAAATTCTTGAAATGAAATTTATAGAGCCTGAAATTTCAGTAATTGACGCAGCAAAATCGGTAATAAAGCTAAATTTAGCTTAAACTTTCACAGAATAACTTAATCCTTTTCATTGCAACTTTTAATTTTTGCATGGATGTTGCATAAGAAATTCTAAAATACCCATCTAATCCAAAAGCAGATCCTTGTACAACTGCAACATTTTGTTTTTCAAGGAGCTTTTGTACGAAATCCGTATCATTTTTAATTTTTGTTTTTTTTCCTATTAAACCTTTACAACTAGGGAAAACATAAAACGCACCTTTTGGCATTAAACAAGTAATTCCTGTTATGCTATTTAAATAATTAACAACGAATTTTCTTCTGACACTAAAAGATTTAGCTCTTTTTTTGATAAAGCTTTGAGTTCCATTCAAAGCCTCTACAGCAGCTGCCTGGCTTATAGATGATGGATTAGATGTCGATTGTGACTGAATTTTTCTTATTGCAGCAATAATGTTTTTTGGTCCAGCAGCATAACCAATCCTCCACCCCGTCATAGCATAAGCTTTACTTACACCATTCATAGTTAATGTTCTATCTTTAAGTTTTTTGATTTGTGCAATTGTAAAAAATTTAAAATTATCAAATTTTACATGCTCATAAATATCATCACTCAAAATAAAAACATTTTTATTTTTAAGTAGCACCTTACCTAAACTAATAATTTCTTTTTTGGTATAAGCTGCGCCTGTAGGATTAGATGGAGAATTTAAAATTATCCATTTTGTTTTTTTTGTAATTGCTTTTTTAAGTTTAGCTGGTGTTAATTTAAATCCGTCTTCTTCTCCACATTTTATAAATTTTGGTTTTCCACCAGCAAGCAAAACCATATCTGGATAAGATACCCAAAACGGAGCTGGTATAAGAACTTCATCTCCTTTATTTAATGTTGCTACAAATGCATTGTATAAAACTTGTTTACCTCCTGTACCTACAGTTATCTGGTCTGAAGTATAATTAAGTTTATTTTCTCTTTTAAACTTTTTTATAACTGCATTTTTAATTGCAAGAGTTCCATCAACTGGAGTGTATTTAGTATCACCATTTCTTATGGCTTTTACAGCAGCTTTTTTGATATTATCAGGTGTATCAAAATCGGGTTCACCTGCACCTAAAGCTATTACATCTTTTCCAGCGGCTTTTAATTCCCTCGCTTTTTGGGTTACAGCTATTGTTGGTGAAGGTTTAATTCTTTTTAAACTGTTTGATATTATGCTCATTGAAAATTGTTTATATTCTATTACTTTATTTAATATATGGAAAATACATATCAAGATTTAATTACAGATATTCAAAGTAAAAATCCTAAAATAAGTGGAAAACTTGAAGGTGGCAGAAAATTTAAAATTAAATCTGATTTTAAGCCAGCAGGAGATCAACCAGAGGCAATTAAAAATTTGGTTAATGGTGCTAAAAAAAACCAATTTAATCAAGTTTTATTAGGGGTAACTGGGTCAGGCAAAACCTTTACGATGGCTAAAGTAATTGAAGAAACAAACAGACCAGCTTTAATACTTGCGCCAAATAAAACTCTTGCCGCTCAATTGTATGGGGAGATGAAGGGTTTTTTTCCAGATAATGCTGTGGAGTATTTTGTATCTTACTATGATTACTACACTCCAGAAGCATATGTTCCAAGATCAGATACTTATATAGAAAAAGAAGCATCAATTAACGAGCAAATTGATCGAATGAGACACTCTGCTACTCGTTCTCTTCTTGAAAGAGATGATGTTCTTATAGTTGCCAGTGTATCGTGCATCTATGGATTAGGATCTGTTGAAGCTTACAGTAAAATGACACTTACTCTTCAAAAAAACTATGACTATAATAGAGAACATATAATAAAATCTTTAGTTGCACTTCAATACAAAAGAAATGACCAAAATTTTTATAGAGGTACATTTAGAGCTAGAGGTGAATATTTAGAAATTTTTCCTTCTCATTTGGAAGATAGAGCTTGGAGGCTAAGTTTATTTGGGGACAAACTTGAGAAAATTGAGGAGTTTGATCCATTAACAGGTGATCAAGTAAGAGAATTAAATTTAATTAAAGTTTATGCTAACAGCCACTACATAACTCCAAAACCTACAATAGAACAGGCAGTAATAAATATCAAAAAAGAATTAGAGATAACACTTAAAAAACATAAAGAACAAAATAAATTACTTGAAGCACAAAGATTGGAGGAGCGAACGAAATTCGATCTTGAAATGATTGAAGCTACAGGGTCATGTGCAGGAATTGAAAATTATTCAAGGTTTTTGTCTGGAAGAAAACCTGGTGAACCTCCACCTACTCTATTTGAATATTTTCCTGATAATACATTAATATTTGTTGATGAGTGTCATGTTACAGTTCCGCAGCTAAATGGAATGTTTAAAGGAGATCGATCTAGGAAAAGTAC
Organism: uncultured Pelagibacteraceae bacterium; assembly: GCA_902569245.1. Lineage (GTDB taxonomy): Bacteria > Pseudomonadota > Alphaproteobacteria > Pelagibacterales > Pelagibacteraceae > Pelagibacter. The sequence goes on along the minus strand of CACFTO010000008.1, from coordinate 5,348 downwards.
TTTAGCAGAATATGGTTTTAGACTTCCATCATGTATGGATAACAGACCACTAAAATTTGAAGAGTGGGATATGATGAGGACACAAACTGTTTTTGTATCAGCAACACCTGGTCCATGGGAATTAGAACAAACCAAAGGTAAATTTATCGATCAAGTTATTCGACCAACTGGATTAATTGATCCCCCAGTTGAAATAAAACCCGCAAAAAATCAAGTTGATGATCTGATGCATGAATGTCTAAAAACAATTGAAAAAAATTACAGAGTTCTTGTTACAACTTTGACAAAAAAAATGGCCGAAGATCTAACTGAATACTTACATGAAAATGGCATCAAAGTAAGATATTTGCATTCTGATATTGATACTCTAGAGAGAATTGAAATAATGAGGGATTTGAGGCTAGGCGTCTTTGACGTTTTAGTTGGAATAAATTTATTAAGGGAGGGTTTAGATATCCCAGAATGTGCATTAGTTGGAATATTAGATGCAGATAAAGAGGGTTTTTTAAGATCAGAGACTTCATTGATCCAAACAATCGGAAGAGCAGCAAGAAATTTAGACGGTAAGGTTATTTTATATGCTGACAAAGAAACTAAAAGTATAAAAAAAGCTATTAAAGAGACTGAGAGAAGAAGAAATATTCAACTTGATTATAATAAAAAAAATAAAATCAGTGCAACTACTGTAAAAAAAGAAATAAGCGATGTTCTAGAAAGCGTCTATGAAAAAGATTATGTTAAAATTGGTACAGGAGCAAACGTAGGGGGCAATCTTAAGAAACATATAAAAGCTTTAAACAAAAAAATGAAAGAATCTGCAACAAATTTAGAATTTGAGGAAGCGGCTAAAATAAGGGATGAAATTAGAAAACTTGAAAGTACAGAATTGGAGGTTACACTTAACCCTAAGGTAAAACAGTATAGCCTCAACAACAAAATATATCCAAGAGGAAGATCAACTATGGGAATGCCAGGAACAAGAGCTCAAAAAGGTAAAAAAAAATGGAAGCAAATAAAATCATAATTACTGGTGGAGCTACTAGAATTGGTGCTGCCATAGCTAGAAAACTTTCAGGTAAGGGAGTAGAAATCGTAATTCATTATAACAAATCAAAAGCAAAGGCTGAAAAACTTAAAAAAGAATTATCTTCAAATGATACGAAAGTTTATTTAATTAAAGGAGATCTAAGTGTTGAAAGCGATGTAAATAAGATTATTAAATTTGCAAAATCCAAATTAAAATATTTTAATTGTTTAATAAATAATGCTTCTTTGTTCGAAAATGATAAATTAGAAAACTTTAATACAGATAGTTGGGGACAACATTTAAGAACAAATCTAAGAACACCTGCGCTTTTGTCAAAAGAATTTGCTAAAAATATTAAGAGTAAAAACAATAATATTATAAATATAATTGATCAAAGAGTTTTTAAACTTACTCCCTATTTTTTTTCATATACCATAAGTAAAACTGGACTTTATACCCTTACAAAAACTAGTGCCATGAGTTTGGCACCAAAAATAAGAGTTAATGGAATTGCCCCTGGTCCTACAATTAAAAACAAGAGACAAAGTGAAAAACATTTTAAAAAACAATACATGGCAACACCTCTCAAAAGACAAGTAGATGTTGAGCAAATATGTAACGCAGTTGACTTTTTCATTAAAAATATATCTATTACTGGACAGGTGTTAGCAATAGATAGTGGTCAAAACTTAAATTGGCAAACACCAGATATCATGGGTGGAAAAGAATGAAAAAAAATAATTTTAAAGTAATTAAAATTAGCAATAACAAAAGTCTTTTTAATTACGAAAAAAAAGTGCTAATCAAGGAACTTATTTTAAATTTAAAACTTGGTTATTTTGATTTTGAAAAAGAGGCTCCCCAAAAAGTTAAATTTAATTTGGAAGTAAACTACGAAGATAAAAAGCCTTCAAATGATAAGGATATTAAATCAATTGTAAATTATGCAAAAATTGTAAGATTGATAAAGAAACTTATCAAAAATAAACATTATAATTTTCTTGAAACATTAGCGGAAGATGTATTCGATGAGCTATTCAAAGATAAAAGAATTGATAAAATAAGTCTTCAAATTGAGAAATTAGAAATTATGAAAGATTGCTCTTCCGTAGGTATTCAAATTTCAAAAAAAAGAAGTCATGATAAGTTCTGATATTGGTAAAGAAGCAATTAAAAAAGAGCTACCACTTATACCCAAACTTCCTGGTGTATACAGAATGTTAAATGAAAAGAATGTGATACTTTATGTTGGTAAAGCAAAAAATTTACCCAACAGATTAAAGAGTTATGTTTCGGAGAAAAATCATATTATTAGAACTGAGAGAATGCTATCTCAAACAAGGAAAATTGAGATCACAAGTACTTCTAATGAGAGCGAAGCACTTCTACTAGAGGCAAACTTAATAAAAAAATATAAACCTAAATTCAATATACTTTTACGCGACGACAAATCATTTCCATTTATTTTTATTGGGAATGAGGATAAATGGCCTCAAATTAGAAGACATAGAGGAAAAAAAACTAGAGAGGGTTTTTACTTTGGACCATTTGCTTCAGCTGGATCTGCAAATTGGACTATTAAAATGATCCAGAAAATTTTTCAACTGAGAGTTTGTGATGATACAGTATTTAAAAAAAGAGAAAGACCGTGCATCCTTTATCAAATCAAGAGATGTTCTGGTCCATGTGTTGGATACATAGAAAAAGATGATTATAAGCTATCAGTAGATAGCGCAATTGAATTCGTATCTGGTAAATCAAGAAAGATACAAAAAAATTTATCAGGACAAATGGAAAAGGCAAGTTCTGATTTAGATTTTGAAAAAGCTGCAATCTTGAGGGATAGAATTAAATCTTTAAACATCATTCAATCATCTCAAAGAATAAATGAGGCAAATTTAGTTGAAGCAGATGTTATAGCTGGATACAAAGAGTCTGGTAAGACTTGTATTCAAGTATTTTTCTATAGATCAAAACAAAATTGGGGAAACCAAGCCTTTTTTCCTAAACATGACCCAGACGATAACCTAAAAGAAATTTTGAATTCTTTTGTTTCTCAATTTTATGAAAACAAAAGTGTACCAAGCTCCATTATCTTAAGTGATGAAATAAAGGAAAAAGTCCTAATTGAAAAAACACTTTCCCAAAAAGAAAACAAAGAAATAAATATTTCTGTTGCAAAAAGAGGTTCTAAACTAAAAGTTGTAAATCAAGCTCTAAAAAATGCAAAAGATAGCTTAAATAGAAAAATTTATGAGAGCCAAAATAATAAAGAGTTGTTTGAAAATGTTTGTAAAAAATTTAATTTAGAAAACAATATCAATTTAGTTGAGGTTTATGACAATAGTCACATTCAAGGAACCAATAGTGTTGGTGCACTCATTACTTTTGGTGATGAGGGTTTTATTAAAAAAAGGTATAGAAAATTTAATATTAAAATTAAGAAAAATGAGCAAGATGATTATGGAATGATGCGAGAAGTTTTAAATAGAAGATTTAAAAGAGCTGTTCAAGAAAAAGATAATTATTTAACAATGCCAGACTTAGTAATAGTTGACGGTGGGAAAGGACAATACTCTGTGGCTAGAGAAACACTTAATGAATTAGGATTACATGATATTCCAATGATAGCAATTGCAAAAGGTAAATTTAGAAATAGTGGTAATGAAACCTTTTTTCATAATGGTAAAGAATTTAAGTTTGAAAAAAATGATCCTACCCTCTTTTTTTTACAAAGACTAAGAGACGAGTCTCATAGATTTGCAATAAGTGCTCACAGAGCGAAGAGAAAGAAAGGTATTAGTAAGTCTTTACTTGATCAAATTGATGGAATTGGATCTATTAGAAAAAGAGCACTTTTAAATCACTTTGGTTCAGCTAGAGCAGTTGAATCCGCCAGCTTAGATGAGATAAAAACAGTCGAAGGAGTTGAGGAAAAAGTTGCGAAAAAGATATATAATTACTTCCACGAGTAATATATGAAAATTCCAAATTATCTAACTATTGGTAGAATTATAATTGTTCCTATATTTGTTTTTGCATTTTATTTGCCAGGATTTTATGGAGATGTAATTCCTTTTGCACTGTTTGTAATTGCTTCATTTACTGACTTCTTGGATGGATTATTAGCAAGAATGTTTAAGGAAGAGTCTAAACTTGGAGAGTTATTAGATCCAATTGCTGATAAAATTATAGTAGCTACTGCTTTAATATTGCTTGTTATGGATGGGACTATTAAAAACTATGAAGTTATTGCTGCAATAATAATACTTACGAGAGAGGTATTAATTTCAGGTTTAAGAGAATTTTTAGCTAAAGGAAGTGTCAAACTTCCAGTTTCAAGTCTAGCAAAAGTAAAAACATTTCTTCAAATGTTTTGTATTTCTGTTTTGCTAACTGGAGAAACTGGAAATAAAATTATAAATTTTCAAGACTATAATGCTCAAACTATTGGAATAATTTTATTGTGGCTCTCAGCTTTTCTTACATTATACACTGGATATGAATATTTAAGGAAAGGTATAGACCACGCAATATCCGAAGACAATAAAGATTAAGCTGCCCTTTTTTTTCTTACTAATTTACCATAGCTTAATGATAAATCTAAAATAAGATCACAAACTTTATAGTTATTTTCAGCAATTTGAGAAATTGGTGTTATTTCAGCAGCTGTCCCAGTTAAAAAGCATCCTTCAAAACTTGCTAATTCATCTGGTTTAATTTTTCTTTCATGAACTTTTATATTTTTTGATTTTGCTAATTCAATAACAGTTTGCCTTGTGATACCATTTAAGAATGAATCTGGAATTGGAGTATGAAGTTCACCATTTTTATCTTTAAAAAATATGTTTGCACTCGTTGATTCTGCAACATTATCCTCGTGATCTAACATTAATGACTCGCTATATCCTTGTCTTTCAGCCTCATGCTTGGAAAGTGTACAAATCATATACAATCCTGCAGCTTTGCTATCCCACGGTATAGTATTTGGAGCTGGTCTTCTCCAATTAGAAATATTTAATTTAATGCCTTCAATTTTCAACTTAGGATCGAAATAGTCGCCCCACTCCCAAGTAGCTACCGCTACATTTATTTTTGTTTTTTGAGCAGATACACCCATCATTTCACTACCTCTCCAAGCAAAAGGTCTTAGATAACCATTCTGTACATTTTGAATTTTTATTATCTGATTACAAGCTATGTTTATTTCTTCTTTTGTGTAAGGAATGTTCATATCCATCCTTTTAGCCGAATGATATAATCTATCTGTATGTTCTTGTAGCTTGAAAATTTCACCATCATATACCCTCACGCCCTCAAA
>CACFTO010000007.1 GCA_902569245.1 uncultured Pelagibacteraceae bacterium | reverse complement strand
TTTATGAAAGTAGTTTTTCCTACACCTAGATTACCGGTTAAAAGTATGAAATCTCCTAAATTAATGAGCTTAGAAAGTCTTTCAGCTATAAGCTTAGTATCTTTTTCTTTAGAAATATTTATTTTGCCACTTCTAGTAGCGATAAGCATGAGGCTTGTATGGTCCCTCTGGTGTTACACTTATATAGTCAGCTTGCTCTTTTGATAGTGGTGTTAATTTTGCGCCAACTTTATCCAAGTGAAGCCTTGCAACCTTTTCATCTAAGTGTTTAGGAAGCACATAAACTTTATTTTCATAGTTATCTGAATTATTCCAAAGCTCAATTTGAGCAATAACCTGGTTAGTAAATGACGCACTCATAACAAAACTTGGGTGACCAGTTCCACAACCTAAATTTACAAGTCTACCTTCAGCTAACAAAATCAATCTTTTGTCATCTGGGAATGTTATTTCATGAACTTGAGGTTTTACCTCGTCCCATTTATAGTTTTTCAAAGCCTCAACTTGAATTTCGTTATCAAAGTGTCCAATATTACATAGTATAGATCTATCTTTCATAGCTCTCATATGATCTGCCGTTACCACATCTTTATTTCCAGTTGCAGTTACAACAATATCTGCTTGACTAATCATTTCATCCATTAAAACTACTTCGTAACCTTCCATAGCAGCTTGCAGTGCACAAATAGGATCAGTTTCAGTTACTAAAACTCTTGCTCCACTTTGTCTTAAAGATGCTGCACTACCTTTTCCAACATCACCAAAGCCTGCAACGATTGCAACTTTTCCTGACATCATCACATCAGTAGCTCTTTTAATTCCATCAACTAAACTCTCCCTACATCCATATAAGTTGTCAAATTTTGATTTTGTTACTGAGTCGTTTACATTAATTGCTGGCACTAACAATTGACCTTGTTCTTCCATTTTTTTAAGTGCTAGAACCCCTGTTGTTGTTTCTTCGCTTAAACCTTTTATACCTTTTAATAAATCTTTATAATCCTTATGCATAAGAGCAGTAAGATCTCCACCATCATCTAAAATCATGTTAGGTATCCAATCTTTTTTACCCTCAATTGTTTGTTTTACGCACCACCAGTATTCTTCCTCTGTCTCACCCTTCCAAGCAAATACTGGGATACCAGCTTTTGCAATTGCTGCTGCTGCATGATCTTGTGTTGAAAATATATTGCATGAAGACCATCTACACTCTGCACCTAAATCGACTAAAGTTTCAATCAAAACTGCTGTTTGAATTGTCATATGAAGACAACCTAAAATTCTTGCTCCTTTAAGCGGATTTTTGCCTTTATACTCGGCTCTTACTGCCATTAACCCCGGCATTTCGGTCTCTGCTAGAGAAATTTCTTTTCTTCCAAATTCTGCTTCGTTAATATCTTTTACTTTATAATCTGTCATAAGGTAGGGCTTGTAGCAACTTTATTTATATTAATCAACTTTTCATTGGGTCGCCGGGAAAATAATTTCAACTTTTGCACCCCTCTCTTTATTATTTTCAGCTTTAATTTGTCCTTTATGTAATTCAACTAAGTTTTTCACTATATTTAGGCCTAAACCAGAGTGCTCTCCAAAATTTTCGGGTCTATTACTGTAAAATCTATTGAAAATTTTATTTGTATCCTTCTCACTAAAACCAGTCCCCTCGTCAATTACGACAAGTCTTGGTTTGCCTTCTTTGTCTTTACTGACCTCTACTATAATTTCCTGATTCTCATCACTAAAAGAAATTGAATTTTCAAGTAAATTTGCAATAATTTGTTCTATCCTATTGTTGATACCAAGTATAAAGTAATTATCAGATCCATTAGATTTCAATCTTATTTGTATTTTTCTCTTTGAATTATAAATATTGTTAAAATCATCAACCACAGATTTTGCAATATCTTTTATATCAATTTTTTGCATTGTTTCTGTTGTAATTACTGCCTCATCTTTCAGCATTTGAGAATAATCAGTAATTAATCTTTCTATTCTCTCAACATCATGAGAAACGATATTAATTAATTTTTCTCTTTTAGTTTTATCTTCTGTTTCTGAGATTATCTCGGATGCACTTTTTAACGAAGCAAGAGGATTTCTAATTTCATGAAGTAGGTCTGTTGAATAATTTTCAGCAGTTGCAATTCTTTTATTTAATTCGCTGGTCATTTCATCAAGTGATTTTGATAATATTCCTAATTCATCATTTCTTGTCTTAACCCTTTCTATATCTGTTTTTTCGTTACTTTTGTCTTTTATGATTTTTGTATAAGTAACTAAATTTTTAATGGGTTTTAAAAAATATCTATTTAAGACATATGAAAAAATAATGATAACCAGAAGTACTACAAGAGCTGTTCTAATAATAAAGTTCTCTCTCTCTTCAATTTGTGCAATTATATTATCAGCATTTTCAGATATAAGAATATAGCCATTATTATTCAAATAATTAATACTCTTAATACTAAATACAAAAAACTGTTCTTGCATTTGTTTTAAATTAGTTAAAGATTTTTCAGATCCTGATAAATTATATTTATTAAGATCTTCATCGAAAATTGTTTCATTTTTGTTTTCTTGATTATTAAAATTATTCTCTATTGATTGTTCAGTTAATTCTTCAATGAGTAATGATGATGATGGAATAGATCTTGTATCTCCAATCCAATTTAATTTATCATCAAAAAATATTACTCTATCTAGTTTTTCAAAGTATGGAAATCGAGATTTTTTCGCAAATAAAAATTCGCTTATTCCGTATTCATTTAATTTTATATTTGATTTTTCAAGATTTAATATTGTTTGAGTAATTATATCTGTATGATTTTTATGTTTTTCATTAATCAAATTTTTTTGAATAGCACCTAAGTAAAAAAAAGTGATTATTATTATAAATATGAAGACTACTAGATTAATAAAAAGGAATTTCTGTAATATAGAGAGATTTTTTAATATTTTGCCCATAATTATTATTTAACATTCCATCTATATCCACTTCCATATCTTGTTTCAATTGCTGAAAAATCATTATCTACCTTTTTAAATTTTTTTCTTATTCTTTTAACATGACTATCAATAGTCCTATCTTCTATATCTGAGTCTTCTCTATAAGCTACATCCATCAGCAAGGCTCTCTCTTTAATCATTCCTGGTCTTTTTGCTAACTCCTCAACAATTTTAAATTCTGTTGTAGTCAGTTTATCAGGCAATTGTTTACCACCCCACTCACATTCAAGTTGGGAAGGATCTAATTTTAACTTACCATGAGAAATTACATTTTTATTTTCTTCGATATTAATATCGTTATCTTTTTTTCTTAATTGTACTTTAATTCTTTCAACTAAAACTTTGGTTGAAAATCCTCCAGTTTTACCAATAAAGTCATCTGCACCGAGTTTTAAACCACTAACCTCGTCGGTTACTTCATCTTTAGAAGTTAAAAAAATAACTGGCATAGAAGTTTTTTTTCTAAGTTTTCTTAGAAGTTCTTCACCATCCATTCTTGGCATTTTAATATCAATCACCGCAAGATCAGGTGGTGTTCTCGATAATCCAACAAGAGCATTTTCACCATCAATATAAGTTTGAACTTTAAAACCTTCCTTTTCTAAAGCCATCTGAACAGATGTTAATAGATTTCGATCATCATCTACTAACGCAATTGTTTGTGACATAAATTAGAATAAAAATACTAAATTGTTCAGATTAGGGCAATTGTTTGTTTTCAATGAAGTTCGCCCCAATTTTCTCCAATATTCACATCGACTAAAAGAGGTATTGAAAATGAGTGAAGTTCACTATTTTTAACACTCAACATCAAATCCTTTATTAATTTAGTACTTTTTTTTGTTTCCTTTAAGCTTTCTTCAAAAATTAATTCATCATGTATTTGTAACAACATTTTTAGACTATTATTTTTATTATTCGAGATTTCTTTATTTATCCTTATCATTGCTAATCTCATTATCTCTGATGCTGAACCTTGAATTGGAGCATTTATCGCTGCTCTCTCCTGAAAATTCCTTACATTAAAATTCTTATCATTAATTCCAGTGAGATGGGTTTTTCTTCCAAATATATTACTTACATAGCCACTTTTTCTACAAAAATTTACAGTTGTTTTCATATAATCTTTAATTTCTGGAAATTTTTTAAAATAGGAATTTAAAAATTCTTCTGCTTCATTATTGGAAACATTGATTTGTTTCGCTAAACCATACTGTGAAATACCATAAATTATTCCAAAGTTGATTGCTTTAGCTTTTCTTCTTGTTTCTGAATCGATTTTATTTATTTCTTTTCCAAAAACCTGACTAGCTGTCAAAGTATGAATATCTTCATTATTTAAAAATGCCTTTTTTAGCTGTTTTACATCTGCTAGATCAGCTAAAATTCTCATCTCTACTTGGTTATAGTCTGCTGAAATTAATTTGTTGTTTTTTTCAGAAACAAAAGCTTTTCTTATATCCTTACCATCTTCTGATTTTATTGGGATATTTTGTAAATTTGGGTCACTAGAAGCAAGTCTACCTGTTGTAGTAGCTGCTAACAAAAAAGATGTATGAACTCTTTTAGTATTTTGATTTATATGCTCTGGCAATGTATCTGAGTAAGTATTTTTAAGTTTGCTAATTTGCCTCCATTCCAAGATGAGTTTTGGAAATTCATAACCTTTAAAAGCTAGGTCTTCTAAAACTGATGCACTAGTAGCAAAACTTCCTTTTTTTGTTTTCTTTAAAGCTGCTATTTTTAAATCGTTATACATTATTTCACCAAGTTGCTTAGTTGATCCAATGTTAAATGTTTTCTTTGAAATCTTAAAAATAGATTTTTCTAATTTTTCGATTTTAGTTGAAAATTTTGAAGACAGTTTGTTGAGCGAAGATTTGTCAAGTTTAATACCTTTTATCTCCATCTCTGCTAGTATTTTAATAAGTGGTTTTTCAAATAACTCATAAATATTCAATAACTTTTCTGCTTTTAATGATTTTAAAAAAATTTTGTACAATCTAAATGTAATATCCGCATCTTCAGCCGCATAATCTTTAGCCTCAGATATATTAACTTCTGAAAAATTTAGTTGTTTTTTTCCCGTTCCAACTAAATCTTTAAATTTAATAGTTTTATGACCTAAATGGATCTCTGAAAGAGTATCCATATTATGCCTATTTTTACCAGCATCTAGTGTATACGACATAAGCATAGTATCTTCCATGGAATTTAAAGTTATTCCACGGTGGTAAAAGACAATGAAATCAAACTTAATATTTTGTCCTACTTTTTTAATACTCTCATCCTCTAAGTAATTCTTTAAAACACTTAAGACCTTTTTTTCGTTAAGATTATTTCCACTAACATGATTTAATGGAATATAACATGCTTTTCCAATTCTGTTAGAAATTGAAATACCCACTAAATTTGCTGTGTGAGGGTCTAATGAGGTTGTTTCAGTATCTATTGCAAATTCACCTATTTCCTCAGATTGTTTCATCCAATCTTCAATTTCCTTCACATTTTTAATTAATTGATAATTTTTTTTTTTAATTTCTGATGTTATTTCTAAATTTTTTCCAATATCTTTAGTTTCTGGATTATTTGTGCCCCCATACTTTGAGATAGCAGAACTCAATAGCCTATTAAATTCCATTTCTCGCAGAAAAGCATAAAGCTTGCCTTGATCAACACTTTTCAATATGAATTCCTCAATTTTATTTTTTATAGGCACATCTTTTTTTAATGTAACTAGTTTTTTACTAATAATTGCGTCGTCCTTGTTATTTATTAAAGTTTCTCTTCTTTTATTTTGTTTTATTTTTGATGCATTTTTTAATAAATTTTCTAAAGTTCCATATTGATTTATTAATTCAGCAGCAGTTTTAACTCCTATACCAGGTACGCCAGGTACGTTATCTGTACTATCACCAGCTAAAGATTGAACATCTATTACTTTTTCAGGAGTAACTCCAAATTTATTATGTACATCGTCTTGATTTATAAATTTATTCTTCATTGGATCATAAATTCGCACTCCTTTTTTATAAAGCTGCATTAAATCTTTGTCAGAAGAAACAATTGTTACTTTTGCACCTAAGTCTAAAATTTTTTCTACATAAGTTGCAATTAAATCATCTGCCTCATAATTAATTAATTCAATTGAAGGTAAATTAAATGCTTTTACAGATTGCCTGATGTATTCGAATTGAGGGATTAGATCGTCAGGTGCATCGGATCTATTTCCTTTATATTCTGAATAAATTTCATTTCTAAAATTTTTTCTTGCTGAATCAAATATTACAGCAAAGTGTGTTGGTTTTTCTAAATTATCTTCTGATTTAGAGTCTTCTAATAACTTAAAAAGCATATTACAAAAACCGCTTACAGCGCCAACTGGCAATCCATCACTTTTTCTAGTTAAAGGAGGAAGGGCATAATATGCTCTAAAAATGTATCCCGAACCATCTATTAAGTAAAAATGGTCACTTTTTTTAATTTTCTCCATAATGTAATGATATCTTAATTTTTATAAATGTAATAAATGTATGCCCTCATATGAATAAAAAAAACGTCTTAACTGTTAAAAACTTGAATAAAGTTTATTCAAAAAATGGTTCTAAACAGACACATGCGCTTAATAATTTAAACTTAGAAGTGAAAGAAGGTGAAATTTTCGGTCTGTTAGGACCAAATGGGGCTGGTAAAAGTACATTTATAAACATATTAGGTGGGTCAGTTGTAAAAACTGGTGGTGAAGTAAATGTTTGGGGGTTTAACTTAGATAAAAATCCTAGACAAGTTAGAGCCTCTATTGGGATTGTTCCACAAGAAGTAAACTTTGATCCATTTTTTAGTCCAAGAAAACTCTTAGAGCTTCAAGCAGGACTATATGGAATTAAAGAAAAAGATAGAATTACAGATACCATATTGAAGTTGGTATCATTAGAGGAACAAGCTGATAGTTATGCTAGAGCTTTATCAGGTGGCATGAAGAGAAGATTGCTTGTAGCAAAAGCGATGGTGCACCAACCTCCAATTATAATTTTAGATGAGCCTACAGCAGGAGTTGATGTGGAGCTTAGAAATACATTGTGGGAAAATGTGAAATCTTTGAACAAGCAAGGGGTAACAACAATATTAACAACTCATTACCTTGAGGAGGCAGAAAAAATGTGTGATAGGATTGGTATTCTAAGTGGAGGAAAATTAGTAGCTTTGGATACAACAAAAAATCTATTGGAAAGAATTCAAACAAAAATAGTATATGTCACCACAGATAAAAAAACTAATATTCAAGATAACATTTTTGAATCATTAAAAGTTATATCAAATGATGGAAAAAGATTAGTTTTATCCTATGAGAAGAGTAAACTAAGCATCGACTCGATAATCACAGAAATAAAAAAACAAAATATAAAAATACAAGATATTTCAACTGATGATGGAGATCTTGAGGATGTATTTTTAAGACTTACAAAAAATTAAGCTATCTAGGAGATCTTTTAGATAATATTCTCTGAAGAGTTCTTCTATGCATTTTTAGTCTTCTTGCAGTTTCAGAGACATTTCTATTACATAACTCGAAAACTCTATGGATGTGTTCCCATTTTACTCTATCTGCGGACATTGGATTTTCAGGGGGGGCAGGTTTTTGATTTGGATCAGCTAAAAGTGCTTTTTCAACATCATCTGCATCTGCTGGTTTAGCAATATAATCAATTGCTCCCTCTTTAATTGCAGCAACTGCCGTTGGAATATTACCATATCCAGTTAACATAATGATTCTACTTTTAATGTTACCCTTTTGAATTTCTTTAACTACCTCTAATCCGTTTCCATCATTCAATCTAAGATCTACAACAGCAAATGCTGGGCTTTGTAATTTTACTGTCTCAATGCCAACCTTTACACTCTCAGCTTGTGTAACTGTAAAACCTTTTTTTTCCATAGCTCTAGCTAATCTTTGTCTAAATGGATTGTCATCGTCTACTATTAAAAGCGATTTATCTTCAAAATCACTTAGTTTTTGGAGTGTTGGTTGATTAATCATAGCTCATATATGGAAGTAAATTTTATTATTTCAATAGCATTATTTACTTTACATTATTAAATATTTCCCCTAAATGCTGCATTTATGAAACTTGCATAGGTGTTATGCAGGTTTTTTTTGTAAATTTTTTTTAGAGGTGCAAGTATGCAAAAATTTAAGTCAGTTGAAGAATTAGTTAATCAACTGAGACCGACAGGACCTGTTTATTGTATTAGAAAAGAGCCTATTAAATTGGCTTCTAAATACTTTCAAAAAAACTTCCCTGGAAAAATACTTTATGCTTTAAAAACCAACCCTCATCCAGTAGTTCTCAAAACTATTGTTGAAAGTGGCATTAATCGTTTTGATGTAGCATCTATAAAAGAAATAGAGGCCATAAGAAAAATAAGTTCTGATGCGAACTGTTCTTATATGCATACGGTCAAAAGTAGAGAAAGCATTCAAGAGGCATATTTTAAATATAATGTTAAGGCCTTTTCTTTGGATACTAAAGATGAATTAATAAAAATTTTAGAAAGTACAAATTACGCAAAAGACTTAGAATTATTTGTTAGAGTTTCTGTGTCTAATGAACATGCAGAGATTGATTTATCAAAAAAATTTGGAGCTATCAATAATGAAGCAGCTGGACTACTGAGATTAACAAAACAGTATTCTAGAAAAATTGGACTTAGTTTCCATGTTGGTTCACAATGTATGCATCCAATATCTTATTCTAAAGGGATATTTGAAATCAGTAATATAATTAAAAAAACTAAAATTATACCTGATGTAATTAATGTGGGTGGAGGCTTTCCTACTATTTACCCTGATCTTATTCCTCAATCTTTAGATGCTTACTTTAATGAAATAAAAAAAGGTTTAAGTAATTTAAAATTGGATAAGCTTCCAAAAATTATATGTGAACCTGGAAGAGCGATTGTTGCAGAAAGTGGCTCAACAATTGTAAGAATTGATTTAAGAAAAAAACAAAAACTTTATATAAATGATGGAACATATGGTACTTTGTTTGACGCAGGTGTTCCCAATATTGTTTACCCATCAAAAATGATAACTGATGGAAGAGTAATCTCCAAAAAATTAACATCTTTCGATTTCTATGGCCCAACTTGTGATAGCATGGATTATATGAAAGGTCCTTTTATTTTACCAAATAATATAAAAGAAAATGATTATATAGAATTAGGACAGCTTGGAGCATATGGATTAACTTTTAGAACTAATTTTAATGGATTTTACTCTGACGAAATTTATGAAGTTGAAGATAGACCAATCATGACGATGTATGACAAAGAAGCAAATAAAGAGTTTCTTGTTGCTTAATGTCAGATAATAAAAATCAATCAAATAATAGAAAAAGTGATTTACTTAGTAAAGAAGTAGAGCATATTGATATAACTTCTTTCGATGCTAGAAAAATAGTTTCTTCAATGGAAAAAATGTCTTTCGTTTCAAGAGAGACTGCAAATGCTGCAAATATTTATAATGAGATGATAAAAGATAAAGATTGTACAATATTTTTAACACTCGCAGGATCGACATCTGCTGCAGGATGTATGCATATTTATAGAGATTTAGTTAAATATAATATGGTAGATGCAATAGTAGCAACTGGGGCTTCAATTATTGATATGGATTTCTTTGAAGCACTTGGCTTTAAACATTATCAGGGATCCCAATATCAAGATGATACAGAGTTAAGAAATAACTACGTTGATAGAATATATGATACTTACATTGATGAAGAAGAGCTTCAGATGTGCGATAAAACTATTGGAGAAATTGCAGATCAATTAGAGCCCAAAAGTTATACATCAAGAGAGTTTATAAAAGAGATTGGTAAATATCTTAAAACGAAGGCAAAGAAGAAAGATTCATTGATAGAGGTTGCCTATGACAACGACGTTCCAATTTTCTGTCCAGCGTTTACTGATTCAAGCGCAGGATTTGGGCTTGTAATGCATCAAGAAAGAAATCCAAAAAATCACATCACAATCGACTCAATCCGAGAGTTTAGAGAATTAACTGAAATTAAAATTAAATCTAAAGGATCAGGTCTTTTTATGATTGGAGGAGGTGTGCCGAAAAATTTTATTCAAGATACTGTTATATGTGCTGAACTTTTAGGTAAAGATGTAGATATGCACAAATATGCTATTCAAATAACAGTCGCTGATTCCAGAGATGGAGCGTGCAGTAGCTCAACATTGAAAGAGGCAAGCTCATGGGGCAAAGTAGATATTACAAAGGAGCAAATGGTTTTTGCAGAAGCAACAAGTGTGCTACCCTTAATAGCAAGTGATGCCTATCATAAAGGTGAATGGAAAAATAGAGAAAGAAAAAATTTTTCCAAGATATTTTGATTAATGATCAAAAAAATCAAAATTGGTTTAATACAAAGTAAATCTTTAGGGACAATTCAATCTAATATTGATTTAGCTATAAAAAATATAAAAAAAGCTGCAAGGAAAAAAGCAAAGATAATATGTCTACCAGAACTATTTTTAACTAATTACTTTTGCCAAACAGAAAGTCATTCAAATTTTAAATTAGCAGAAAAAATTCCAGGAAAAATCTCTGGAATATTTTGTGATTTAGCAAAGGAGCTTGGTGTTGTATTGAATATTACTATGTTCGAAAAAAAAACATCTGGATTTTATCATAACACTAGTATCATTATTAATGAAAATGGTAATATTCTATCTAAATATCGTAAGATGCACATACCTGATGACCCAGGGTATTATGAAAAATTTTATTTCAGTCCTGGAGACCTAGGTTTCAAAAGTGTGAAAACTAAATTTGGCAAGATAGGTCCTCTTATATGTTGGGATCAATGGTTCCCCGAAGCAGCAAGATCAACAGCTTTAAAAGGGGCTCAAATTATTTTTTATCCTACTGCTATTGGATGGCACCCAAAAGAAAAAAAGAAATTTGGAAAATCTCAATTAGAATCTTGGATCACAATGCAAAAATCACATGCTATTGCTAATGGAACTTATGTGGCTGCTGTAAATAGAGTTGGTGTTGAAAAAAAAGGAAAAAAAAAAATTGAATTTTGGGGTAATTCAATGATGATAGATCCTAGTGGTAAAATAATTGCAAAAGCAGGAAATAAAAAAGAAGATATTTTAGTTTGTGAAGTAGATTATAAAAAAATAGATACTGCTAGACAGCACTGGCCTTTTTTAAGAGACCGAAGAACTGAATTTTACAGAGATATTCTCAAAAATCCTAAAGATGAGTAAAAAAATAGATGAATTTAGAATGCCAGCAGAATGGGAACCTCAAAAATCAGTTTGGATGTCGTGGCCTCATAATAAAAATGATTGGCCTGGATTATTTGAAAAAATTCCAAATGTAGTTGGAAAAATAATAAAATATCTAACAAAACATCAAAAAGTAAATTTATTAGTCAATAATACCAAAAGTATTGGTGCCACAAGAATATATTTAAAAAAAATAGGTTGTAATATATCCAACATTAAATTTCATAAATTTAAAACAGACAGACTTTGGTTAAGAGACTCTGGGCCAATATTTTTAGTCAACAAAAAAAAAAGAAAAAAGACTATGCTTGATTTTAAATTCAATGCCTGGTCAAAATATAAAAATTTCAAAAATGATAACAAAATCAACAGCCTTATTAGTAAATATTTGAATATTAAAAGTATTTTACCTAAAAAAGTAAATTCAAAAAAATTTGTAAGAGTAGTGATGGAAGGAGGTGCATTTGATAACAATGGATCAGGCTCTATATTGCTTACAAAGGAATGCTTATTAAGTAGTAAACAAGTGAGAAATAAAGGATTCAAAAAAATTGATTACGAAAATCTATTTTCAAAATATTTAAATGCAAAAAATTTTATTTGGCTTAATAAAGGAATTTTTGGAGATGACACACACGGTCATATTGATGATATTGCAAGATTTGTCTCTAAAAGTACAATTATGTTAGCTGTAGAAAATAATAGATCAGATAAAAATTATAAAGCTCTTAAAGAAAATTTAAAAATATTGAGTAAAAGTTACGATGAAAATGGAAAAAAATTAAAAATTATAAAGATTCCTATGCCAAGCCCAGTTGTCATAGACAAAACTCGTGTCCCAGCAAGTTATTTAAATTTTTTCATAAGTAATAAAACAGTCTTGGTTCCAGTATTTAATGTGAAAGAAGACAAAAGGGTTTTAAAAATTTTTAGAAAATTTTTTACAAATAGAGAAGTTATTGGTATTGATTGTAGTGATTTGATTTGGGGTTTTGGAGCTATTCATTGCATGACGCAACAAGAGCCAAAAATTTGAGTTAAGCAGCTTTTAAGGTACCTAATAATAATCTAAAAGGTATCAACATTACTAAAGCTACAAAAATCTTTACTGCTAAATCTCCTAAAGACAGTGTCACCCAAGGTATTCCTGTTCCATAAAATGAAATCGAAAAGAATAAAAATGTGTCAACGGTAGAACCAATTAATGAAGAGGCAAGTGGCGCAATAAACCATTTTTTTTGTCTTAATTGATCAAATATTTGTACATCCAATAATTGAGCAATAATAAATGCTGTTCCTGAACCAATTGCTATTCTTACTGAGATTAAATCGGCAAAATTTGTTGAGAAAATTAGTGTAAACAAAATACCTATTGTAAATCCTATATATACAATTTTTCTAGCAACTAATTTACCAAAAGATCTATTTGCTAGATCAGTTATTAAAAAAGCTATTGGATAACTGAATGCTCCATATGTAAGAATTTCTTGAAGACCATAATATTTAATTGGAAATTGGACTAAATAATTAGACGCTAAAACAACCAATCCCATTAAAAATGAGAGTGTTAAAAATACTTTATTCATTATGCAGATTTACTTACTAAGGATTTTTTTAATTTTTTTAGTCTTAATGATAAATCTCTAGACTTGGCTGAAATAAGAAATTGATCAAAACTACCTTTTTTATCTACTGATCTAACCCCGGCATTTGATACGGTTAATCTTAAACTTCTCTTAAGTAGTTCACTTTTAAATTTAACTTTTTTTAAATTTGGAAGAAATCTTCTTTTAGTCTTATTGTTAGCATGACTAACGTTATGACCCTTGAGTGGGATTTTTCCAGTAAGTTCACATTTTTTAGACATAAATTATGAGCTTGTATAGGATCTGAATCTTATCGCGTCAAGATTAATTTTTAGTTCCAACGGCCTCTGAAACATTTTTAAACCCCTTATTTTTTAATAAATCAATTAATTCTGTACTTATTTTTGAAGCTATACGAGGACCTCTATAAACCATTCCAGTATATAATTGAACGAGTGTTGCACCAGAAATGATTTTTTGAAAAGCATCTTGTCCATTACTAACACCACCCACTCCTATTATTTTTGTTTTATCTTTTAGAATTTTATAAAATTTAGAAATTGCCTCGTTTGAAATCTTTTCAATTGGTTTACCTGAAAGTCCACCCTTTTCTAATTTATTTATATTTTTTAAATTTTCTCTATTCTTATCTGTGGTATTGGAAACAATAATAATTTCTATTTCTTGTTCCATAATGATCTTGGATACTTCATTAATTTGATCGTCATTAAGATCAGGTGAAACTTTTATTGCTAATGGAATGTTTGAATTCAATTTTTTTTTTTCATTTTTTAGTTTATCAATCAATGAATTTAATTCATCCTGGTTATGAAAGTCTCTTAAATTTTCTGTATTTGGTGAGGAAATATTTATAGTTATATAATCAGCTAAATTATAAAATTTACGAAAACAAATTAAATAATCATCAATTCTATTAGTAGAGTCTTTATTTGGTCCAATATTTATTCCTAAAAAACCCTTTTTATTATTTTCCTTAATTGTCTGACTAATTTGTTCTGAACCAGAATTGTTAAAACCTAATCTATTTATAAGAGCTTCATCTTCCTCAAGTCTAAAAACTCTTGGTTTAGGGTTACCAAATTGAGGCTTTGGAGTAATTGTCCCTACTTCAACAAAACCAAATCCAAGATTAAACAGTGGATTATATACTTCAGCATTTTTATCAAACCCAGCAGCAACACCAATGGGTGAAGATAATTTTTTTTTACAAAAAGTTGTTTCTAAAATATGATTATCTTTAGGTTTTGAGTAGGGAATATTATTTAACTTTAGTGCTTTTATTGCTAAAGAGTGAGCTACTTCAGGACTAAATTTAAAAATTAATGGTCTTAAAATATTAAACATTTTCTAATTTATTTTTTATTAATTCTTTGGTTTCTTGAACCCCAAAAAAGCTTATAAAAAAACCAAATCGTGGTCCATTTTCTACCCCAAAAACTACCTCATATATTAACTTAAACCAATCACGCAAATTTTCTTCATAGCCATTTTCTTTGCCGACTGTATAAATTGTAGTCTGAATGTCCTCTGGTTTCATTGCGTCATCACAGTTATCTAAAGAGTTTACTAAAGCTTCTAAAGCAATTTTTTCACTTTCATTTGGTTTTTTATAAGTCTTTTTAGATTTTATAACGTCATTAAAATATTTAATTGCATAAGATATTAAATTGCCAAAAATTGGATACGTATCCTCATTAATATTTTTCTTATATTTCTTAACAAACTTCCAAAGTAATTCTTTATTATCAGCATTGCTGGTCTCAACTAAATTTAATAGCATTGAGAAAGACATAATTGAATTTTCTTCTGGTATCTCTGAATTATGAACATGCCAAACAGGGTTCATTAGTTTTTGAAGTTCATTTTGAGTTTTACCTTTTTCAATAAAATCAAGATATTCATCGACAGCCTTTGGTACAACTTCTCTGTAAAGTTTTTTTGCTCTTTTTGGATTTTGGTACATATATAAGGAGAGACTTTCTGGTGAAGCATACTCTAACCATTGGTCAATAGTAATACCATTTCCTTTTGATTTAGATATTTTTTCACCCTTTTCATCCAAAAATAACTCATATGCAAAGCCAGATGGATTTGTCTTACCTAATAATTTTATGATTTTTGTAGATAAAATTGCACTCTCAATCAAATCTTTCCCATACATTTCAAAATCTACATCGAGAGCGTACCATCTCATTGCCCAATCTACTTTCCATTGTAATTTGCAATTGCCATCTAAAATACTTTGTTCTAATTTTTTACCTTTATTGTCAAAAATTATTTTTGAATTTTTAATATCTAGTTGTAAGACTGGTATCTCTAATACAACCCCTGTATCTGGACATATTGGTAAAAATGGAGAATATGTTTTTTGTCTTTCTTTACCAAGCGTGGGAATAACTATATTCATTATTCCTTCATAATTTTCTAAAATTAATTTTAATGTGTCATTAAAAAAACCAGATTTATATAAAAGAGTTGAACTTTTAAAATTATATTTAAAATTAAATTTATTTAGAAAGTTTTTTAACATTTCATTGTTGTGTTCTCCAAAACTATTAAATTTTCCAAAAGGATCTGGAACTTGAGTTAAAGGTTTATGAAGATTTTGTATTAGTTTTTCAGAATTAGGAATATTTTCAGGCACTTTCCTTAGTCCATCCATATCGTCGGAAAAAGTAATTATTTCTTTAGGGAGATCAGTTAAATGATTTAAGGCATTAACTATCATTGAGGTTCTTGCCACTTCACCAAAAGTACCAATGTGTGGTAAACCACTAGGACCATATCCTGTTTGCAGAATAATTTTTCCTTTGTTTTCAATATTATTTTTTCTTTCTCTGAGAAGCTTTTTAGCTTCAACAAAGGGCCAAGCGTTTGTTTTATCAATGTTGGTTTTATCTATCACTTTTAATTAAACAGCCTATAAAATAACGTTTTTAATAATTCTTATAGAGTTGAAATTTATTTACCATAAAATAATGTCCAATCAAAATGTCCAATTATAAAACAGTTTTTTTTACACTAGGAATTTTACAAATTATTTTAGGTTTATCGATGATTGCGCCAATTTTAACGCAGTTTTTTTATGATGAATTTGACTCTAGTTTTATAAGTTCTGGAATTGTAACTGTTATATTTGGAATTCTATTTTTATTATCGAATTTAGATCATGATAAAAAAATTAGCTTACCACAGGCTTTTCTTTTAACAGCGTTATCTTGGTTAAGTATTGCTATTTTTGGGTCACTTCCATTTATATTTTCTGAGATAAATTTAAGTGCTACAGACGCTTTTTTTGAGAGTATGTCAGGTATTACTACAACTGGATCAACTATAATCACCAATTTAAATGAGACCCCCAAAAGCATATTGCTATGGAGGGGAATGCTACAGTGGTTAGGTGGAATTGGTATTATAGTTATGGCAATTACTTTAATGCCGCTTATGAATATTGGTGGAATGCAGCTGTTCATTATATCTACAAGCGATACTCCAGAAAAAATTTTACCTAGATCAAAAGAAATAGCATTGAGACTGATATTGGTATACTCAGGATTAACTTTTATATGTGCATTATTTTATAAAATATTTGGAATGAACTTTTTTGATAGCATAGTTCACTCAATGACAACAATTGCAAC
Organism: uncultured Pelagibacteraceae bacterium; assembly: GCA_902569245.1. Lineage (GTDB taxonomy): Bacteria > Pseudomonadota > Alphaproteobacteria > Pelagibacterales > Pelagibacteraceae > Pelagibacter. The sequence goes on along the minus strand of CACFTO010000007.1, from coordinate 22,623 downwards.
AGGGGGTTTTTCAAATTATAATGAGTCTATTGGATATTTTGATAGTTCACTTATTGAATTTACTTCAATTATATTTATAATTTTAGGAAGTATTCCATTTATTGCCTATATCAAATACTTAAATGGAGACAAAAAAATATTTTTTAACGATACACAAATAAAAACTTTTATAAAGATTGTCCTTTTTTCAATTCTTTTAATGTATCTATATCTGCTTATAAAAAATCAAAGTTTTTTTGATACCAGTATTAGGTCAGTTGTATTTAATGTAATATCAATTTTAACTGGAACTGGTTATGTAACTCAAAATTTTAGTGATTGGGGTCAATTCCCATTAATCTATTTCCTTATTCTTATGTTTATTGGTGGATGTGCAGGCTCAACAGCTTGTGGAATTAAAATATTTAGGGTACAAATTTTGTTCCAGTTTGTTTCTGTACAACTAAAGAAAATAATTTATCCAAGAGGTATATTTAAAATAAAATATGAAAATAGTAATATTGATGAAAAGTTTTTAGCATCAATTATTTCCTTTATATTTTTATATATTGTAATTTTTTTTATTATAACTGCTCTTTTATCAACTAGTGGTTTAGATTTGACAACTTCAATATCTGCTGCTGCAACATCTATATCAAATGTGGGGCCTGGTTTAGGTGATATAATTGGTCCAAATGGTAATTTTTCCAATTTATCTGATTTTTCAAAATGGATTTTAAGCTTGGCGATGATTTTAGGTAGATTAGAGTTGTTTGCTGTATTAGTATTATTTATTCCATCATTTTGGAGAAAATATTAATGTCTGAAACAAAACAAAGCTGGGTTGACTCATTATTAGTTTATAAAGATATAAGAATGTTAAGAATATTGCTTCTAGGAGCAATAAGCGGTTTTCCATGGGTATTAATCGCAAGTAGCTTAAGTCTTTGGCTTAAGGAAGAGGGATTAAGTAGATCGACAATTGGTTGGGCAGGATTAATATTTGGAGTGTATGCCTTTAATTATTTATGGGCTCCTATAATTGACAGAATACAAATTCCTTTTTTAACAAAAAAATTAGGGCATAGACGTGGATGGATTGTATTAATGCAATTAATTATTTTACTTAGCTTAATAGTTTGGAGTTTTATAAATCCTACTCAAAACTTAGCACTCTTAATCAGTGTTGGATTGGTAATTGCTATTGCTTCTGCTACTCAAGATATTACTGTTGATGCACTAAGAATAGAACAGATTAATTCAAATGAGGGAAAATCTATGGCTGCAGGAGCTGCTATGGCAGTTGTTGGATGGTGGACAGGATATAAATTAGGGGGTGTGGTAGCATTATTTACTGCAGAATTTTTTGAAAACATGGGTGTAGCAGATTATTGGCAGGCTACTTTTTTAGTTTTGGGTATATTGATTATTTTGATGAATATAGGTTTGATGTTTGTTCACGAAACAATTGATATGAATAGAGTTAATAATCAAAAAGCAACAGATCAAATAATTAGAGATAAGCTTGGATCAAATAATATTTTAACAAACTTTATTGCCTATATTACAGGTACTATTGGAGGACCAATAATAAGTTTTTTCAAAAAAAATGGATTTGCTATTGCAGCTGGAATATTGGGATTTGTATTCCTGTTTAAAATTGGTGAAGCATTTCTCGGGCGTATGTCGATTGTTTTTTACAAGGAAATTGGTTTTTCGAAAGGACAAATAGCAATTTATTCTAAGGGATTAGGATGGATTACAACTGTCGTTTTCACTTTAATAGGTGGTGTGATGGCTATGAGAGCTGGGACAGTTAAAACCATGTTTTTTGCTGGAGGTTTGATGGCTGTAACTAATTTACTTTTTGCTTTATTAGCCTGGACGGGTAAATCAGAATTATTATTCGCTATAGCAGTAATAGCTGATGATATAACAGCCGCATTTGCAACAGTAGCATTTGTTGCGTTTATCTCTTTATTAGTAGATAGGACTTATACTGCAACTCAATATGCATTATTAGCATCTATAGGAACTGCTGGAAGAACTACTCTTGCATCTTCGTCAGGTGCTTTAGTAGATTGGCTAAATGGGGACTGGGGTACATTTTTTATAATAACAACTGTAATGGTTATTCCATCATTAATTTGTCTATGGTTTATAAGGAATAAAGTAAAAATTGGTGCAAAATAGCTATTTTTGTAAGAGTTCCTATTTAAATGTCTATGAGTTGGCCTCAAAAAAATCAAATATAAGTACTCAATTAATATATGGTGAAAAGTTTAGTATAATAGAAAAAAAAAAAGATTTTTTTAAGATTAAAGCTGATTTTGATAATTACTTAGGCTTTATAAAGATTAAGAAATTCAATAAAGTTTTAAACAAAACACACAAAGTCAGCATATTAAAATCTAAAATTTTCAATCAACCAAAAAATAATATTAAATTTTTAACAAAAAAATACCTACCATTTTCATCTGAAATTGAGATTGTTACTAAGAAAAATAATTTTGGAATGTTTGAAAAAAATAAATGGATAAAATTAAATGAATTACAAACTATAAATAAAAAAAATTACAATTTTAGTAAAATATTAAAACTTTTTTCAAATATTAAATATAAATGGGGTGGTAAAACTTTCGATGGTATTGATTGTTCAGCATTACTCCAAATTTTTTATAAATATAACCATAAATACTTCCCTAGAGATACAAAAGATCAAATTAAAATCAAAAAGGGTGTTAAGAATAAAGAAGTATTTAAAAAAGGAGATATTATTTTTTGGAAAGGACATGTTGCCATTTGTTTAAATACAAAAAAATTAATTCATGCATATGGTCCAAGAAAAAAAGTAACAATAATGCCAATAATAGAAACTATTAAATTAATTGAAAAAACTGCAAATTTAAAAGTAATTAAAATTATATCGATTTAGTTTTGATCTCTTCCAAAATCTGGCTTCGGAATATCTTGTTTTAAATTCAATATTTGCTTTCTTACTTTTTTTGAATTTACTAATTTTTTTCTTAAAGTGTTGTCATCTAAATTTTCAATATTTTTTTTAAAAGATTTTAAATTTTTGATAAATAAGTTTATTGCACTTACAATATTTTTTTTGTTACTAAAAAAAATATCTCTCCACATTATTTCGTTTGATGCAGCTATCCTTGAAAAATCTCTCAATCCTCCTGCACTAAATTTAATTACATCTTTTTTTTGAGTTTTTTGAAAATCTTGAGCGGTCTTTATTAAATTGTAAGCTATTAAATGGGGTAAATGACTTGTAATTGAAAATATTTTATCATGAACTTTCTCATCCATAATTATTACTTTTGAACCAATTTTTTTCCAAAAATTAATCAATTTTTTCTGTTTTATTTTGTTTTTGTCGCTAAAAACTATGCACCATTTATTAATAAATAGACTTTTACTACCATACTTTGGTCCACTTACCTCTGATCCAGATATCGGATGACTCATAATCCAATCAAGCGACTTTGACAGGCTATTATTTTTTAATTTTCTAATATTTTCCTTTGTAGAACCTACATCGGTAATTAAAGATTTTTTACTTAAATACTTATTTAAGAGGGGAATAACTCTTTCATACTGACTCATTGGAGTAGCAATTATAACAAAATCCATATCTGAAATTTTATTATCAAGTTTTTTTAAAATAATTGTTTTTTTATTTATTTTTTTAATATCTCTAATATTTTTTTTTGATTTTTCATAAACAAAAAAGTTTTTAGAAGTTTTTTTATTTATAGACGCTCTTAAAATTGAAGATCCAATTAATCCACAACCAACGATCAATATATTTTTAAACATTTTTAAAAATTTTTTTCATCTGCTTAATTAAAAGAATATTTTCTTTCACATTTCCAATTGTAAGCCTTAGGCAATTTTTAATACCATATGAATTCATCTCTCTGAGAATAATTCCTGATTTCTCAAGATTTCTCTCAACAAATCTTGCGGTTAATTTACAGCTTTTAAAATCTAAAAGAAAAAAATTTGGTCCAATCTCATTTGTTTGAATATTATAAGAATTCATTATTTTTTTTATTTTTTTTGCCCAATCTAAATTATGTTTTACAGATTTTTTTATAAAACTTTTATCTTTAAGAGACTCAACTGCACATTCCTGTGCTATCTTATTAACATTAAATGGTGGTTTAATTTTATATAAAGCATCTATAATTTTTTTACTTCCATAACCCCACCCCACTCTTAAAGATGCAAGACCATAAATTTTTGAAAAAGTTCTTAATATAAATACATTATTTTTATTTTTAAAAAGCTCTAGACCTGATCTGTAATCTTTATTTAACATGTATTCAAAATAAGCGTCATCAACAACAAGTAAAATTTTTTTATTTAAACGCTTTCTTAATTCTAATAACTTTTTTTTAGAAATGTATGTACCTGTAGGGTTATTTGGATTAGCTAAAAATACAATCTTGGTCTTGTTTGATACTTTTTTTAAAATTTCATTATTTGATACTTTAAAATTTTTTTCTTTAGAAAATATAACTTTTGCTCCTACTATTTTGGCATAAATTCTGTACATTAAAAAACTGTATTCTGGAACAACTACCTCGTCTCCTTTGTTTAAAAACAACTGGCATAACATTTGAATAATTTCGTCTGATCCAGATCCACAAATAACCTGATTTTGTTTGCATTTATATTTTTTTGAAATTGTGGATGTTAATTCTTTAAATTTCCCATCCGGATACTTTGATATATTATTTTTAAATTTTATTATTGCTTTATTAGCTTTTTTGCTCATGCCTAAAGCTGACTCATTAGCTGATAGTTTTATTATATTTTTTTTTTTATTTAAGAATGATCTTCCTGGCTTGTAAGTCTCTAGGTTTAATTTTCTAAATAATGGAGTATTCATGATGCTTAGTTTTATTAATAAATAGTCAGATAATTGGATAATACAATCAATAATTCTAAAAAAATTGACATCCAAAAAGCTATCTTATAAAACGTTTTTGCGCTGATTTAACTGAATTGCGAGCGCTATAAAAAACCTGCTAAATAAGTTTTTTTCTCACAATTCATTCAGCAAAAATATTATGAGTAATTTTGATAAAATGAAAAGTATAATAATTAAACAACCTCTTAAACTTGATTGTGGAAAAGAAATATCAAATTTTCCATTAGCTTATGAGACTTACGGAAATTTAAATGAAAAAAAAGATAATGCCATATTAATTTTTCATGCACTAACAGGAGATCAGTTTGCTTCTGATATAAACCCTGTGACGAATAAAGAAGGGTGGTGGAATTATGCAGTTGGCCCAGATAAAGCGTTTGATACTAAAAAATTTTTTGTGATTTGTGCAAATGTCATTGGTGGTTGTATGGGATCATATGGACCCAGGACTATTGATCCATTAACCAACAAACCTTTAGGGATAAATTTTCCGGTTATTACAATAAACGATATGGTTAATGCGCAATACAAACTTTTGGATCACTTCAAAATAGAAAAATTATTTGCAGTTGCTGGTGGTTCAATGGGTGGTATGCAAGTATTACAATTTGTATCGAATTTTCCGAACAAAGCTAAGGTTGCCTTGCCAATTGCTTGTACAGCTAGTCACTCAGCCCAAAATATTGCATTCAATGAACTCGGAAGACAAGCAATTATGTCCGATATTAATTGGAAAGATGGTTTATACGACGGAAAGACATTTAATCCAGATAAAGGTTTAGCTGTAGCTAGAATGGCAGCACATATTACTTATTTATCAAAAAAAGGATTACAAGAGAAATTCGGTCGGAATCTACAAGAAAGATCTGATTTAAAATTTAGTTTCGATGCTGACTTTCAAATTGAGAGTTATTTAAGATATCAAGGCTCTATGTTTGTAGATAGATTTGATGCAAATAGTTACTTATATATTACAAGAGCAATGGACTACTTTGATTTAACTAAACAACATGGTGGGAATCTTTCTAAAGCTTTTAAAGATAGTAAGACAAAATTTTTTATTATTTCATTTACTTCGGATTGGTTATATCCAACTTCTGAAAATAAAGACATTGTAATAGCACTAAATGCTATAGGAGCTGATGTTGGCTTTGTAGAAATTAAAACTGATAAAGGTCATGACTCTTTTTTATTAGATGTACCAGATTTTTTAAGCACTATTAAAAACTACTTAAATACTACTTATTTAAATATAAATGAAAGAAGAATTTAAAGTAATATCAGAATTAATTGATGAAAAATCAAGAGTCCTGGACGTTGGATGTGGTGATGGAATTTTGATGGAATATTTATTAAAAAATAAAGTGGTAGATATCAGGGGGCTTGAAATTTCTAAAGAAAAAGTCAAAAAATGTTTATCTAATGGACTAGCTGTAGTTGAAGGTGATGCAGAGAATGACTTAAAACAATTTCCAGATTTATCTTTTGATTACGTGATTCTAAGTCAAACACTACAGGCTTTCATGAGTCCAGAGAATGTAATTAAAAATTTACTAAGAGTGGGTAAAAAAGTTATTGTAACCATTCCAAATTTTGGACATTGGAAAGTTAGAGTAGATTTACTTTTTAAAGGAGAAATGCCAATTACCAAAAATTTGCCTTATGAATGGTATAACACTCCAAATTTACATATGTGCACTATTCAAGACTTTTATAATTTTTGTAATAATAAAGGGATCAATATTTTTCAAACAATTTCTTTAAATGGACAAAAAACTTCAAAAATTACATCTTCAAATTTGAAATTTAAAAACCTTATATCTGAATTAGGTATTTTTCTACTAGAGAAATAATATGAAAATAGAAATAATAAAATGTTTAGAGGATAATTTTTCATATTTATTAATTGATGAAATTAATAGATCTGCTGTTGTGATAGATCCAAGCGAAGCAGAGCCTGTAATAAATAAAATTGAAAGTCTAGACTTAAAATTAAAATTTATAATGAACACTCACCATCATTATGATCATGTTGGAGGCAATAAAGAGCTTAAAAAATTATATAATGCCAAAGTTATCGGTTTTGATCAGGACAAACACAGAATACCTGAAATAGATATATTGGTAAAAAATAATGAAATTTGGAAAGATGGTATGTTTGAAGCAAAAGTTTTTCATATTCCAGGACATACTTTAGGTCATGTATGTTTTTATTTTTTCAAAGAAAATGCATTATTTTCTGGAGATACATTATTTTCATTAGGTTGTGGAAGAGTATTTGAGGGCACTCATGAAGAAATGTTTAATTCCTTACAGTTAATAAAGAGTTTACCTTTAGATACAAAAATTTATTGTGGACATGAATATACATTAAAAAATTCGGATTTTTGTTTAAAGTATGATTCAGATAACAAGAGACTAATTTCAAAAATTGAGACAGTAAAAAATAAGTTAGCAAAAGGAATACCAACTATACCCTCTACTCTTGAAGAAGAACTACAAACCAATATTTTTCTAAGATCAAAAAACGTTAAAAACTTTTCAAAATTGAGAGATTTAAAGGATAATTTCTAGCTTATTCAGCTTGACTAAAATAAGGCCCTGACTATATTGCTGATAATTAAAAATTAAGATCATTTATGTCATACGCAGTAATACAATCAGGTGGAAAACAGTACAAAGTATCAGCTGGTGAAATAATAAAAGTAGAAAAATTAGCTGAATCAAATCCAGCCTCTAAAGTAGAATTTAAAGAAATTTTAGCTTATGGAGATGATAAAAGTATTGAATTAGGTACACCAACTGTGGATGGTGCGAAAGTTGAAGCTGAATTATTAAAAAATGGCAAAGAGAGAACTGTTCTTATTTTTAAAAAAAGAAGAAGAAAAAATTCAAGACGTAAAAATGGGCACAGACAACAGTATTCACTAATAAGAATTAACAAAATTTTTTCAAAAGATGGTAAAGTTTTATCAGAGGCTGAAAAGATGAAAAAAAAGGAAGTTGTAGTTAAAGAAGCTAAAGAAGAAAAAATTGAGGCTTCGAAATAAATAGGTAATTTATGGCAACAAAAAAAGCAGGTGGATCATCGCGAAACGGAAGAGATAGTGCAGGCCGTAGACTAGGTGTAAAAAAATATGGTGGTGAATTAGTAATACCTGGAAATATTATTGTAAGACAAAGAGGCACTAAAATTTTTCCTGGAGAAAATGTTGGAATGGGTAAAGACCATTCAATTTTTTCTGTTGTTAAAGGAAAAGTTGTTTTTAAAAAAAGCAAATCAGACAGAACTTACGTATCAGTAAAGCCTAATTAGTAGACAGCTAATTAATTCTGTAAAATCATGAAATTCTTAGATCAAGTAAAGATATTTATAAAAGCTGGAGACGGTGGATCTGGTTCTCCTAGTTTTAGAAGAGAAAAATTTATAGAATTTGGAGGACCTGACGGAGGCGATGGAGGGAAAGGTGGTTCTATTATTCTTGTGTCAGAGAGAAATTTAAACACACTAATTGATTTTAGATATCAACAGCATTTTAAAGCTGATAGAGGTAGAGATGGAAGTGGGAAAAATAAAACAGGAAGAGGAGGGGAAGATCTATATCTAAAAGTACCAGTTGGAACACAAGTATTTGAGGAAGACAATAAAACCCTGATTTTTGATTTCAAGGAGGAAAATGAAAAATTTGTTGCAGCTATAGGTGGTAAAGGAGGTTTTGGTAACACAAGGTTTAAATCATCAACTAATAGAGCTCCAAAGAAATTTACAAAAGGTACATTTGGAGAAGAATTCTGGATTTATTTACAACTTAAGACAATTGCTGATATTGGTATCATTGGATTACCCAATGCAGGAAAATCTAGCTTATTAGCATCATTAACAAGTGCCACTCCTAAAATTGCAAATTATAAATTTACAACTTTAAATCCAAATCTAGGTGTCGCAATGTATGACGATAAAGAGATAACTTTAGCAGATATTCCAGGATTAATTGAAGGAGCACATCAAGGAACTGGATTAGGGATAAAATTTTTAAAACATATTGAAAGATGCAAAGCGCTTTTGCATCTAATTGATGTATCAGAAAATGATTTAATTAACTCATATCTTCAAGTGAGGGATGAAATGGGTAAATATAGTTCAGAGTTATTAAAAAAGCAGGAAATAATAGTGTTTAATAAAATAGACCTAATTGATGAGAATGAAATAAAAGAAAAAATAAAAGATTTTAAAAAAATTATCAAGAAATCCGCTTTTACAACATCAACACTCGATAAAAAATCAGTATCTGATATTAAATCAACATTGCTTAATTATGTATCTTAAAGACTCAAAGACTGTCGTTATAAAAATTGGATCATCTTTATTGATTAATGACAAAAAAATTATCAGAGAAAAATGGTTGTCAGAATTTGCAAAAGATATTCAACATCTACAAAAATTAAAAAAAAATATAATTTTGGTTAGTTCAGGAGCAATTGCTTTAGGATGTAAAAAATTAAAATTAAGTAAAAAAAAATTGAAACTTGATAAAAGTCAGGCAGTAGCATCAATTGGCCAAATTGAGTTAATGAATCTTTTTAAAAAAACTTTTAATAAGTCAAAAATCAATCTTTCTCAAATTTTGTTAACACTCGAGGATACAGAAAAAAGAAGAAGGGCTATTAATGCAAAAAGGACTTTTGAGAATTTATTTAGTCTTGGTTTTATTCCAATAGTAAATGAAAATGATAGTATAGCCACTTCTGAGATAAAGTATGGTGATAATGACAGATTAGCTTCTAGGGTTGCACAAATATCAAGTGCAGATTGTTTAATTTTATTATCTGACGTAAGTGGTCTTTACTCTAAAGATCCAAAATTAGACAAAAAAGCTAAACTAATTCGTGAAATTAAAAATATTGACCAAAATGTGGAAAAATTAGCAACAAATAAATCTGGAGAATTTGGATCTGGTGGAATGAAAACAAAGATTGATGCTGCTAAAATTTGTCAATTCTCAGGATGCCATATGGCGATTGCTAATGGCTTAATAAGTAGACCAATTCAAAAAATTTTAACTGAAAATATATGTACTTGGTTTTTGCCTAAAATTTCAAAATTAGATGCGAGAAAAAAGTGGATCATAAGCTCAGTTTCTCCAAAGGGAAAAATAATTATTGATGAAGGTGCATTATTAGCTTTGAACAATGGGAAAAGTTTACTAGCCGCGGGGATTAAGGATGTTCAAGGCAGTTTTAGCAAAGGTGATCATATCAAAATCCTAAACAATAATATGACCGAATTTGCCAGAGGATTAAGCAGTTTCTCTTCGGATGAAATCTTGAAAATTAAAGGGAAGCACTCTAATAAAATAAATGATATTTTAGGTTATATTTCAAAATCAGAAGTTATTCATAAAGATGATATGGTATTAATCAAATGATTAAAAATTTAGAAAAAATTGGTACAAATGCGAAAATTGCTTTTCGAAACAAAATAAGTAATAAAAAAAAAAATAAAGTATTAAATTATTACATTCAACTTATTAAAAAAAACCAAAATAAAATTTTAGTCGAAAACACAAAAGATATAAAAATAGCCAAATCTAAAAAACTTAAAGAAAATTTAATTAAAAGACTTGCTCTTAGTAATGACAAAATAAGCTCAATTATTAAATCAATTGAAACTATTGCAAAATTTAAGGATCCAGTAGATGTTGATATAGAGACCTGGAAAAGACCAAACGGTTTTAAAATAAAGAAAGTATCAATTCCGATTGGTATTATTGGTGTAATTTATGAAAGTAGACCAAATGTAACTTCGGATGTATCTACACTTTGTTTTAAATCTGGGAACTGCGTAATATTAAGAGGAGGATCAGAGGCTTACTTTAGTAATAAAATTTTAGCTAATCTTTTTAGAAAATCATTAGAAAAATACAAAATAAATAAGAATTTTGTTCAGTTTATAGAGAATAAAAATAGAAAACTGGTCGACTACATGCTGTCAAAAATGTCAAAATATATAGATGTTATTATTCCAAGAGGTGGAAAAAGTCTTGTAAAAAAAGTTCAAGATTTATCCTCTGTTCCTGTAATTGGACACCTTGAAGGTATATGTCATACATATATTGATAAAGATGCAAATCTTTCAATGGCAAAAAAAATATTAATCAATGCTAAATTACGTAATACTAGTATTTGTGGAGCTACCGAGACACTTTTAATACATAAAAATAAATCAAAAAATGTAAATGAGATATTAAATGAACTCACTAAGAGAGGTTGTTCTATTTATGCTGATACAAAAATTTCTAAATTGTTTAACGGAAATTCAAAATTAGCAAATAATAAAACATGGTCGAAGGAACATTTATCTTCAAAAATTTCTGTAAAATTAGTGAACGATATTAATGATGCAGTAAATCATATCAATAAATATGGAACAATGCATACTGACGCGATAATTACAAATAATAAAATTTCTGCAAAATTTTTTATAAAAAATATTAAAAGTTCGATCGCTATTCACAATTCTTCAACTCAGTATGCTGATGGAGGAGAATTTGGTTTTGGAGGTGAAGTTGGAATTTCAACAAATAAACTTCCACCAAGAGGTCCTGTTGGACTAAACCAGCTTGTTAGTTACAAATATGAGATATATGGATCCGGACAAACAAGGAAATAAAAAAAAAATTGGTATTCTTGGAGGCACTTTTGATCCAGCACACAAAGGACATTTAAGTATCTCTAAAGAAGCAAAAAAAAGGTTTGATATTGATAAAATTATTTGGGCGGTAACCAAAAAAAATCCATTTAAAGAAAAAAGTAGTTTAAGTTTAGATAAAAGAATAAATTTTGCAAAAAAAATTGCTCAAAAAAATCTATTTATAAAAGTTAAATATTTTGAGGATAAAATTAAATCAAATAGAACAATTGACCTCATAAAGCATATAAAAAAAAATAATAAAAACACTGATATTTATTTTATAATGGGAGCAGATAGTTTGATTAATTTTCATAAATGGAAAAACTCTGATTTAATTTCATCTATTTGTAACATTCTAGTATTTGATAGAGACAGATATAAGGCTAAATCATTAAGTTCTAGAAGCTTTAAAAAATATAGTAAGAAAAGCTTAAAATTTATAAAATTTAATAAGGTCAATATTTCATCTTCTAAATTAAGAAAAATTTGATACTCTTTTAATAATTAATGGACAAAATCTCTACTCTTCACAAAGATGTGGTCAATCTCTTAGATGCAAATAAAGCCCTAGATATTGTTTCAATAGATTTAGATGGAAAATCATCAATAGCGGATCAAATGATAATCGCTAGCGGGACGTCTTCAAGACATATCCAAGCTTTATCAGAGCAAGTATATGAATACTTAAAAAAAAATGGTGTAAGCAATTGTAAAATTGAAGGAAGAGAAAGTAGTGATTGGAAACTTGTAGATGGAATTGATCTTATTATTCATATTTTCAATCCTGAAAAAAGAAAATTTTATGAATTAGAAAAAATATGGTCTGAATTGATTCCTAAAGAAAAAGTAATAATATGATGAAAAAACTTAAAACATATTTTTTATCATTATTTATTTATTTTTTTGTAACTAGTATTGTTGCCGTATCAGAAGAGAGTGATATTTATAAAAAAATAGATGTTTTTTCAGAAGTCTTAGATAAAATTAATAAAGAATTTGTTGATGAGGTAAACCAAAGTGATGCAATGGATGCTGCAATCAATGGTGTTCTTCAATCCTTAGATCCTTATTCTGCTTATATGTCACCAGAGTCTTATCAAAGTATGCAAACAGAAACGAGTGGAGAATTTGGAGGACTAGGAATTGAAGTGAGCATGGAAGCTGGAGTAATAAAGGTAATAACACCTATGGACGATTCACCTGCGGCTGAAGCAGGAGTTAAAGCTGGTGATTATATAGTAAGAATTAATGATATTCAGGTTCAAGGTAAATCTTTAAGCGAAGCAGTTGACATAATGAGGGGTCCTGTTGGATCAGATATTGAAATAACAGTTAGAAGAAGAGGTGAACGAAAGGCATTAGTTTTTAATATTACTAGAGAAAAAATTAAAGTTTCATCAGTAAAATCTGAGATATTAGATAATCAAACTGGTTACTTAAGACTTACTTCTTTTAATGAAAACAGTAGTGGTCAAATTAGAGACAAAATTAAAGAGTTTAAAAAAAATGAAAATGTTAAAAATTATATTTTAGATTTAAGAAATAATCCTGGTGGACTACTTTCTCAGGCAATTAAAATTACAGATTTTTTTATAGATAGTGGAGAAATTGTTTCAACAAAAAGTAAAAGAAAATATGAAAGTAGAAAATTCTTTGCAAGAAAAGGTGATATATTAGATGGAGATACAATTGTTGTACTAATAAATTATGGTTCAGCATCTGCATCTGAAATTGTAGCAGGGGCGCTAAAGGATCACAAAAGAGCAATAATAATTGGAGAAAATAGCTATGGTAAAGGCTCTGTACAATCAATCATTCCTCTCAAAAATAAAGGTGCAATAAGATTGACTGTATCTAAATATTATCTTCCATCAGGAAAATCTATATCAGAAATAGGTGTCTCGCCTGATATTGAGGTAGCTGAAGGATCTGATGACTTTAGGTTTAATACTGATACAGACAATCAACTTCAATTCGCTCTAGAGCTTTTAAACGGTTAAAATGAAAGAGAAATATAAAAATTTACCACTTAGAAGTGGTGTTGGGATAGTTGTTTTAAATAAAGAAAATAAAATTTTTGTTGCAAAAAGAATAGATAATAAAAAAAACTTTTGGCAAATGCCACAAGGTGGGGTTGATAAGGGTGAAGACTTTTATGAGGCTGCAATTAGAGAATTAAAAGAAGAAACTAGTATTAAATCAGTAAGCTTAATTAAAAAAATTGATGGCTTACTTACCTACCACTTACCAAATGAATTATTAGGAATTATTTGGAAAGGTAAATTTAAAGGTCAAAAACAACAATGGTATATAATGAGATTTAATGGTGAAGAAAAAGAAATTAATATTAATACAAAACATCCAGAATTTCTTGAATGGAGATGGGTAGATCCAGATAAAATTACTGAACTTGTGGTAGAATTTAAACTACATATATACGAAAAAATTCAAGAAGAAGTAAAAAAAATTTTAATTAATTGATTTTAATACTTCAAGTTTTTGATCAAGCAAATATTTTTCCTGATCATTTATATCAGACTTATTAAGTTCTTCCTCAGCAGATTTCTGAATTTCTGAAATTTTTTCTTTATCAATGTCTTTTAAATTTAAAATAAGACTTGTAAGTATAGAAAGATTATTATCTTTAAATTCAATTATTCCATCATTTACATAAAAACTTTCCTCGCCAGACTTTGAAAATATTTTAATTATTCCTGGTTTTAAAAAAGAAATAATAGAAATATGGTCTTTTAAAATCCCTATCTCACCTTCAAATCCAGGGACAACTACCTCGGTGACATCATTTTTTGATAAAAATGATTTTTCAGGGTTTACTATTTCTACAGAATATTCTTCGCTCATTATGCGGCAGCTTCGTTAGCTAAACTCTCAGCTTTTTGAATAGCTTCTTCAATAGTGCCAACCATATAAAATGCGGCTTCTGGTAAGTGATCATATTCGCCTTTGCAAATAGCATCAAAGCCTTTGATGGTTGACTCTAAATCTACAAGCTTACCTGGCGAGCCAGTAAATACTTCAGCTACAAAGAAAGGTTGAGAAAGAAATCTTTGTATTTTTCTAGCTCTAGCAACAACTAATTTATCCTCTTCTGACAATTCATCCATACCTAAAATTGCGATAATATCTTGTAAAGATTTATAAGTTTGCAGAACTTTTTGTACTTCTCTAGCAACTCTATAATGTTCATCACCAACTATTCTAGGATCTAAAATTCTAGACGTTGAGTCTAGTGGATCTACCGCTGGATAAATTCCAATTTCAGCAATCTGTCTAGAAAGTACAGTTGTTGCATCTAAGTGAGCAAATGAAGTTGCAGGTGCGGGGTCAGTTAAGTCGTCTGCAGGAACATAAATTGCCTGAACAGATGTAATTGAACCTTTATTCGTTGTTGTAATTCTTTCCTGTAAGTTACCCATATCAGTTGCTAATGTTGGTTGATATCCTACAGCTGAAGGTATTCTACCAAGCAATGCAGAGACCTCAGATCCTGCTTGTGTAAACCTAAATATATTATCAACGAAGAATAACACATCTTGACCTTCTTGATCTCTAAAATACTCAGCAACAGTTAATCCAGTTAAAGCAACTCGCGCTCTTGCTCCTGGAGGTTCATTCATTTGTCCATAAACTAATGCTGCTTTAGAACCTTCCCCATCAGTTTTAATAACACCCGAGTCTATCATTTCATGGTAGAGGTCATTTCCCTCTCTAGTTCTTTCTCCTACTCCTGCAAAAACAGAAAATCCACCATGAGCTTTTGCAACGTTGTTAATCAATTCCATAATTAAAACAGTTTTACCAACTCCGGCTCCACCAAATAAACCAATTTTACCACCTTTTGCGTAGGGTGCTAAAAGATCAATAACCTTTATTCCTGTAACAAGTATTTCAGTTTCTGTTGATTGATCATTAAATTCTGGTGCAGCTCTATGAATTGGCCAGTTATCTGAACTTTTAACTTCTCCTCTTTCATCAATAGGCTCACCAATCACATTTATAATTCTTCCAAGAGTCTCCGGCCCCACTGGAACTTTAATTGGAGCAGCTGTGTCTGTTACCTCGTCTCCTCTTTTAAGACCTTCTGTTGCATCCATTGCAATTGTTCTGACACTTGACTCCCCTAAGTGTTGAGCAACTTCTAAAACTAATCTATTTCCACCGTTATCGCACTCTAATGCAGTTAAAATTTCTGGTAGTTCTCCCTCAAATTTTACATCTACTACCGCCCCAATGATCTGTGTTATTTGTCCTTTTCTCATAATTATAAACTTTCTGCTCCTGAAATTATTTCTATTAACTCTTTAGTAATTGCTGCCTGACGACTTCTATTATACTCAATAGTAAGTTTGTCAACCATTTCACCTGCGTTTCTGGTTGCATTATCCATTGCACTCATTCTTGAACCTTGCTCGCTAGCTGAATTCTCTAACATCGCTTTAAAAATCTGAGTTGAAATATTTTTAGGTAACAAGTTGCTCAATATCTCATCTTCTTCGGGTTCAAATTCATAGTTATCTTCTGATGAATTTTCATTTTTTTCAGATGTTTTTAAAGGAATAATTTGTTGTTCTTGTGGTATTTGAGTAATTACATTCTTAAATTGGTTATAAAAAATTGCACATACATCAAATTCTTTTTTTTCAAATTTTTCAATAACTATCTTACCGACTTTATCAGCATCAAAATAATTAATATTTTTTGATTCTTTAAAAGATATTCTTTCGATAATATTATCACCGTATAGACGTTTTAGTTGGTCATAACCTTTAGTTCCCACTGTAATAATTTTTAAAGTTTTTCCTTCATCTAAAATTTTTTGAAAATATAGTTTAGCTTTTTTAATAATATTTGTATTAAAACCTCCGCAAAGACCTCTATCCGATGTCATTACTACACATAGATGCACTTTATCTTCTCCAGTACCAGATAAAAGTTTCGGAGCGTTATCAATGTCAGATATACCATTTGATAAATTTAAAATAATATTATTCATTTTATCAGAGTAAGGTCTGCCTTTCTCAGCACTCTCTTGGGCTCTTCGCAATTTTGCAGCAGCGACCATTTTCATTGCCTTAGTAATTTTCTGCGTAGACTTAACACTTGATATTCTTTTTTTTAGATCGTCTAAACTAGCCATTATTTTTTATGAGTTAAAATCTTTCTTAAGTTGTAAAATAATTTCATTCAATTCTTTTTCTTTATCATCTTCAAGTTTTCCTGAAGCTGTTATTGACTCAATAATGTCTGGCTTTTCAGATTTACATTTTTCAATAATTTTACTCTCAAAACTTGAAATATCCTTTTGTTCAATATCATCAAGATGTCCTCTAACTCCACAAAATACAGAAATGACTTGTTCCGCAACTGTCATGGGAGAATATTGATTTTGCTTTAAGAGTTCAGTTAACTTTGATCCTCTGTTAAGTAATTTCTGAGTAGACGCATCAAGGTCTGAACCAAATTGTGCAAACGCAGCCATTTCACGATATTGTGCGAGCTCCAATTTCATGGACCCTGAAACTTTCTTCATCGCTTTAGTTTGAGCAGATGATCCAACTCTTGATACGGATAATCCGACATTTATGGCAGGTCTTATACCTTGGTTAAAAAGTTCAGTTTCAAGAAATATTTGACCATCAGTAATTGAAATAACATTTGTTGGTATAAATGCAGAGACATCACCACCTTGGGTTTCGATTATTGGAAGAGCGGTTAATGATCCTCCACCATGCTCATCACTTAATTTTGCAGCTCTTTCAAGTAATCTACTATGTAAGTAAAACACATCTCCAGGATATGCTTCTCTTCCAGGAGGTCTTCTTAATAGAAGTGACATTTGTCTATATGCAACAGCTTGTTTTGATAAATCATCATATATAATCAAGGCATGCATCCCATTATCTCTAAAATACTCACCCATAGTACATCCAGTATAAGGGGCTAAAAATTGTAAAGGGGCTGCATCTGATGCAGTTGCTGCAACTATTGTTGTGTATTCCATCGCACCAGCTTCTTCTAGTGTTTTTTCAATCTGTCTAACTGTAGATCTCTTTTGGCCTACGGCCACATAAATACAATATAATTTTTTCTTCTCATCACCTGAATCGTTAATTTTTTTCTGGTTTATTATAGCATCAATTGCAACTGCTGTTTTGCCTGTTTGTCTGTCACCAATAATTAATTCTCTTTGTCCTCTTCCAATTGGAACTAGACTATCAATTGATTTAAGACCAGTCTGCATTGGTTCACTTACAGATTTACGTGGAATTATACCAGGAGCTTTAACCTCAACCCTACTTCTTTTTAAACTTTTATCTAACGCACCTTTTCCATCAATTGGGTTTCCTAAACCATCAACTACTCTACCAAGCAATTCTTTCCCAACTGGTGTATCAACAATTGCACCAGTTCTTTTTACAGTATCACCTTCTTTGACTGCTCTATCATCACCAAAAATTACTACACCTACATTTTCACTCTCTAGGTTTAATGCCATTCCTTTCGAGCCGTCAGAAAATTCTACCATTTCTCCAGCTTGAACATTATCTAATCCATATATTCTTGCTATACCATCACCTACTGATAAAACTTGACCAACCTCTGTAACCTCAGCTTTATCTCCAAACTTTTTAATTTGTTCTTTTAATATTTGTGTTACTTCTGAAGGATTTATTTCCATTTAAGCCTCTATCATTGTATTTTCGATTTGTTGTAATTTATTTTTAATAGAGGTGTCTACCATAATACTGCCAACTTGTATTACTAAACCTCCAATTAAACTTTTGTCATATTTATAGTCTAATTTTATTTTTGCATTAAAATTTTGAGATAGTTCGTCTTTTATTTTATTTACTTGTTCTCCTGATAATTCTTTAGAGGAAATTAGTTCAGCTTTTACTTCTCCTCTTTTTTTCGAACAAGTATCTATAAAATCTTGAAGAATTGTTCTTACATAAAAAAATCTTCTTTTAGATATTAGAAAACCTAAAAATTTTGACATTAAAGAGTTTAATTTATAATTTTCGGCAATTTTGTTAATTACATCCTGAAGTTCATTTACAGAGTTAGTTGGATCTTTTATTAATGAACTAAAATCTTTGCTTTCATCTATTAATCTTAAAAAAGATATTGATTGTTTTTCAACCTCATCTATTAAATTATTTTCATTAGCCAGTTCATATAGTGCTAAAGAATACCTGCTTGCTGTGGTTGCTGAAAAACTGTTATTTTTGCTCAATTTTAACCCTTTATTTTAGAAGATTTTTTTGGATTAAGTAGCATATGAGTTTGGTGTCTTCAAGTAACAGATTGACTAAATAGTGCAAAATTTGTCAATTAATTAAAGGTTATTGGGTCAACATCAACTGTTAGTTTTATTTCTTTAGGTAATTTGTATGTAATTAAGATTTCACTCAATCTTTTTTGAATATTAGAACCCTTTTTAGATCTTATCAAAAGTCTCTGCCTATACTTTCGTCTAACTCGATATATAGGTGCATTAACAGGTCCCAAAATTTTGTCGTTTAAGGATTCTGATAACATTTTTTTTATGTGCATTGACTCTTTTTCTAAACTTCTTTCATTTGAAGAGGTGAGTATTAATGAAACAAATCTTTCATAAGGTGGTAGATTATTTTTCTCTCTTAATTTCAATTCATTTTCTAAAAAAATAAAAGGATCAGGATTTGTTATTTGATTTATAATACTTTGGTTTGAGTTGTAAGTTTGAAAATATACTGTAGCTGGTTTACCGGTTCTACCAGCCCGTCCAGATAATTGGTGATAGAGTTGTAAGTTTTTTTCCGCAGTTCTTAAATCATGTCCATTTGAATTAAGATCAATATCTAAAATAACAATGCAGTTTAATTTTGGAAAATGAAAACCTTTAGAAATTAGTTGTGTTCCAATAAGTATATCAATTTTTCCTTTAACTATATCTTCTAATTTTTTTTTAGAAGATTTTTTATTCATAGTATCACTTGAAAAAATTGATATTTTATTCTTTGGGAATTTGAGTTTAACCTCTTCAGAAATTCTCTCTACCCCAGGACCACTAAAAACAAAATCACATACTTCACCTTTCTTACAATTCCTGCTTAACTGAGATTGAAAACCACAATAATGACAAAGTAATTTATTTTTATATTTGTGATATACTAAATTTATTGAACAATTTGGACAGGAATAAACATTTAAACATTTCTTACAAAGAGCATATGGAGCAAAACCTCTTCTATTAATAAAAAATAATACTTGGTCATTTTTTTTTAAGTGATTATTTACCTTTTCTAAAGTTTTATTAGCAATCCATGATTGTTTATCTAACTTATTTTTGTTTAAGTCTATTATTTTATATGTGGGTAAATTTGCATCTTTATATCTTTTAGTTAAACGTGAAACAGAGTATTTCTTTTTCTTAATATTTGAATATGTTTCTATTGAGGGTACAGCAGTAACAAGATTGATAGGGATATTTTCAAAATTAGCTCTAGCAATTGCCATGTCTCTTGCATTGTAAATTACTCCTTCGTCTTGTTTAAATGATTGATCGTGCTCTTCGTCTACAACTATAATTCCAAGATTTTTAAATGGTAAAAATAATGAGGAACGAGCTCCAATAATTACATTAATTTTTCCTGATGATACTCCACTCCAGATTATTTTCTTTTTTTTAGGTGTTATTCCAGAGTGCCACACTGCAGCACTGAAACCAAAAAATTCCTCAAATTTATTTTCAAATTCTGCGGTTAAACCAATTTCAGGTAGTAGAATCATTGCTTGATAGCCTTTTTCTAACAATTGTTTTATATGTTTAAAATAAACAATTGTTTTTCCTGAACCTGTAGTCCCTTGTAAAAGATGGACCCTAAATTTATTATTTTTTTTTGACATTTCCTCAAATATTTCTCTTTGATCTGAAGACAGGGTAAACTTATTTACAAACTTTTGTTTATTATAGGATAGATAATCTTCATCTTCATAATTAGTGATTGCTTCTCCACTAAGTAAATGTAGTCTTAAACACATTCCTTTTGGCACTAAGTTATATTCAGAAAACCAATTCAAAAAGGTTATAGTTTCTTTTTTAAGTGGTTCAATTTCTATTTTTTTAAGAATTTTTTTTATCTGAAAATTTTTGTTATTTTTTTTTTCAAATTCATTCCACACAACTCCTGTTATTTTTGATTTTCCAAAGGGAACATAAACATAATCTCCTAATTTAAGATCTAAGTCACTTTCATATGTAAAAGGGAAGTTAAATATATTAGGAATTAGGACAGGATATTTCATAAATAAATTATGAAATATACTAAGAGTGAATTTGTCTTTTATCTACAGATAAAGCAGCTTCTTTTATCGCTTCTGAAAAAGTAGGATGAGCATGACATGTTCTCGCAATATCTTCAGAACTAGCGCCAAATTCCATTGCTATGGACATTTCTGCAATCATTTCTCCAGCATGAGGTCCGATTATATGCACTCCCAATACTCTATCGGTTGTACTTTCAGCTAATATTTTGACGAATCCCTCGGGCTCATTTATTGCTTTAGCTCTTGAGTTTGCAATAAACGGAAATTTACCTACTTTGTAGTTTACTTTTCTTTCTTTTAATTGTTCCTCATTTTTACCAACATAGGCTACCTCAGGTGAAGTATAAATTACTCCAGGTATGATATCATAATTTACATGACCAGACTGTCCAGCAATTAACTCTGCTACTGCTATACCTTCCTCCTCAGCTTTATGAGCTAACATTGGACCATCTATAACATCTCCTATTGCATAAACATTTTTAACATTAGTCTCAAAATTTTTATTAACTATAATTTTTCCTTTTTTATCGAGATTTACTCCAATTTTTTCTAAATTTAATTTATCAGTGTAAGGTTTTCTTCCAACAGAAATTAAAACTACGTCAGCTTCAATTTTATTTTTTGCGTCTTTATTAGAGGTTTCTATTGTTACTCCTTGGTCTTTTTTAGAAATTTTTTCAACTTTAGTATTTAATTCAAATTTAATATTCTGTTTTTTTAATATTTTCATAAATTCCTTTGAAATTTCTTTATCAAGTCCTGGTGTTATGTGGTCTAAATATTCTATAACATGAACCTCAGTTCCTAGTCTTGACCATACAGAACCCATCTCCAAGCCAATATACCCGCCTCCAACAACAACCATTTTTTTTGGAAGTTTTGAAATATTAAGAGCTCCTGTTGATGAAAGAATTTTTTTTTCGTCAAAATCTATTCCTGGAAGGGATAGAGGTTCTGATCCAGTACTTATTATGGTTTTATCAGTTTTAATTTTGATCTCTGATTTATCATTTTTGATTAAAATTTCGTTTTTTTCACTAAAAGACCCAACTCCTTTAATGTAAGTGACTTTATTTTTTTTAAATAAGAACTCCACTCCTTTTGTAAGTGTTGCAACAGAGCTGTCTTTATTACTCATCATTTTTTCCAGATTAAGCTTAATTTCCCCCGTCTCGATGCCAATATCAGAGAAGTTTTTAGCTCTATGAAAACTTTCTGACATATTTAATAGGCTTTTAGATGGGATACATCCTATATTAAGACAAGTGCCTCCTAAAGATCCTCTGGACTCTATACATGCAGTTTTTAATCCTAATTGTGATAATCTAATCGCACAAACATATCCTGCAGGTCCTCCCCCAATTACAGTAACATCAAATTTTTCAGCCATTAGATATTTAAAAACAATCTTCTAGGGTCTTCTAAATTTTCTTTAACAGTTTTTAAGAACGACACGGATTCCTTTCCATCAATAATTCTATGATCATAAGACAAGGCTAAGTACATTATTGGTTTTATTTTTATCTCACCATTATCATTTACTGGTCTTTCAATAATATTATGCATACCTAATACGCCTGATTGAGGAGGGTTTAATATCGGTGTTGAAAGCATGGAACCATATACACCTCCATTGCTAATTGTAAACGTACCTCCTTGTAAGTCC
>CACFTO010000006.1 GCA_902569245.1 uncultured Pelagibacteraceae bacterium | reverse complement strand
TCTATACAACTATAAATATCATCTATAACCACAAAAAATGGCCAATTAATTTAGATGATGCTTTTACATATGCATGGGTTGAAAAAGGTAGTAACTATCTTATAAAAGAATTTCCTGATAAAAAAGAATATGAAGAAACTAAAGAAAAAGTTCAAGATATATGATCCTAAAATTAAGGAAGAGTGTGCGGTTTTTGGGATAAGTAATTCCACTGATGCTTCTACCCTAGCAGCTTTAGGCCTGCATGCCCTTCAACATAGAGGACAAGAAGGCTGTGGAATTGTTTCATATGATGGGGAAAAATATCATTCAGAAAAAAGATTTGGGTTAGTTGGTGATAATTTTAACGATGAAAAAGTTTTAAAAAAACTTCCCGGAAAATACGCAATTGGTCATAATCGCTACTCAACGACAGGTGGAACTGCTTTAAGGAACGTGCAACCTTTTTTTGCTGATACAAATGCAGGTGGTATTGGTGTTGCACACAATGGTAATCTTACAAATGCTATAACTTTAAGGAATAAATTAGTTCAGGATGGTGCTATATTTTATACAACATCTGACACTGAAACTATTGTTCAATTAATTGCTAAATCAAAAAGAGGAAAAACGATAGATAAAATCATAGATGCTATATTTCAAATTCAAGGTGGTTATGCACTTGTAATGATGACACAAAATACTCTTATAGGTGTAAGAGATCCGTACGGAATTAGACCATTAGTAATTGGTAAATTGAAAAACTCATATGTATTTGCCTCTGAAACATGTGCGTTTGATATTATTGGAGCAAAATTTGTAAGAGAAGTTGAAAATGGAGAAATTGTATATATTGAAAATGATGAGTTAAAAAGTATTAAACCATTTCCACCAAAAAAAATTAGACCTTGTGTTTTTGAATATATTTATTTCTCTAGGCCAGATAGTATTTTAAACGGTAAAACTGCATATGAATATAGAAAAAACTTTGGATTACAGTTAGCAAAAGAGGATGAAATACAAGCAGATCTAGTTGTACCTGTTCCAGACTCAGGTAACGCAGCTGCATTAGGATATGCTGAAGAAAAAAGTCTAAAATTTGATTTAGGTTTAATTAGAAACCATTATGTTGGAAGGACATTTATTGAACCATCTCAACAAATAAGAAGTTTAGGAGTTAAGTTAAAATTAAATCCGAATATTTCTGTGATTAAAGATAAAAGAATAATTCTAGTTGATGACTCACTTGTTAGAGGCACTACATCGTCAAAAATAGTGAAGATGTTATACGATTCTGGAGCAAAAGAAGTTCATGTGAGAATAGCAAGCCCCGAAATTAAATTTCCTGATTTTTATGGTGTTGATACACCAACAAAAAAAGAACTTTTAGCAGCAAACAAATCCACAGCTGAAATATGTGAATTTATTAAGGCAAAATCACTAAAATTCTTAAGTTTGAATGGTTTATATTTAGGAATGGGATTTGAAAAAAGAAATGAAAATTATCCTCAATTAACTGATCACCATTTCACAGGTGAATACCCTGTAAAAATAATAGATGAACTAGGTGAAGATAAAGTAACCCAACTTTCCTTATTGAGTACTGCATCGAATAATTAATATGAAAAAAGTAAGTTTTACGGAAATGAAGTATGGTACTAAAGATGACTATCAACTTTTGGAAAAGTTAGAAAGTCAGTATGAAAGAAAAACTGCAGATAGAATTTTAAATTATTTAGCTTCACAAACTACTACACTTGAAGGCTATCAGATAACAAGATTGGAACACTCGTTACAAGCTGCAACAAGAGCATTTAAAAATGGTGAAAACGAAGAAATGGTCGTAGCCACATTATTACACGATCTAGGAGATGAATTGGCTCCTATGAATCATTCTCAATATGCAGCATCAGTAATTAAACCTTATGTTTCAGAAAAAACTTACTGGATTATTTTACATCATGGTTTATTTCAAACTTATTACTCTGCAGAGCACTTGGGTGGAGATAAGAACGCAAGAGAAAAATTTAAAGATGCAGAACATTATCAAGCAACAATAGATTTTTGTGAAAACTACGATCAGGCTTCTTTTGATCCAAATTATAAGTCAATGACTTTAAAAGAATTTGAACCAATGGTCAGGAATATTTTTTCAAGAAAACCTTACTACCATCATTAAATTGTCTAATATTTTAAAAAACGAAAAAAGTCCTTATCTTCAACAACATAAAGATAATCCAGTTGATTGGTTTCCTTGGAATAAAGATACTTTAGATAAAGCTAAGAAAGAGAAAAAGCCTATATTTTTAAGCGTTGGATATGCAAGTTGTCATTGGTGTCATGTTATGGCTCATGAGAGTTTTGAAAATGATGAAACTGCTAAACTGATGAACGAAAAGTTTATAAATATTAAAGTTGATAGAGAGGAAAGACCTGATTTAGATTATGTCTTTCAAAGAAGCTTATCAATATTAACTGGGGCACAAGGTGGGTGGCCATTATCAATGTTTTTGGATGAGAATGGCGTACCTTTTACTGGTGGTACTTACTTTCCACCAAAGGAAATTCAAG
Organism: uncultured Pelagibacteraceae bacterium; assembly: GCA_902569245.1. Taxonomy (GTDB): domain Bacteria; phylum Pseudomonadota; class Alphaproteobacteria; order Pelagibacterales; family Pelagibacteraceae; genus Pelagibacter. The sequence continues at coordinate 69,445 of CACFTO010000006.1, read as the reverse complement.
GAAGGCCTGACTTTAAAAAAGTCTTGAACAACGTGCATAACGTTTACAATGAAAATAGAGAGAAAATTTTAGCCCAGGCGCCACAAGTTAAAGAAATATTCTCAAAAATTAATCAAAGATCTGCAGTTTTAAATCAGCCATTGGAGCCATTCGTTGAAAAAATTATTAATTATTTAGATGAAAATAACGGAAGTTTCAAAGGAGCACCGAAATTCCCCCAATTTTATTTATATGATGCAATGTTTTACTTCTTTTTAAAGACTAAGAATAAAAATTATTTTAAGCCCGTTGAAATTTTACTCAATAATCTTTGTTCCAAGGGTATTTATGATCAACTAGAAGGAGGAATTTCAAGATATGCTGTTGATGAAAAATGGATAATTCCTCACTTTGAAAAAATGCTTTATGACAATATCCAATTTATCGATCTCTTAACTAAATTTTATCAAAAGACAAAAAATGATTATTTTAAAAATAAGCTTTTACAAACAATTCAATATTTTAATAATGAATTTAAAAACAAAGAAGAATTATATGGCTCAGCATATGATGCTGATAGCGAAGGTGTTGAAGGAAAATATTATGTTTGGTCATACCCAGAATTAAAAAATCTTTTAAAGGATGATATAAAAATTTTAGAAAATAGGTATGAAATTTCAGAAAGTGGTAATTTTGAAGGTAACAACATCCTGGTAGAAAAAAATTTAATACCTGATGAAGATAAAAATAACCTCGATCGAATAAAAAATAAATTACTTAATATTAGAAGAAAAAGAATAAAACCATTTTTTGATGATAAATCGCAAACTGATTTAAATGCATATATGCTCCAAGTTCTTCTCAAAACTTCAGTAAATTTAGATGATGAAGATTTAAAAAGTAAGACAATAGAAACGATTGAAATATTAAATAAAAAATTGCATCAAAAAATTATTCATTGTTATGAAAATAAAGAAATAGAAACTTTTCTTGAGGACTATGTATATTATGCTTTACTCATGATAACGTTATATGAAGTTAATGCTGATAAAAAAGCTTTGGAAAAATCAATAAAAATAATGAATGATACTTGGGAATTATTCTTTAATAACGAAACTCGGTTGTTTCAGAAAAATATTATTAAAGATAATGATTTGTTTGCGAGTCCACTAGACTTAAATGATAGCAACATTCCAAATGGTAATAGTGTTTATCTATTAATTTCAAATAAATTATATTCAATTACAAATGATAAAATATGGTATGAAAGAAATGAAGTGCTTAAAAAATCATTCCATCAAGTTATAAACTCTTATTATTCACAGATGTTTAGCTTTATTAAAACCCTTGATATTTGCGATAATAGTTTATCATTCACATTCCATGGAACATCTCAATCTATTAAGGAAATGCAAGTTTATTTACAAAAAGAATATCTAGGAGTTGCAACATTTGTTTACCAATTAAATAATGATACAAGACCAAGTGTTATTATATGTAAAAATCAAACTTGTTCTAACAAATTAACCGACATAAGCGAAGCTGTTGAATATCTAAGTAAAAGTGATTAAATAATTAACATGAATAAAGATAACATAATAGATCATTTTAAATCAGGAATTAAGGAGCCTATAAATTCCAAAATAGGTGTTGAGCACGAAAAATTTCTTTTCTACAAGAAGAACAATAAAAGAATTAATTATTCTACAATTAAAGAGATTTTCAAAATTTTATATGAATTTGGTTGGAAACCATCTTATGAAGGTGAAAACGTAATAGCGTTAAATAAAGACAATAAGAGTATAACTTTAGAACCGGGCAATCAAATTGAGCTTGCAGGTGCTCAATTAACTAATATTCATGAAGTTTGCTCTGAAGCTAATAGTTATTTGTTTGAACTTAAACAAGTTGTTGAAAAATTGGACTTAAAAATAGTAAGTGCTGGATTTGATCCAATATCTAAATTATCTGAAATTCCAAATAATCCAAAAAAAAGATATGAAGTAATGACAAAGGATATGCCTAAAGGTGGGTCGCTCAGTTTAGATATGATGTATAGAACATCTGGAACGCAGTTAAATCTAGACTACACGTCTGAGAATGATTTTATAAAAAAATTTAAATTAGCAAATAGTTTAGTTCCATTAAGTATTGCACTTTTTGCAAACTCATCAATTGTTGAGAAAAAAGATAGTAAATATTTATCATACCGATCAAAAGTATGGCAAGAAACATCAAGAGGTGGTCTTCCAGAAATTTTTTTAGAAAATGTTGATTTTGAAAAATATGCTGATTTTGTAATGGATTATCCAATACTGTTTTTGAAAAAAGATGATAAATATTTATCTGGTAAAAATTATAAATTTTCTGATTTTATGAATGGTAATATTCAAGAAATTAATAAATCCTTACCAAGTATTGACGATCTTGGATTGCATTTAAGTACTATATTTACAGAGAATAGATTAAAACAATACATTGAATTAAGATCTATGGATACTTGTGGTTGGAACTGTATCTGTGCTGGTCCTGCTTTTTTTACAGGTCTTTTATATGGTAATTTAGATGAAGCATTAGAATTTATTTCAAAATGGGAAAAGAAAGATTTATTAAATGCGTATAAAGATGCGCCTATGAAAGGACTTGATACAAATTTAATGGGTAAAGATATGATTTATTGGATCTCCAACTTGTTAAAAATTGCTGAAAAAGGCCTAGAAAAGAGAGATTTTATTGGAAAAAGCGGTGCAAACGAAACTAAATACCTGGAACATTTAAATAAGATTATCAATAATAAAGAAACAGTCGCCAGTCATGTTATAAATAAATTCTCTAAATTTCAAAATTTAGAAGATTTATATGACAAATAAAATAATAGGCATACAAGGCGATAAATTAGATAAAATAAATATTTCCTCTGATACATCAATATTTTTAGCTTATGAAGCTCAAAAATTAAGATATAAAATATTTTATTATACTCCCTCAAACTTATCCATCATCAAAAATAAGACATATGCAAATGGAGTATTTGTAAAATTTAATTATGAGAAAAAAAAATTTTATAAAATTTATAAAAAACAAAAAATTGACGTTGAAAATCTTAAATTTATTTTAATTAGGCAGGATCCTCCATTTAATTCAGAATATTTAATAACTACTCTTATTTTAGATGGCTTAAAAAAAGTAAAAGTAATAAATAATCCAACTGCTATCAGAAATGTATCAGAAAAATTGTATTCAAAACATTTTATCAAATTTATGCCTAATACTTTATTTTCAAATAATATAGAAGAAATTAGAAAGTTTTATAAACAAAATAAAAGTATTATTATGAAACCTATTAACGGATATGGAGGTAATCAAATTCATCTAATACAAAATAAGTTTAATAAAAAACTTATTACAAATTTTTTAAATAAAAATGGCCATTCAATGTTTCAAAAATTTTTAAAAAATATTTCTAAAGGAGATAAAAGAGTTTTTATTATTAATGGTAAAGTGTGTGGTGCAATTTCAAGAGTTCCTAAAAAAGGTTCATATTTGAGTAATATGAGTAAGGGGGCTGTGCCTAAGCTGACCGAACTTACAAAAAAAGAAATAAAAATTTCAAAACTTATTGGAAAAAAATTAAAGAAAGATAATATTTATTTTGCTGGAATTGACTTCATAGATCAGAAACTAAATGGAGATATTAATGTTACGTCCCCTACTGGATTAAAAACATACTACGACCTGTCTAAAATCAATCTTGCTAAGATATTTTGGAAAGGTTTAAGAGCTTGAATAAATTATCAGATCAAAAGAAAGGCTCTCTACTAGCCTTCGTTGCTGTGATGTTCATTACACCTGATTCATTACTTATCAGGCTTTCAGACATAGAAACATGGGGAATGCTTTTTTATAGAGGAGCCATACCTTTCTTTATAGTCTTACTTGGACTACTATTATTTTATAGGCAAAATTTTATTAATGCTTTTTTTAAAGTTGGTACAGTTGGTATATTTTACGCAATTAGCTTTTCTATTTGCAACATCACTTTCATTGTATCAATTCAAAATACTAACGTAGCCAATACTTTAATTATGATTGCTTTAGCCCCAATGCTTTCCGCAATACTTGGGGCAATATTCTTAAAAGAAATGCCAAGTAAAGGGACTTGGATCGCCATTTTCATTACATTCCTAGCGGCTTTATTTATTTTTTATGACTCGCTTCAAGTCGGTAATCTTTTTGGGAATATAATGGGATTTGTTACAGCTGCAGGATTAGCTGTAAATGCAGTTCTTATTAGATATGCTAAAGACAGAGATCTTTTGCCATCTGCTGTAATGGGCAAATTAGGAGTTGCAGTATTTGCCTTCTTTTTTGTTGAAAACTTTAATTTAATTGGAACTGATCAAATTTACATACCACTAATGTGTATTATTTGTGTTGCCCTCCCTTTTGTTTTGGTAACAATTGCACCAAGATTTATACCAGCAGAAGAAGTAAATCTATTTTTCTTATTAGAAACAATAATAGGTCCAATTTGGGTTTGGTTAGTTATTAAAGAACAACCAACTTTGGAAACGATCATTGGAGGTGCCGTGATCATAATTACTTTAGGTATCCACTCATTTATTAAACTAAGAGAGCCTGAAAAAATTATTAATTAATTTCTTGATTTACTATCAAATCATCCATAGATAGCGCAATTATGGAAAAGATACTTAAAAATTCCTGGGCATTATTCACAGGCATGGGTCTAATTATGATAGCTCATGGCTTTCAAGTTTCTTTACTTGGAGTAAGGGCTGTTCATGAAAGTTTCAGTTTAACTGCAACCGGTTTCATGTTGTCAGGTTATTTTGTAGGCTATTTTATAGGAGCAAAAACTGTTCCGATTTTAGTTTCAAGAGTTGGTCATATTAGAGTATTTGCTGCTTTTGCATCAATTGCTTCTATCGTTGTTTTAGTACACTCTATAATCGTCAATCCATTTACATGGTTTATATTAAGAATTGCCTCAGGTTTTTCAATGGTATGTTTATATACAATTGCTGAAAGCTGGTTAAACGACCGAGCAAGCAATAAAAACAGAGGTAGTGTTTTATCAATTTATATGATTGTTCTTTACGGATCTATGGCGATTGGAATGTTTTTTTTAAACTTCAGTAAGCCAGAAAATTTTCAGCCATTTATACTTGTTTCTTTATTCATGTCACTTTCACTTGTTCCAATATTATTAACTAAGAAAAAACCACCAAAGTTTAAAAAAATTATAGGAATGAAAATTAAAGAACTTTATGAAGCATCTCCTTTTGGAATTGTAAGTGCTCTTTTGTGTGGAATTTGTCACTCTGCTATGTTTGCTTTAATTGCTGTTTATGCAGCGTCAATGAATTTTAGTATTTTTGAAATTTCTTTTGTAACTTTTTTAATAGCTATTTCTGGCGCTATTTCGCAATGGCCTATTGGTAAACTATCAGACATTTATGACAGAAGAACAGTCACAGTATATTCTACATTTGCTTCAGCTTTATTTGCGTTATGTGCAATTTTTTCAGTGGGTACGATGCATTTACCTGAAGGTTTAGCGAGCTCAAAGTTTTGGTTTTATATTTTTACAGGTTTGTATGCTTTCTTCAGTCTTCCTATGTTTGCATTAATTTTTGCTCACACTAATGATTTTATAGCTAAAGAAAAATTTGTAGCTGCAGGTGCAGGTTTACAATTTACCTTTGGAATGGGTGCAATTAGCGGACCTTTTTTATGTTCTATGTTTATGGATTTAATAGGAGAGAATGGTTATTTTATATTTCTAATTATATTTCACTGTTTAATAGGAGCATATGGAGTTTACAGAATGAATGTTAGAGAGGTTATTGAAAACCCTGACTCTCAATTCACACCACTTCCTACTACAATAACACCTATTGGCTTAGAACTTAATCCAGCAACAGAACCTATTGAAGACCCGGTAAAACCAGTAGGAACTGAAGAAACAGTTATTGTAGAGAATAACCCTTCCCAATAATTAAAATCTTATTTAAAATTTTTATTCTGCTAAAATAGTTTATGACTAAAACTATAAATCTTGGAGTATTGGGTATTGATCATGGTCATATCTTCGACATGCTTGATGAGATGCTTAAAGAGGGATGTAGTTGTAATTATTTTTGGACCGAAGGATCTCCATTAACATTAGATGAATTTAGCAAAAAATATCCTCAAATAAAAAGAGTAGATAATAAAAATGATATTTTAAATGATAATACCATTGATATGGTTTTAATTTCATCCATTCCTAAAGATAGGGCAAATCTATCTATAGACGCAATGAGAGCTGGAAAAGATGTCATGGTCGATAAGCCAGGATGTACAACACTTGAGCAACTTAATAATCTAAAACAAACAGTCAAGGAGACAGGAAAAATTTGGTCAATTAATTTTTCAGAAAGATTTCATGTAGCCGCTGTTACAAAAGCTGAAGAGCTAGTCGCTGAAGGTAAAATCGGTAAGGTTAAACAAACAATTGGTACTGGTCCTCACAGGCAAGGTAATTATGAAAGACCAGATTGGTTTTATGATCGTGATAGTTACGGTGGAATAATAACAGATATAGGCTCACATCAAATTCATCAATTTTTAGTATTTACAAATTCAAATGAAGCTAAAGTAAATCATGCGATGGTTGAAAATACTACTAAGAAAGAATTTACTGGTTTTCAAGATCTTGGTGAAGTTAATCTTACTGGAAATGGTGGTCATGGATATGTTCGTTTAGATTGGTTTACTCCTGATGCGCTTCCTACTTGGGGAGATGGAAGGTTATTTGTCCTGGGTGATAAAGGTTTTATTGAAATTAGAAAATACACAGATTTAGCAAAATCTGAAAAAGGAAATCACCTTTTTCTAGCAAATAATGATGAGGTTAAACATATAGACTGTTCAAAAGTAAAGCTCCCCTACTTTGCTAATTTAATTCAAGATGTTTTAAATAGAACTGATACTGCTTGTTTGCAAGAACTTACTTTCTTATCAATGGAACTAGCAATTAAAGCTCAAGAATTAGCTGAAAAAACATGAAAAAATATCAGGTAGCAATAATAGGAACTAATATAGGAGCTAAACATTTTGAAGATTTTCAAAAAGTATCAGACCGATTTAGTGTTCATACATTGTGTGGTTTAACAAGAGGCGCAATAGATAAAATATTGGCATCAAATAATGATACTAAAATGTCATTGAACTTTGAAGATGTATTGAAAGTAAAGGAAATCGATATAATTGATATTTGTCTTCCGCCCCATTTACATTTTTCTGCGTGCAAAAAATCTCTTGAAGCTGGAAAGCACGTAATTTGCGAAAAACCATTGGTTTCAAGTCTTAAAGAAATTGATGAGCTAGAAAATATAAGTAAAGAAACAGGAAAGATAATTTTTCCTGTATTCCAATATAGATATGGATTAGGATTTTCTAAATTTAAGGCACTTATAAAGTCAGGACTTGCTGGAAAACCTTTAATCGCCTCATTGGAGACTCATTGGAATAGAGGAAAAGATTATTATTCAAAACCTTGGAGAGGTACTTGGAATGGTGAACAAGGTGGGGCAATATTAAGTCATGCTATACATATTCATGACTTAGTGAGTATGATACTAGGCCCTGTTTCAAATGTATTTGCAAAATTAACAACAAGAGTAAATGATATTGAGGTTGAAGACTGTGCGTCTTTATCAATTGAAATGGAAGATGGAACATTGGTCACCAGCTCTATCACCCTTGGAGCAGCAAATGATACCAGTAGATTAAAATTCTGTTTTGATGGAATGACAGTAGAATCAGGAGCATCTCCAGATAAACCTTATAATCCAGCTGATGATGAATGGATATTTTTACCAAGAGCTCCTATTTCACAAAGTCAAATTGATGAAGTATTGTCAAAAGTCGAAAAACCTAAATCATGGTATGCAGGAATGTTTGATGAAATAGCCAACAAACTTGATGAAAAAGTTAGTGATGAAGTAACTTTATTGGATGCTAGAAAATCTTTAGAATTTGTAACCGCTGTTTACAGTTCATCAAGACAAAATAAAAGTATCAAACTTCCAATTACTAATGACAATCCTTTGTACAGTTCCTGGTTACCAAAATAATCAATAACCTAATTTAGGATCGACTTGATTATGTAAATCTTTTTTATCAATAAATAGTATTAAATTCTTGAAGAACTTTTCTAAAACCATTTCAATATAATTTCCTTTGCTATCTGAAGATATATGAGGTGTAATTACTAAATTTGGTGTATCCCAAAATTTAGAATTTCTGTTTATTGGCTCTTCTGAAAAAACATCTAAAATAGCTCCAGCAATTTCATTTTTTTTTAATTTTTTTCTTAGATACTCGTAATCCATTACAGATTGACGGCCAATATTAACAATTCCACACGAAGCTTTAAGCACATCTAATCTTTTCTTATTTATTAATCCTTTTGTTTCATTTGTTTCTGGAACAGCTAAATAAAGAAAATCAGCCTCAGGTAAGACTTCATCAATCCTATCAAATGTTATAACTTTTGAACAACCTTCAACTGCTCTACCCCTTCTATTAACTCCAATAACTTTTGCTCCTAGTGAGCTGATATGTTTAATCATTGACCCACCTAAAGATCCAGTGCCTACCACTACAACTTTTTTACTATCAATTGGATTACTTAATAAAGTTACAAACTCTTTTTTTTTTTGATTAGTAATTATTCTTGTCATATGGTTTTGAAGCATCAGAACACTCATTAATCCAAATTCACCTGCTTTTTTTGAATGTATTCCACTACTATTTGTTAAAATTAAATCTTTTTTAAGCCAATTAAATGGATAAAGATGATTAACACCCGCTGACACAATATGTATCCATTTTAAATTTGGTGCAATTTTACTTAGATTATTTGTTGGAAAATTCCATGTAAGCAAAATATCTGCATCTTTCATTGAAGATTTCCAATTATCATCATCCCAATCAACTATGTATGAAATCTTATGTTTTATCTTTGGGTGCTTATTGAGAAAATTCTCAAATAATTCTTTTGGAACACTGCTATTTTTTTCACCTTCTAAATCACAAGGCAAAGAACCTTTTTTCCAGTGATTATTTCTTATATGAATTTTAATTTTACCTTTGGACATTTAAAATTAAAATATACTAAAATTTTAAAAATTATAACAATGATTAAAGAAGGTTGTTCTCATAAAAAAAATGTAATATTGTATAGTATATTAAAATTATGCCTTCATTTGATGTAATAAGTAAAATTAATTATCAAGAATTTGACAATGCTCTTGCAAATTGTTTAAGAGAAATTGCGAACAGATATGATTTTAAGGGACTTAATATTTCAATTGAAAGAAAAGATAAAATAATAACTACAATAGCGCCTGATAAATTAAAATTAAAACAAGTAAATGAATTGTTACAAGTTCATCTTATAAGAAGAAAAGTAGATCCAAGAGTAATAATTATTAAAAATTCAGAAGGTGCAGCTGGTGGAACCATCAGACAAGTCAGTGAATTAGCAGAGGGCATTAGTCAAGAAAATGCTAAGAAGATTATTGCTGATGTAAAAAAACTAAAACTTAAAATCCAAATTAAAATTCAAGGAGAAGAATTAAGAGCTCAAGGAAAAAAAAGAGATGACCTTCAAGAAGCAATATCTGCTATACAAGATATTGATATAGGACTTCCAATCGAATTTATAAACTTTAGAGATTAATTAAATATGACTGAAATCATTTTAGGTATATTTGTTATTGTTGTCGCAGGTTTTTATTTATTTAGACCTACTTCAAAACAAGAAGAGAAAGATTTGAAATCTAAAAATAATTGGCGTGGTGGATTTTAAAAGGTCAATCTAGAACCAGAACTAGAACAAGGTGAGATAAATTTGTTGAAAAAGTTTATTGATTGGAAATTTGTTGAGCCTATATTAGCTTAATTAATTTAAGAAAGGAAAAACTATGAACTTTGTTGGAACAACAACTTATCAAGGAACTAAAAAAGATGCAGATGAATTATATAGTATGTTTAAAGATGATCTTGCAAAATGCACATCATCATTTGAATGGGCACACATTCGTGAAGGTAAAATGATTTTTATTGCAAATGTCACTGATGAAGAAAAATTTTATGCCTTATTTGAAGATCAAAGATCTAAAGACTGGAACGCAAAGTTTAATGCTAAAGATGAAGCTTGGAAACTTGAGAAAATAATGTAACTAGTTCCTAAACTAGAACTTTTGATGTAAAACAAAAAAAGCGAAGGTGTGAACAAAGAAAACGCAAGTAAACTCTGGAAAATTATTCAGGATGCTGGCGATTATTTACGGGATTAGAGGTTCACACTATTCCACATTAAACTGCATTAACCCACACTAGTTATGAGGACTATTTAGCTTTCATTAAAAATTATTCACTTAAAGACTCATCAATTTAATTAAAAAACTCGATAAAAACTCGATAATAAATAGATAAATCAAATAGCTATTTTTAGATCAAATAGACTCATGGTTTAAGATTTGTTAGTCTTGAATCATGAAAAAACTTTTAGGAATTACTATTCTATCATTTTTTTGGAGCGGTATTGCTTTATCTGAATTTTTAGGAAGTGATAAAACGGTAGATTATTATCTTGATAAAGAAGAATATAATCTGCATTCAACTAATTTTAGCAATGAGGGAATTAATATATATCATTTAACAAGTCGAGCATCAAAGGGACCAGATATTATAACCTGCTATTATACAATTTCTAACCAAAAAACTTACTGTTACGCACCATAGTGAAAAAACTTTTAGGGATAGTGGTTTTAAATTAGATTATGTTTAAATGGATAAAAAAGAAAATTAGTCAAAATATTAATTCTGAGATGGGCGGCTGTATAATCCAGAATTATAATTTTATACACATGGTACAAGCCAAGAGATTTGCTCTACATGAGGATGTGGATGATAACATTTTTGATAATCTTTTAAAAATACTCTATTCAACTGAACAAATTGATAAATCAAAAAAACCTGGTGATAATTTCACTCCAAAAGAAAATGATATTTTATTGGAAGCAAACAAATATTGCAGAAATGTATGGACTAATTATTTTAAACAAAGTGCTTTTAGTTTTGACAAAGAGTTTCCAACAAATAAGTTAAATGTAGATAAAAAAGAGACTCAAGTATTTTAAAAAATTATAATCTAATCTAAATCTTGCCACTATTAATGTTTATATTTTAATTGTTAAAGTTCTTAAACATAACTCAAACAACAACTAAACTATGAAACAATTAAAAACTCAGGATAGAGATAGGAGAGATGTGATTTATCGGTCAGAAAATCAAGTCGCTACCTTCTCTGATATCCTATGCGAAAAACTTGACGAAATAGTCTACGCAGAACACTTGTCTCCCAAGAAAGGTATGCCTGATTATGGAACCGATTGGGAAGAGTTTGTTGATATCAAAAAAAGCGATATGAAAAACTTAACTTATGATCAGCTTCTGCTTTTTCTAAAAAATATTGATCCAAAGAAAAACGGAGGCAGATTAGATCTATTAAAAATTTTTTTAAAAGATAGAAACATTCCTTTTAAAGATGGTCAGTGGGATTGGCGAAACTAGCATAGCAGTTAAATAACTACAGATAAATCGAATAAATAAGATTTAAAAAAATTGTCCAGTTCATGGTAAAATCTTTATTTATTAAAATGTAGGATTTTATAGGATAACTTGTATCAAACTTGTATCAAAATAGATGAAACATAAAATAGGTTAATGTGAATAAAGAAAACGCAAGTAAACTGTGGAAAATCATACAGGAAGCTGGCGATTATTTACAAGGACAACTTCCAGATCATCCTAACCATCCTAAAGGCAGAAATCCTTACGCACATGTCGCAATTTGCGTAAAGAGTAAATTTAATGCAAGTTATAAAGATATTGAGGATGAGAAATTTGATGAAATAGTAAATTATATAAATTTCCTTAAAGAAAATCCTAGCTAAATTAAGATTTAATTATATTTAAAAACGATTCTACATCATCTGGATGAGTATTCCAGGCAGCAACTAATCGAACAGCTTTATCTTCCCACTCATCATCGTTAATTTTGTAACCATGCGAATTAAATTGATCAATTATATTTTTTGGTATTTTAACAAAAACCTCATTTGCATCTGTTGGGTAAGCTAATTCAATATTTTTGTGTTTCAGTAAACCTTGGCTTAATTTTTTCCCCATAGCATTTGCATGCTTTGCATTTTTTAACCAAACTTCATTTGAAATATAAGCATCTAGTTGTGCTGTTACAAAACGCATCTTTGACAGTAAATGGCCTGCTCTTTTCATTAAAAAAGCTAAATTTCCAACTAACTCTGGTTTAAAAAAAATAATAGCTTCTGCTGCTAGGCATCCATTTTTAGTTGCTCCAAATGACAGCACATCAATTCCAGACTTCCATGTCATTTCTGCTGGAGTACAGTTTAACGAAACTAGCGCATTTGCAAATCTTGCACCATCCATATGAATATTTAGATCATGTTTATGAGTAATCTCTGATATTTTTTTTATTTCATCTAAATTGTAAGCAACACCAGTTTCACATAATTGGGTTATACTTACTGATGAGGGTTGAGTATGATGAACCACGCCTTTTCCAGAGATGTTTTTATCTAATTCTTCTGCTATTATTTTTCCATTATTACCATCCAGATTTACTAACTTTGCACCTCCAGTATAAAATTCGGGAGCTCCACATTCATCTACATTTATATGGGAAAGTCTATGGCAATAGATATTTCCAAAAGATGGAGTCATAGTTGATAAGGCTAAAGCATTAGCTGCTGTTCCTGAAGCAGTTGGAAAAACTATAACTTCTTTCTCGAATATTTCTGAAAATTTACTTTGTAAGTTTTTAGAAAGCTCATCATTACCATATGGAGTTTTGTCTTCATCATTAGCTTTAAGAAGTGCATTTAAGACCTCTGGACATGCACCTGTAACGTTATCTGAAGCAAATTTTACTCTTTCTCTTTTTGTTTTTATCTGTGTCACAATTATTGTTTTGGAAAATAATCTTTTAATTTACCTTCTCTATAAACATCTGCTGTACAACAATGTAATCCACCTCCAAATGCATAAGCATCTCTAAGCTCAACAGGAACAACCTCCATTCCTAATTTATCAAGTTGTTCTGCTTGATATACTTCACTTTTTTCTACACATACAGTTTTAGGATCTAAAACTAAAACATTCATTGATAGCCATGTTGAAGAATAACACAGAGGAGGAGGCTCGTTGTGTGCAGGTTGAGCACTATCAATAATTTCCCATCCGTTATTTTCAAATAATTTTCTTTGCTCTTTAGGAAGTCTTCTTTGAGGATTATTAATTATCAAACCTTCCTTGATAGGTGTAAAAGTAGCATCTATATGAATTGGATAAGGATCGCCTGGAAAATTAACAGCATGAACCCTGTGATCTTTATAATGTCTTTTTAACCAATCAATTCCTTTTAAATTTGTTGTAAAACCATGTTGTACTACTAAATCTTTACCAAATCTTAGAACGTCAGCAGCATCAAATAAGGGCTCCTCTTCAGTGGTTACAAAATATTTATTTTCTGTCCATTCCAGTCTTTTTTGAATTCCTATTTTATCTGATAAGTAATCTTCTCTGTAATCCTCGTCTGTTAATCTTGGTTTAGGAGCAGATTCGTGTCTCATATTTGGATCTGAATTATAATATTGTTTTAAAAGTGGTCGGTAACATAGATATTCAAACCATCGGCAACGATAACTCATCGTAGCCTCTAAAATTTCATTACCGACAGTTAACAAAACATCTCTCGGTGGCATGCATCCAAACATCGTCTCCGCTTGCCAATCAGGTGTAGATGTTTTTTGATTAAAATCAATTGGGTCTGGTCTATCAACTTTAATCCCTCTTTTTTTTAATATATTTGAGAAATTATCTAAAAGCTGATTTGCTTTATCTACAGTATCTTTAGTTCTTGGACCAAATTTTCCTCTCATATCGCTGTCTTCTGGAACTTTGGCATCTAATGCTGGCTCAGGGGCAGGTATACAAGTGCCATCTGCTTTACCTACTATTACATGTTTCAATGGATCCCATTCATTCCAACTATTTACAATTACTTTTTCATTATTCATTTTAATTTAAACCTATAAATCTTCTATTAGACTGCATAATGAGGCTATAGTAAAAAATTGACATAAAAATAAAAAATCCACCAATAATAGTATTTGTAGATGGGACTTCATTAATTCCCATCCATGGTAACCACACCCAGAATATTCCACCGATTACCTCAGTAAGTGAGAGTAAAGTTAGATCGGCTGCTGGAATATTTTTTGATCCAATTGAATACAAAATCAAACCCATACATACTAGAGTTCCATGAGTAGCAAATAAGGCTTCATTTTTTCCAGTAGATAAAAAATTAGCATCGTTCGACATCAGCATAACAACAGAAAATGTGAAACAGAAAAACCCCGCAAAGGCTACAGTAGTAAATTTTGGCGTTTCTTTTCTCCATCTAAGTGAAACAGAAAAAATTGAGAAACCTAATGCAGAAATAAGTCCAAACACAAGCCCTGGCAATGAATTTTTACCAGAATTGTCAAAAGCCATTATACATATACCCGCTGCTGCAACTACAATCGCAATCCATACTGTTAATGAAATTTTTTCTTTTAAAAATAAAAATCCTAATAAGGCTGTTATAAATGGCATTGCCGCAAGACAAAGTAAAGTGATAGCTGCTGTCGTATTAGTAATTGACCATATAAATGTTATCATTGCGGTACCAAGACCAATACCTCCAATTAGACCCGATATCCCCATTTTAAAATAATTTTTATAAAACTCTTTTCCTTCCTCAAGGAACAAATACATATTAAGCAAAAGAAAAATAACTATTCCTCTTGTAAATAAATATTGCCAAGGAACTGTTTCTGGCTGATCGATGTGCCTCACAACATATGGACCAAATGACCAAAAAATACCAGCAATTAATACGATTGGGATAGCTACTTTAGGATTTTTTAAGTTTAGCATGTGCTATTTTTTTATTTAAGAAGTATGAAAATATAAATATAAATTTGTATAATAACAATCAAATAAATACTCAAATTAATGGATATTAATATTTTAAAAATAGCTTCTGATACCAAAAACAATAAACATATTCATAACTGCACTCATTCGATGAAATATAAAAGTCAAATTTGTGGTGATGAGATTGAAATTTTTTTAATTATTAAAGACAATGTTATTAAAGATTTCTCTTATCAATCTCAATCTTGCATATATTGCAATGCATCTGCAAATTTAGCTACAAAAAATTTTAAGAAAAAAAGTAAGGATAAAATTAAAAATTTTTTAAAATTATTGGATAAGTTTAATGATAAAGAAAATATTTCATTTCCAAGTGAATGGAAAGAGTTTAAAAAAATCTTTGACAAAAAAAATTATGCAAGAAAAGAATGTTTAACGCTTCCAATAAAAGCTTTAAAAAAAGTAATACAATAAATGAACAAAGATAAAATTATAAGATCCCTTTTAGCGTTGATTTTTACAACTATAACAATTGGTGTTCTCACTTTATTAACTTATAAAACTAATTTTGGACTTTTTTTAATTGCATCATTTGGATCCTCAATGGTTCTTTTATATGGTTACCCAGAAAGTCCATTTGCGAAACCTAAAAATATATTATTTGGTCATCTAGTAACTTCAACAATTGGAATTCTATTTTATAATTTTATCCCATTGCCAATTTATATATCAATACCTTTAGCGGTAGGTCTTGGTGTTGGATTGATGATTTTACTAGATGTAACCCACCCCCCAGCTGGAGGAAATCCTATTATAGTCATATTGGGCTCAGTATCGTTTGATTATTTGTTCTCTCCAATACTAACTGGATGTTTGATTATAATAGCCTTTGGAATTATTCTTAATAAATTCGTTGCTAAAAAGAAATACCCTTAATCAACTACTATTCGTTTGATTGATGTTCTAATTTTATGCTACACTTTCTTAAGAAAATATCTATAGAGAGATTTTAAAACATAAATATTAGGAGAAAAAATGAAAGTACTTTGCGTATTATATGATGATCCAAAAGGTGGGATGCCTAAAAGCTACCCATTGTCAGATCTTCCAAAACTAGAAAAATATCCAGATGGGATGACACTACCAAGTCCAAAAGGTAGAGATTTTACGCCTGGAGAACTATTAGGATGTGTATCTGGTGAATTAGGATTAAGAAAATTTTTAGAGAGTAACGGTCATGAGTTAGTTGTAACAAATAGTAAAGATGGAGATGGATGTGAAGCTGACAAACATATCGTTGATGCTGATATAGTTATTTCTCAACCATTCTTTCCATATTATTTAACAAAAGAAAGAATTGAAAAAGCAAAAAATTTAAAAATTGCGATCACAGCAGGAATTGGCTCAGACCATGTAGATTTACAGGCGGCAATGGATCATAAAATCGATGTTGTAGAAGTAACATTTTGTAATTCAAGATCAGTTGCTGAACACATAGTAATGATGATTGTTTCAATGGTTAGAGATTATCACAACCAACACCGAATTGTTAATGAAGGTGGATGGAATATTGCTGATGCAGTTCAAAGGTCTTACGATGTTGAAGGAATGCACATTGGAACAGTTGCGGCTGGAAGAATTGGTTTAGATGCATTAAGAAAAATGAAACCATTTGATGTACATCTTCATTATTTTGATAGACATAGATTACCTGAATCAGTTGAAAAAGAGTTAAATCTTACTTTTCATGAAACTGTAGAGTCTATGGTTAAAGTATGTGATGTTGTTACAATTAACTGTCCTCTTCATCCTGAAACAGAAAATTTATTTGATGATGAAATGATATCTAAAATGAAAAAAGGTGCATATATTGTAAATACAGCAAGAGGTAAAATTTGTAATAGAGATGCAATTGCTAAAGCTTTAGAAAGTGGTCAACTAAGTGGATATGCAGGAGACGTGTGGTTTCCTCAGCCAGCTCCAAACGATCATGTATGGAGAACAATGCCAAACCATGGAATGACACCTCATACTTCTGGAACTTCACTATCTGCTCAAGCTAGATATGCAGACGGTGTTAGAGAAATACTTGAGTGCTTTTTTGATGGTACTGAAATGAGAGATCAATATTTAATTGTAAAAGATGGGCAGTTAGCAGGAATGGGTGCTCACTCATATAGTAAAGGAAGCGCTACGGGCGGTTCTGAAGAAGCGGCAAAATATCAAAAAAAATAGAGTTTTAAATATAAAACATTAAAGGTAAGCTATCATTAATCTAGATAGCTACCTTTAATGAAAAAACTTTTATCAATTATTTTCTTTCTAATTTCTTCAATCAGCTTTGCAAATTCACCAAATTTTGAAAAAGCTTATTTTGCTGGAGGATGCTTTTGGTGTATGGAGGAATCTTTTGAAAATATTCTTGGTGTTTCAAAAGTTATCTCTGGCTACTCAGGTGGCACTACAGAAAATCCAACATATAAAGAAGTAACATATGGAAACACAGGCCATTTTGAAGTTATTGAAGTCATATATATTCCAGAAGTAGTTAGCTATGAAAAACTCTTAGAAGAATTTTGGGTAAACATTGATCCCTTTGATGCTGTAGGACAATTTTGTGACAAGGGATATAGTTATAGATCAGTGGCATTTTATCAAAATGATAAGCAAAAGAACTTAATAGAAAATAGTATTAAGGAAATAGAGAAAAAATTTAATAAAAAAGTAGTAACTTATGTGAGAAAATTTGATAAATTTTATATTGCAGAGGCTGTTCATCAAGATTATTACCAAATAAATTTTCTTAATTACTTAAGATATAAAAAAGGATGTAGACGCGAAGCAATATTAAATAGTATTTGGGGATCCTAAAATGTCTGTGGTTAGTAAATATGTATCTTTAAAGAATTATATTCCAACCGGCTTACCAAAAGAGACAGATTTTGAAATAAAATCAAAAGAAATTTCAATTAATGATGAAAAAAATATTTTAGTGTCAAATTCATGGATATCAGTTGATCCATACATGCGTGCAAGAATGACTGAGAGAAAAAATTATAAACCACCATTTAAAATTGGTGAAGAAATGGAAGGTTATGCAATTGGTAAAGTAGAACTCTCAAATGATAAAGATTTTAGTGTTGGAGATTTAGTATTTAGCAGTCTTGGTATGAGAGATAAATTTGTTTGTAGTTCTGATGAACTAAAGAAACTAAAACCAATTGATATGCCTATACAGTCGTACTTGGGACCACTTGGAATGACAGGTCACACAGCTTACATTGGACTTTTCAAACATGGAGAATTGAAATCTGGCCAAACTATATTAGTCTCTTCTGCTGGAGGTAGTGTTGGATCTACAGTTTGCCAAATTGCAAAAAATCTTGGTTGTAAAGTTATTGCAAGCACAGGGTCTGATGAAAAAGTTAATTGGTTAAAAAATGAATTAAAAGTTGATCATGCTTTTAATTATAAGAAAGTAGAAAACCTTGTATTACATTTCAAGGAAATTTGTCCTGAAGGTTTTGATCTTTATTTTGATAATGTTGGTGGAGACTTTTTAGAGTCCGCTATTTTCCAAATGAAAACATATGGTCGTATTGTGATTTGTGGAAGAATTTCACAGATGAATGCAACAAATCCTGGATCTGGTTTGAAAAATATGGCTTATGTTTTAGTAAAAAGACTTACAATTAAAGGATTTCTTATTTTTGATCACGATAATGAAAGAGAGCCATTTGAAACTGAAATGTCAAAATGGTTGGCGGATGGTAAAATTAAATTTAAAGAAACTATCTACGAGGGAATAGAGAATGCTCCAAAGTCATTTATTGATTTATTAAACGGTAAAAATATTGGCAAAATGCTTGTCAAAATTTAGTTTAGAAATTTTGTGACTTAAAATCTTCAATAAATGATTAAAACATTTCCTTTACTATTTATATTGCTATGGTCATCTGCATTCATCTCAGGTGATATTATAGTTCAGAATGCATCACCTTTTGCAGCACTTGCCTTTAGATTTGGAATTGTAACTATAGGTTTCTTCTTATTCGCATTACTTAAAAAAGAGATAATTTTTACAAAATTTAGATATATATTAGAAAGTATAACTACCGGTGTATTGTTTCATGGATTATACCTTGGTGGTTGTTGGTATGCTTTTCATGTAGGAGTTCCAGCAAGTGTTGTAGCATTAATTGTTACTCTTCAACCAATATTAACTAATTTATTATCAGGACCAATCTATAAAGAGGTAATAGGATGGAGGCAGTGGGTTGGTATTATATTTGGTTTTATTGGCTCTTTACTTGTGCTTGGGGTAGATTTTGGAGACGAGTTCCCAAAGGATGGACTTGTAACTTGTTTTATAGCTCTTGCTGCAATTACTACAGGAACTTTGTGGCAAAAAAAATTAAGTGGTAATGTTCCATTATCAGTTAATAATGGATTTCAAGCTTTTGGTGGCTGTGCTTTTAATTTAATTTTAATATTAACATTTGAAACTCCTTATATAAATTTTACAACAGGATTTTTATTAGGAATGACACATCAAATTATTCTTGTGTCATTTGGAGCCTTCACAATTTTAATGTTTTTAATAAAAGCAGGCTCAGTGAGTAAAACTTCAACATTATTTTTTCTTGTCCCTCCTACAACAGCTGTAATGGCTTATTTATTTTTAGGAGAAAAATTATCTAATGTTGATATAGCAGGGTTTATAATTGCAACAATTGGTGTTTATATTGCTACTAGAAAGTAAGTGAAAATTTTAAATTTTATAAAAAAATTTTATCGACCTTTTGTGTTAACTTATCTTTTTTTTTCAATTGGGATAAGTTTTTATCCATCCTTTGAATTTTATTCGTTTAAAGGACAATTATTGATTTTAGCTGTATCTATATTTAACGGAATACTAGGAGTTTATATTAAAAAATTATAAAACGTAAGGTTCTGGTCTAGCATTACTTTTTAAAACTCTTTCTACATCAAAAACACTTATATCTATTGATTGGTAGCTACCTGTTGTGATCAATTCAGTCAGAGCCCTTCCAATACCTGGTGCCTGCATTAAACCTCTTCCAGTGAAACCAGAGGCTAAATAAACATTGTCATATTTTGGGTGTTTACCTACAACTGCGTTGTTATCAAGTTTATTACAATCATAAAATCCTGCCCAACCACCAGTTAATTTTAGTTCTTCAAAGGCTGGAACTCTTTTTGCCAGAGCAGGCCAAACTAATTCTTCAAAATCATTCCATGCTGGTTCTAAATCTTTCGCATCGAATACAGATATAGGTGAACCTGCTAAAAATTCTTTACCCTCTGGTCTCCAATATACGCCAGTTGTTAAATCTCCAGTTAATGGCATATCAGGAAAATGTTTTGGACATTTTACTCTGAATACAGTGTGCTTTTGTGGTTCTACTGGAATATCTGACAATAATTCTTTAGTCCAGCATCCTGCTGCTGAAATAATAGTTTTTGCATTTATCTCTGATAAATTTTTAACCTCACCTTTAAGAAACTCTGCCCCTAACTCAATTGCTTTACTTTTTAAAGCACTATGAAACATAAAAGGATCAATCCAACCCTCACTTTTGTTGTCAGTATATGTTGCTGTTTCTATACCTTCATTATTAATGTATGGAAATATTTTATTTAATTCTGAACCTTTAATATTTTTTGTGCCTGCATCGCATTCTCTATGATTTTCTAATGCTCGGTATTGTTCCTCTGCATGTTCTGGTCCAAACATTAAAAGGTATCCATTAGGAACCATGCTTGCCGTTGGGTTTGGATTTTTTTTTGTTTTTAATAATTCTGGTATTTTAAAAATGAATTCTCTAGCAAACTTACCTAAAAGTATATTTTCTTTTTGAAAAAATTGTCTTCTAAATCCACCTAAAGATAAAGGAAATGAGGCAGTCTTATATGTAGGGTCTCTCTCAATTACCTTAACTTTTCTACCTTCCATTGATAAAAAGTATGCAGTTGCAGCGCCTATTATACCTCCACCAACTATGACGACATCATCCATAAATTTTAATATATACTATTTTCTTTGCATTAACCATAAAGCATCTTGAGATAAAAAATAAATTTTTCCGTTAGAGGGATGCACTTGAATGTCTCTAATTCTTCCAATTTTATTTTTAAAAATAACCTCTTCTTTTACATTTGATAAGTCATCAAATATCAGTTTTCTTAAGGATTTATCTTTTAAAGAAGTGATTAAAGCATGACTATTCCACTCATTAAACTCGTCACCTTTATAAATAGTTATTGCGCTAGTTGCTATTGAGGGTACCCAATATTGAATAGCTTTTGTAAATCCAGGTTTCCATTTTGGGCCAATTGGAATTCCAGAATAATTGGTTCCTCCCCATCCTAAAATTTTCCATCCATAATTTTCACCTTTTTTAACTTCTCCGAACCAATCTCCACCTTTTGCCCCATGATTACTCATGTAAACTTTTCCATCAAATTCAGAAAGTGCCATCCCTTGAGGATTTCTAATTCCAATTTGATAAATCTCTGGCAACCAATCTACCATACCCTCAAACTTTGGATTATCTTTTGGTATACTTCCATCTAAATGAATTCTTATAATACTACCTGGATGCTTTGAGGCGTCTTGTGCAATCATACCTTGTCCTCTCTCACCCGCAGAAGCAAATATAAAATTATCTTTGATAACTAATCTTGATCCAAAATGATAACCAGAGTCTATTGGGGGATTTGCTTGAAAAATATTTTTAAAGTTTAATTGTTTCCTATTAAATTCTGCTTTTGCAATAGAAGTGCTAGTTTTATATCCACCTCTATCTTCAGTATATGAAATCCAAATATTATTGTCTTTATGAATAATATCTAATAAGCCTCCTTGACCATGGACAACAAAGTTAAGTTGATGACTAATTTCTTGAACTTCTCTAGATAAAATATTTACAATTTTTATTTTGCCACTTTTTTCTGTAATTATTATTTCATTACTATTAATAAAAGAGCATCCCCAAGGTGAATCTAGGTGAACTAATTTTTCTAATTTAAAGTTTTGTGAATACGATTTTGAGGTAAATACGAAAAAAAGAATTAAAACGTATATTATTTTTTTCACTTTATGAAAGTTTTGATCTTCCACCATCAACTGCAATTATTTGACCCGTTACCCAGGAACTTTCCTCGGTAAGTAAAAATTTTGCTAAAGCTGCTCCATCTTTACCCTCACCTAGTCTTTTAAGTGGATGGGCTTTAGCTATTCCTTGAGCAATTGCTGTATTTTTTAACATTGGTTGAGCTATCTTAGAATTAGTTAAACTTAGAGCAACACTATTAACTCTTATGTTTGGAGCAAATTCAGCTGCTAATGATACAGTTAGTCCCTCAATAGCCGCTTTGGTTGATGCTATTATTGAATGATTTGTAAAACCTCTTTGAGCTGCAACTGTTGAAAATAAAACAATTGAACCATTATTTTGTTTTAGGTTATCTTGATATCCTTTGATTAAGTCCACCGCAGAATAAAAATTAAGTTTCATACATTTATTGAAATCATTCTCAGTTGCCATCTTTAAAGGCTTCAAATCTATAGATCCTACACAATAAGCTACACCTTTGATTTCTGATATGTCTGATTTTATTTTATCCACGAACCCCTCGTGTAATACATCTGCCACAGTATAAGAAGAGTTCAATTTCTCAGCTAAATTTTTAAGTTGACTTTCATCTCTTCCAACTAAATGAATTTCTTTACCAGAAGAATACATTTGCTCTGCTAAATTGGATCCGATAGAACCTGTCGCACCGACAATTAGATATTTTTCTGACATATAATAATTAATGAAATTATTTTTTATACTTGGAAATCAGTTATTTCCATTAAAAAACCTCGACCGCTTCAAAAAAGACCACCTATTTTTTATGTCAGAAGACTACCAATTATGTACATATGAAAGACATCATAAATTAAAAATTCTACTATTTTTATCTTCAATGAGATCTTATGCGGATAAATTGAAGGAAAATAAATTTAAGCTTAATTACTCAAAAATTGATTCTACTGATTTTAAAAAGGACTATACGAAGAAATTAGAAAAATTGTTAAAGATGAATAAGATAAAAGAGGTAACTAGTTTTGAAATAGAGGATAAATTTTTTGAAACAAAAATAAATAATTTTTTAAAAAAACAAAATATTCAGTGGAATATAATTCGATCGCCAATGTTTTTAGATAGTCGTGAAGATTTTAAAAAATATTTATCAAAAACAAAAAAACCCTTTATGGCAAAGTTTTATAAAGAAAAGCGAGAAAGATTAAACATTTTGTTAAACAAAGATGGTACACCAGAGGGAGGAAAATGGAGTTTTGATGAGGATAATAGAAAAAAACTGCCAAAAAATATCTTTATACCAAAATTTCCAGAAATTAAAGAAACTAAACATACAAAAAGTTTAAAACCAATTATTGAAAAATTATTTAGTAAACATCCAGGTGATACCAAAAAATTTTGGTTTGCAACTGAATATAAAGATATTTCAAAATTATTAGATTTTTTTATTAAAGATAAATTAAACCTATTTGGTGATTACGAAGATGCTGTTGATCAAAAAAATAATATTTTATTTCACAGTGCTCTTAGTCCGTATTTAAATCTAGGTTTAATAACTCCAGACATTATCATTCAAAAAATAATGACTTATCACCATAGTAAGAGTGTGAGACTAAATTCTTTAGAAGGTTATATAAGACAAATAATTGGTTGGAGAGAGTTTATGAGAGGAATATATCAAAATTATAGTAAAGAAATGGAAAGTGGAAATTTCTTTAAACATAATAGAAAAATGAAAGATACATTCTATGATGGCAGCACTGGTTTGGATCCTTTAGATCATGCAATTAAAAATGCTAGCAAATTTGGTTGGTCGCACCACATTGAAAGATTAATGATATTGTCAAATATTATGAATTTATGCGAAGTTGAACCAAAATCAGTTTATAAATGGTTCATGGAAATGTTTGTGGACTCATCTGATTGGGTTATGGTTCCAAATGTTTATGGAATGGGTTTGTTTAGTGATGGTGGAATTTTCGCAACTAAGCCTTATATCTGTGGATCAAGTTATTTTATGAAAATGATGGATTTTAAAAGGGGCAACTGGTGTAATGTTATGGATGGTCTTTATTGGCGTTTCATAGATAGAAATAGAAAATTTTTTTTGAAAAATCCAAGGTTGTCTATGATGGTAAGAATTTTTGATAAAATGAAAGAAGATAGAAAAAAATTAATATTATCAGAAGCAAACAAATTCATTAAAGATAATACTTATGGGAATTAAAGTTTATTTTAACGATTCTTGCAATATTTGTAGAATGGAAATAAATCATTATAAAAAAATTGCAAATAGTGATTTGGAGTGGATAGATATTACAAATAATGATGAGGCTATAAAAATAACATCTAAGTCGCAAAAAGAGTTGCTCAGAAGGTTGCATGTAATAAATGATGGTGAAGTTATTGGAGGTGCTAAAGCATTTATTATAATTTGGTCAAAAATACCAAAATATAAAATCCTATCTAAAATTTTTTCAATAAAACCCTTATTTATTATTTTTCATTATATATACGAAATTGCTGCATTTTTCTTATTTTTAAAAAACAGAAAACAATTAAATGAAAAAACAAAACCTACCAACTAAAGTATGCAAAGTTTGTAACAAGCCTTTTTCTTGGAGAAAAAAATGGAAACTTAATTGGGAAAAAGTTAAGTATTGCTCTAAGAGATGCGCTTCTAGTAATTAATTATTGTGTATTGCTTTTTCTAGGGTCTTTAAGTGATTTTAAGATTTTTGATATCCCCGTAATTTTTAAACTATAATAAATCACATAAATTAAAGTTAGTCCTAAAGCCATGGTAGATAGAAACACAAAGATGGCTGTCAAAATTTTTTCTTGGAACCAGTTCTCTACTCCAGAATTAGAATAATAAAGAATATTCCAAAACGCGACGAAAATTAACTCATATATGATTATAATTTTGAACATATGGTTGATATAGTTCTCAATATAATTAATACTATTCAATTCTTGTCGCATGTCGATAAAAATTTGTGAGATAAAACAAAGAAAATAGATGAAAAAAGTAATTTGGATAACTGGCGGTAGCAGTGGAATAGGAAAAGCAGTTGCATTAAAGTTTGCAAATAAAGGGTGGCAGGTAATTATATCATCAAGACGTGAGGAAGTCTTAAAAGATATTTCAGATAAAAATGAAAATATTGATTATTTGAAATTAGATATTGTTGATTATGAAGCATGTAATTCAGTTTTTAAAACAATTTTGAAGAAATACAATAAGGTTGATGTTTGTTTTTTTTCTACTGCAATTTATGAGCCTGAAAAAGAGAAGGATTTTGATCTTCAGAATATAATTGATGTTACAAATGTGAATTATATTGGAACCATAAACTGTATTAAAGCTGTTGAAAAATATTACAAAGAAAAAAGGCAAGGAGTTATATCTATTGTATCTTCTACTGCAGGATACAGAGGATTGCCAAATTCAACTGCCTATGGGCCTGCAAAAGCAGCTCTTATTAATTTAGCAGAAAGTTTATATCTTGATTTTCAAAGATATGATGTTCGTGTATGTCTAGTCAGCCCTGGATTTATCAAAACAAGACTTACAGATAAAAACACATTTAAAATGCCATTTTTAAAAACCACGCAATATGCGGCTGAACAGATTTATGATGGTTTAATAAATAAAAATTCATTTGAAATAGCTTTTCCTAGAAGTTTATTTTTAATATTAAAATTTTTTAAGATTTTGCCAAATGGGATCTACTTATATTTGATAAGAAAAATGACGAAGCTTCAAAAAAAATAAATTTAATCTTTTACAAACATCACAGTTAATTCTGCAACTTTAATACCAAACTTTGTCATTTTTGCTCTATTAATTGCTACTCTTTCATCTTGCATAAAGATCCAATCATCAAAAGTTATTTTCATTTCTCTTCCTTTTACAGGAACTAACAGTACATATTCAAACTTAAATGCAGGACCATAAGAAAAACCCTTTGCAGTTCCAACTACGTCTCCAGCAGTGCCTTCATAGTTATGTTCATCGATTTTATTGATTGTCCATTGCCTATTTTGAATTTCTCCATCGTTCCAAACAAATTTTTCGTCAAGTATTAATTGTTTTCCGTCCCACTTTCCATCTAGGTCTGCAGAAAATTGTCTTGTCACTTTACCTGATCTATTTTGTAAAATTCCCCATGCTTTTACATTTCCAGATAAATACTCTTCTATTATTAATCTAGGTTTTTGGTTTTTGAAATCTTCTGGTTTCATTGCTTGGTTTGATGAACAACTTGTAATCAATACTGAGATTATTATCAATAATAAATATTTTATTTTCATAGTATTATTTATTTTTGAAGAGCAAATTGGATTAAGTCTATATTTTTTGATTTAAAACCTGCTTCACAATAAGATAAATAAAAATTCCACATTCTTTTAAAAGTATTGTCAAAGCCTTGGGATGAAATTTGTTCCCATTTTTCTAAGAACTCTTCTCTCCAAATATTTAGTGTATTTGAGTAATGATCACCATATGAATTACAATTCTCAAACTTAAGTCCAGATTGATTTGCTAGTTTTACTAACTCATTTTTACTAGGTAAAAAACCACCAGGAAAAATATATTTTTGGATAAAATCAGTTTTACTTTTATATCTATCATAGATGGAGTCATCTATAGTAATTGATTGTATAGCTGCTGTTCCTCCATCAACTAAGTTTTCTTTGATAGTATTAAAATAGTTTTTTAAATAACTCTGCCCTACTGCTTCTATCATTTCTATAGAGGCTATTGAATTATAATTATTTTTAACATCTCTAAAATCTAACATTTGTATATTTATTTTTTCATTCAAACCCTCTTTGTGAATTCTTTCTTTTGAATATTCGTATTGTTTTTTGGAGATTGTTATACAATCTAACTTTACGTCATAATTTTTTCCAATGTATTCTGCAAATCCTCCCCAGCCACAGCCAATCTCAAGCATCTTATCACCTGATTTAGGCTTAACTAGATTCGAAAGTTTTTTATATTTATTTAACTGAGCTTTTTCCAAATCATTACTATCGTCAAAAATTGCGCTTGAGTAAGTTAGGGTTTTATCAAGCCATAATGAGAAAAATTCATTCCCTAAATCATAATGTTTTCTAATGTTTTCTTTACTCCTTGATTTATTATTTTTAATAAACAAACCTTTAATTTTATTAAATATTGAAAGATCGAAAGAGCCAGAAAATTTATGAACTATTTTTATATTTTTTGCCGCAAGCTCTATAAGATTAGTTAAATTATTTGTCTCAAAATAATTATCCATATATGCTTCTGCCAGACCTACACTTCCATTTTTGATAATTTTAAAAGTTAAACCTGGTTTATTTATTTTTAGATTAGCATTTAATTTTTCGTTACCATTTCCAAAGGTATATTCTTTTCCATCATGGTTTATTATTTTTAAATTTCCATTTTTAATAAATTTTAGTGAGTTAAAGACAATTTTGTCTGATAATTTATTCAAATTCACTTTTTTCTACCGAACTATTATTTTTAATATTTATTTTTTTTTTAATAAACTTTATTCCTTTTAACCATAGTTTAAATGCCTCATAGTGGATTGCGACAATAACTTTAAATGTCATCAAGGGGTGAAAAATATAGGAAACGAATAGATTTTTATTACTAAATTCTTTTGCGGTACCGTCCTGGGATGCGAATAAAAGTTTACCATCATTATCAGATTGGTCAATTATAACTGATATTTTGTCTGAGGGTTTATTTACTCTAAATTTGTAATTACACTCCATATCTATGAAAGGCGATACATGAAATTTTTTTACACAACTATTTCTTAAAGTTTCATTATCTTCAGCTTTGAAAATGTATGTGTGTTGTTCACCAAATGTATTTTTAACCTCATAAAATAAAGAGATTATCTTATCGTACTTATCATATATAAAGAAAACACTTAGAGGATTAAATACATAACCCAATATTCTTGGATAACAGAATAATTTGATTTTAACGTCTTTATTGTCGATACCAATATTTTCTAGTTTTTTTTTTACCCAGTTTTTTAAAGAGGTACCATCTCTATCCCCATGGTCTTTATCAAAAAAACTAATGATATTGAATTTATTATATGAAAATATTTTAATTTTATTATCAATTTCATTTAAATCATCTAAGTCTATTAGTAATGAAAAAACCCTATATTTGAAATAATGATTTTTAGGTTTAAATCGTCTATGTATTACTTTTCCTACGTATATCTTAGAGTTTTTAAGCATTTATATACTTAATCATATCTATTGATGATTTTATACCATCTTCATGAAATCCATATCCAAAATAACTACCACAAAATAAAATATTATTTTTATTTTGAATTAGGTGAAGATCTTTCTGGCTATTGATTGCATTTTGATCAAAGTAAGGGTGTGTAAATATAACTTTTCGGATTATCTTATCTTCGGGTATCTCTAAATAAGGATTTAGTGTTAAAAAAATATTTTTATTTATATTCAAATTTTGTAATAGGTTTAACCAATAAGTAATCGAATTTTTTTCACTATTCTCAGACTCAATAGAGGAATTCCATGAACACCAAGCACTTTTATTATTTGGCATATAACTTATATCCTCATGGACTATAGCCTCATTTGTTTTATATTTAAAATTACTTAAGATCTTATTTTCTATTTCTTCAGGATTTTCAATTAAAGAGAGAGCTTGATTAGCATGAGTGGCCAATACGACTTTATCGTAAGTAAAAAATTCATTTTTATCTCCATAATAAACCTGAACTCCTGATCCAATTCTTTTAATTTTATTAATATTGTAATTTTTATAATATTCTCCACTGATTTTACTTAGAATTTTATCTACATATGTTCTACTTCTTTTGGAAACTGTAAACCATTGTGGTCGATCTTTTAATTTGAATAATCCATGATTTTGAAAAAATTTAAAAAAAAATTTCAATGGCATTTGTTTTGCCTCGTAAGGGGGCATTGACCATATAGCTGATACCATAGGAATAATATGAAATTTGATAAAGTACTCTGACAATTTTAAATTGTCTAAATAGCTGCCTAAAGTAATATTTTCGTTAATTGGATCTTGGTTTTCACTTTGTTTATAAAAACTGATTATAGTAAAAAACATCTTCAAAAATTTTATATTTAACAAGTTTGATTTATTGCTAAAAATTCCAGAAAGACCTTTTCCACAATATTCTATATTTGAGTCTCTAACGGATACTGAGAATGACATATTGCTTCTTTCGATAGCAATATCATTTTCTTGAAAAAAATTTATTAAATTTGGATAAGTTTTTTTATTAAATACAATAAAGCCTATATCAACAGGGACTATATTATCTCCGACATTAACATCAATAGTATGAGAATGACCTCCAAAATGGTCTTCTTTCTCAAATAGATCTACTTTATATTTTTTAGATAAACTGTACGCTGCACTTAGACCTGATATACCAGAGCCTATAATAGCAAATTTCATTATTGAGGATTATATTTATTTTCTTTTGTAAAGGATGAGACAAATTGTAGAAAAACTGCAAGAATTATAATGCTTCCTCCTATTAATACGTAGAATGAAGGGTTTTCATTTACAAATAGCCAAGCCCAAAGAGGACCAAGTATCGCCTCTGTAAGCATTATTATGCCAACCATAGCAGATAGAGTTTTTCTCGCACCAATTGTTATAAAAATAAAGCCAAGTCCTATTTGAAATGTCCCAGACAAAAATGCCAAAAACATATCATTTAAAGATATAGAAATTTTTGTTGAAGCTAAAAAACCTATTATCATTGCAACTATTCCAGCAACTAATTGTAGGGGCACCATATCTACATGAGGATATCTTCTTACAATTAAAATTAGAGATGCAAAGGTAATTGGCATTACAAAGGCAACGATATTTCCAGACATTTGTCCACTTGATAGAGTATTTCCTAGCATTAAAATTAATCCAGAAATTGCTAAAATGATAGAAGCTAAAGTAATTTTTGAAATTTTTTCTTTTAAAAAAAAATATCCAAATATCGCTAAGAAAATTGTTTGTGTTTGTATTATGAAGTTTGTATTTGCAACAGTAGTATTATACATAGCAAAAACGTAACTGCTAAATCCAATACCTAATATAATTCCACCAATTAAGCCAGGAATTCCCGATACATAAATTTTTTTAAATACCTCTTTTTTGTAAGTTGCAATTAAAAAAATAGTTACAACAATTATAAAAAAAACCTGTCTCCAAAATAAGATTTGCCATAAAGTTGATCCTTCAAATGATTTAACAATCAACCCACCAAAACTAAGACAAAATGCACCAAAAAAGATTAATAATGGACCTGGTATCTTTGAAATAAAATTCATTTAATATTGGAAATCAAATTTTGAGTTTCCATCTCATACAACTTAAAAATAGTTTCTGCATCTTTTAAATTAATTTCTTTAAATTTAATTTTTGATCCTGGAGGTATTTGTACTAGTTTGTCATAATCAGCGCTTATTACAACTCCGATCTTAGGGTAACCACCTATGGTTCCATGATCAGATAGCATAATTATTGGATCCCCATCTGCTGTGATTTGGATAACACCCTTCACTAATCCTTCTGACTTTATATTTGTATTTTTAATATTACTAATCTTAGGTCCTTTAAGTCTTATACCCATACGGTCACTTAATTTGGTTACATTAAATTCATCACTAAAAAATGAATCTATTGCATCCTTTGAAAAATAATCAAAATGAGGTCCTTTTATTATTCTAATATTTTCAATTTTAGAGTTTAGGTATTCTATTTTATTTTTTGGCAGGATTTTTTTTATATTTTTTAAATGAATTATTTGTCCTTTCTTAAGTTTTTCCCCACTATTAGCGCCAATTTTAGCCTTAGTATTTGTAGAACAACTATTTAAATAATAATCTACCTCAAATGTGCCTCCAATAGATAAATAACCATATACTGATCGATTGGTAGACAGTATATCTAAGCAATCATTATTCTCTAAAATAATATTTTCGTAACAACTAAATTCTAAATTTTTGTTTTTTCTTATAATTTTAAAATTAACATCTCCAGTAACATTGATGGAGATATTTTCTCCTATATATTTCAATTTTGGACCTTGATATGCAAATTCAACAACTGGATTATTTATTTCATTGTTTGAAATGGTATTAGCTAATAAAAAATTCCTATTATCCATTGCTCCACTAAAAGGTATGCCTATATGATAAAAATTATTTCTACCGTTATCTTGAAATGTAGAATTGATACCTGGTCGTAATACCTCAAAATAATTTTTATTCATATTTTTTTTCATACTCTAGTTTAGAAATTGGATAAAATGATATTGTATCACCTGGATTAATTAGATTTGGCTCAGTATTTTTTTTATTATCAAAAATATCAACTGGTGTTTTGCCAATTATATTCCAACCACCTGGACTTTCAAAAGTATAAATATTACAAAATTGCTCTGTTATACCTATGGAATTTTTTGGGACCTTAACTCTTGGTGTTTCTAAACGCTTTGCAAAAAGAGATTTATCCATATCTCCCAAGAATGGCATGCCCGCAATAAAACCTGTCATATAACAATAATAATTTTTTGAAAAGAATGTTTCATAAATTTTTGCTTCATTTATCTTTAATAATTTTTGTAAACGTTTTATATCTAGTGCAAATTCCTCTGCACAACAAACTGGGATTTTAATTAGATTATTTTTTGAATTATTATTTTTTTTTAACTCTAGATTTTCAACTTGTTTTTTTAATTTAGTAAAACTCGTAAGTCTTAAATCGAAACTAATTACTAGTTTATTATAACTAGGTGTAATATTTGTAATACCTAAAAAATTACTATCTCTTAAATTATTAAAATAATTTATAACATTTCTGTTAATTTCTTTATTTACCTCAGCACCAAAGTCACAGTACAATGCTGCGTCACCAAGATTTGATATATTTTTAATCATGTCATGTTATACTTTAAGCTTTATAGTATGGAAATTAATTTAAATTGTGATTTAGGTGAAAAATCAAAGAATCATTCAAATGAGAATGATCCTGATTTACTCAAAATAGTAAATTCTGCAAATGTGGCTTGCGGGTACCACGCTGGAGATGAGGAAACTATGAGAGAAGTTGTAGAGATTTCAAAGCAAAATAATGTAAGTATTGGTGCACATCCATCTTTCAATGATCCAGAAAACTTTGGAAGAAAACGGATTAATCTTGGAGCTGATGAAATTTCTAAGCTTTTAATAGATCAATATGAAATTTTGCAAAATATTGCTAATAAATTAGATGAAAAGGTTTCTCATATTAAACCACATGGAGCCTTAAATAATATGGCATGTGAGGACCTTGAACTAGCAACAATTTTGGCAAAAACTATTTATAGTATTGATAAAGATATAATTTATTTAGTGCCAACAGGTTCAAAAATGGAAATTGCAGCTAAAAAATTAAATATGAAAATTGCATGTGAAATTTTTGCAGATAGAAATTATGAAGACGATGGAACACTTGTGTCAAGAGGTAAGGACCATGCCCTAATAACCGATCCTGAGCGAGCTAAAGAGCACGTATTCAATATGGTGAAAAACCAAACTCTTAATTGTCACAGTGGAAAACAAATACCTTGTGAAATCGATTCAATTTGCATACATGGAGATAACAAAAGTTCTCTCTCGACTGCAAAACAGGTAAGGGAAAACTTATTAAAAAATAATTTAGAATTAAAGCCTCTAAATAAAATGAAAAAATTTATATAATAATGATTAAAAAACTATTTACTTTTCTCATATTCTTTTTTTTGACTGTTGAAACTTTTGCTGCTGGAACAAGTTCATCAGATAAAAAACCGAGCTATAAAAATGCTGTAAAAATAATTGAAGCAGCTAAGAAATATGAATCCAAAAATAAAATGGATAAAGCATTAAAAAGATATGAAAAAGCTCAAAAAATTTTATTAAAACTCGACAAAGAAAAGCCCTTACAAGCTGATACACTAAATTACCTGGGTTTTACAACTAGAAAACTTGGGGACTTTGAAGCAGGAGAAAAATATTATTTGTTAGGTTTGCAAGTCGATCCAAAGCATGTTGGTATAAATGAATACTTAGGTGAATTATATGTTGTGACCAACAGAATTGATTTAGCAAAAGAAAGATTGGAAATTTTGAAAAGCTGTAATTGTGAGGAGTATCAAGAGTTAAAAGAAATTATTGAAGGAACCAAAAAATCAAAATATTAATTGATATTTTGAATCATTTGTTCGGGCATCCATAAAGCGATTTGTGGGAACAGTACAATCAAAAGGACTGCAAAAATCATCAATAAAAATAATGGGAAGGCACTTTTTGCTATGAACCCCATATCTTTGTTTGCCATTCCTTGCAGAACAAATAGATTAAAACCAACAGGTGGTGTAATTTGAGCCATTTCTACAACAATAACTAAAAATATTCCAAACCAAATCATATCAAAGCCTGCCTGCCTTATCATTGGTTCAATTATTGCCATTGTAAGAACAACTGCAGAAATTCCATCAAGAAACATCCCAAGAATTATGTAAAAAATCATTAATACAAATATTAATACATACGGTGATAACTCCATATTCTGTATCCACAATGCTAAATTTCTAGGCAAACCTGTAAATCCCATAGCAAGTGACAAGAAAGTTGCCCCAGCTAAAATAAATGCAATCATACATGAAGTTTTAGTTGCTCCAAGCAATGAGTCTTTAAATGTTTTAAAGGTTAAACTCTTTTGAAAATAAGAGAGAATTAAAGCCCCAATAACACCTAAAGATGCAGCCTCGGTTGCTGTTGCTATACCAGTATATATTGAACCTATTACTCCAAGTATTAATAAAATAACTGGAATTAATTGTTTGGATTTACTTACTTTATTTAAAAATGAAAAATTTTCATAATTTTTTGGCATTTTATTTTTATTTAATAAAGACCAAACAATTACATAGCCCATAAAGATTAGAGCAATCATTATCCCTGGAATTATTCCAGCTATAAAAAGTTTTGCAATTGACTCTTGAACGGTTACACCATAAATAATTAAAATTATTGAGGGTGGAATTAAAAGACCTAATGTTCCTGAACCTGCTAAACTTCCAAGTAAAATTTTTTCAGGATATTTTCTTTTTCTAAGTTCTGGAATTGACATTTTTCCTACTGTAGCAACTGTAGCGGCAGATGATCCAGAGATAGCGGCAAACAGGGCACAACCAACAACATTAACATGTATCAAACCGCCTGGTAACTTCTGAAGCCATGGTGCCAATCCCTCAAATAAATTTTCTGATAATTTAGTTCTAAAAAGAATTTCACCCATCCACACAAATAATGGTAATGCTGTTAGTGTCCACGATGATGAAGCTCCCCATATTGTTGTGGCCATAGCATCTCCTACTGGTCTAGAAGTAAACAAAAT
Organism: uncultured Pelagibacteraceae bacterium; assembly: GCA_902569245.1. Taxonomy (GTDB): domain Bacteria; phylum Pseudomonadota; class Alphaproteobacteria; order Pelagibacterales; family Pelagibacteraceae; genus Pelagibacter. The sequence goes on along the minus strand of CACFTO010000006.1, from coordinate 34,786 downwards.
CATGCCTATTGAAGATACCCCAACCATACTGATTGCTACCCATATCCCAGATCCTAAAAAAAACAGTAAAACACTAATAAAAAAAAATGCTAATAAAATTTCAATCATACTTGTTAACTATTCTTAAAATTAATTGATGAAAGACACATATAAAAAATAATAATGAACCAATTGCTACACTTGATTGAGGTATCCAAATTAAAATTTCGTCAGCACCTTCACTTCTTTCTTGAAACTCATAAGATATCTTTAACATTTTAAGAAAATAAAATGCCATATATCCTGAAAAAATAGATGCTATGATTAAACTCCAAATTTCTAGAAGCTTTTTTCTTAGATCTGTGGCTTTTTCTAAAAATAATGTGATCCTTATATGACCTCCATTTACAAAAGTGTATGAAAGTGCAAAGAATGAGGAAGCGGCCATACAGTAACCAGAATATTCAGCTAAACCTCTTATATAAAAACCAAACATTCTTGAGGCAATTCCAGTTAAAATAAAAGCTGCTATCAAAATTAAAAAAAATGCAGCGATATATCCTGAGAAATTATAAAGATTATTTAAAGATTTATTAATTTTTTGTAACATAAAAAAGGCCGTTTTTTTAAACGGCCTTTCTCATTATATTAATTTTATTTGTAAGCAGCAAGTACGCTAGCTCCTGTTTTGCCAGCTTTTTTCTTCCATTCCTTTGCCATTTTTTTTCCAACTTTTTGGAAATGTTTTTCTAAATCAGCGTTTACTTTGCCTACTGTCATTCCTGCAGCAGCTAAAGCTTTTTTATCCTCAATATTTCCAACTCTAGAAAGTATCCAACCTTTTTCTTCTGCAGCGGTTGCTTCTTTCATTATTAGTTTTTGAGTATCTGCATCTAGTTTGTTCCAAGATCCTCTATGAGCAACTACCATATTTTTTGGGAACCAAGCAGCTATATCATAGAAATATTTTACTCCATTCTCCCAAATTTTACTATTTTTTCCAGTAGTTGGTGAAGTAATCATGCTCTCAACTGCTCCAGTTGAAAATGCTTGACTTATTTCTGCAGCTTCAATTTTTGTTGGAGCCATACCAGTTAGTTCAGCAATTCTAATTGTTGCTGAATTATAAGCTCTAAATTTTAAACCTTGTAAATCTGAAACACTATTAATCTCGTTTTTACTATACAAACCTTGTGCAGGCCATGGTACAGCATACAAAAATACCAATCCTTTTTGACTTAAACTTTCTATGATTGCTGGTTTCGATGCTTGATAAAGTTTCATAGCATCGTCATAAGATGTTGCTAAGAATGGTTGTGAGTCAATCTCAAGAATTGGATCTACTTTTCCAAGAGCCGACATAAATCTCTCTCCCATTTGAGCTTGTCCAGTTCTGACAGCTCTAAATATTTCTCCACCTTTAAATAATGATCCTCCAGGGTGAGTTACAATAGTTAATTTACCTCCACTTTTTTCTGAAACGTTTTTAGCAAATTCTGCAGCATTAGCTGAATGAAAATTGCTTGCACCATAAGCTAAAGCCATATCCCACTTCTCAGCAGCATTTACGTTAGCTGTTAACAAAACAGAAAATAAAATAGAAATTAAAGTTTTTAAATTTTTCATTAATCCTCCTTATTTTTAAAAAAATACATCTGATTATGTATTATTTGTTAAATCAATAGAAAATTTTCTATGTTTTATTGAAAAATAAGAAAATACTACTATTATGAAGTTACTTTGATCGAAGAAGCCCTTATTTTACTACAAATTATATTTATAAATATAATTTTAACTGCTGATAATGCCATAATAATTGGCCTTATCGCATCTAATTTTGTCCCTAAAAATAGAAAAAAAATTATATTTTGGGGAGTAGTTGGGGCTTTAGTCTTTAAAGTTTTATTTGCAATATTTGCTACATATTTATTTAAATTTTACTTTATAAAAATTCTAGGAGGTTTACTGTTAATTTGGATAGTTAACGATTTAAGAAAAGATCTTTTACAAGTTCAAAAACAAACTAAATCACCTACAAAAAAGTCTTTAGAACCATCATTTGCTAAGGGTATGTATAAAGTACTTTTTGCAGATATTACAATTAGTTTCGATAATGTTATAGGTGTTGTTGGGGCTTCTAAGGGTAACTTTGGATTCATGATTTTTGGTTTAATTTTATCTGTAGTACTTACTGGCGCAATGGCCACTTATTTAGCTAATTATGTACAGAAACATTTATGGGTCGTCTATATTGGAATGGCATTTATTCTTATACTAGCAATACAACTTATTATTGGAGGACTTGTAGACTTAGAAATTTTAAATATAAACGAAGAGTTTAAAAAATATTTTTAATAAGAATACTTAATTGATGGGTATGAGCCTTTCTTTACATCAAATTTAAATTTTTTAACTGCTTTCCTTACATTACTTTTCAAATCAGCATATTTTTTTACAAATTTTATTTTATTATCTGTTAGTCCCAATAAATCATCTGTAACTAAAATCTGACCATCACAAAAATTTGATGAACCTATCCCTATTGTAGGAATGTTAATTGTTTCTGTAATTTTTTTTGAAACTTTTTTTTCAATACATTCTAAAACAATTGCGAATACTCCAGCATCTTCTAAAGATTTGGAATCTTTTAACAAATTTTTTTTTTCTATATCTGTTTTACCTTTATATCTAAATTTTCCTCTTACAGATTGTGGTGTTATACCTATATGTCCCATTACAGGAATTTTATATTTTATTAAATGTTTAACAATTTCTATAATTTTTTCCCCTCCCTCTAATTTTATGCCATCACATTTTGTTTCTTTCATTACTTTTTTACAATTCTTAAGTGCTTGAGATTTATTTTTGTATGTATTGAAAGGCATGTCTACAATCAATAAACTTTTTTTAACTCCTTTTCTTACACTCTTGGAATGCTCAATCATCATTGATAAATTTACTTTTCTTGTGGTTTCAAAATTATATAAAACTGAACCCAAAGAGTCCCCAACAAGTATTAAATCTGTGAAGTTATCAATCTCTTCAGCTATATTTTTTGAATAAGCAGTTAAACAAACAATTTTTGACTTATTTTTTTTTTTAAGAACTAGCCTACTCGTTTTTGTAAGCATAAATATCTGCTTACCAAGTACCCGTATTTTCCATAGATTTCCAAGGTTCTATGGGTTCTAAGTTACCTTCTTGAAGAATTTCAACTGATATTTTATCTGGAGATCTAACAAAAGCCATGTGACCATCTCTAGGAGGTCTGTTTATTGTGTAACCCATATCTTTTAATCTCTGACAAGTCTCATAAATATTATCAACTCTGTAAGCTAAGTGTCCAAAATTTCTTGATCCTTCACCTAAATTGTCTCCATCCCAGTTATAGGTTAATTCTATTTCTGCATTTTCATCGTTTGGAGCTGCAAGAAAAACTAGTGTGTATCTTCCTCTTTCATTTTCCATTCTTTTTGTTTCTTTTAATCCTAAGCCATCACAAAAAAATTTAAGTGAAGCTTCAATATTTGAAACTCTGATCATTGTGTGTAAATATTTCATATAATTTACTTATATATTCTTATTATTCCAATTCAATAGTGCTTGGTGGCTTTGAAGTGATATCATAAACAACTCTATTAATACCTCTAATATTATTCACAATTTGGTTAGATATTGACTGCATGAAAGATTTATTAAATTGAAAGAAATCTGCTGTCATTCCATCTTCTGAGGTGATTGCCCTTAATAAACAAAGATATTCATAAGTTCTATTATCTCCCATAACCCCAACAGTCTTAACTGGAAGTAAAGCAGCATATGCCTGCCAAATCTTATCATAAAGATTATTTTCTTTTAAAGATTTGATAAAGTAATAATCTGCCTCTTTTAAAATTTTTATTTTTTCTTTAGTGATTATACCAGGCATTCTTATTGCAAGACCTGGTCCTGGAAATGGGTGTCTAGATATAATTTCATGACTTAATCCAAGTTCTAATCCTAATTTTCTAACTTCATCTTTAAAAAGATATTTCAATGGCTCTACTAATTTAAGTTTCATTTTTTTTGGTAAACCACCTACATTATGATGTGATTTAATTTTCGATGTTTGGCTACCTGTAACAGATTTACTTTCAATTAAATCAGGATACAAAGTGCCTTGGGCCAAGAATTTTACATTTTTAATTTTATTCGCATATTTTTCAAAAATTTTAATAAAAAGATTTCCTATTATTTTTCTTTTTTTTTCTGGATCGGAAACATTTTTTAATTTTGACAAAAATAAATTTTCTGCATTTACATAGATTAGATTAATTTTAAATCTCTTCTTAAATGTGTTTACAACTTGATTTTCTTCACCTTTTCTAAGTAAACCAGTGTTAACAAAAATACATGTTAATTTTTTTCCTATTGCGTTTGATAGTAATTTAGCAACTACACTGCTATCAACACCTCCAGATAGTGCACAAATTACCTTTGAATTTCCTACACTATTTCTTACTTCATTTATTAATTTTTTTTTCTGGTCTCTTGAAGACCAATTTTTAGTTAATTTACATATAGAAAATATAAAATTTTTAAGTATTAACTTTCCTTTGATAGTGTGGCTTACTTCTGGGTGAAATTGAATACCGAAAAATTTTTTTTCTACATTTTCAATAATACACATCTTAGAATTTATAGTTTGTGCAATTATTTTAAAATTTTTTGGTAATTTTGTTACCTGATCCGCATGACTCATCCATACATTATTTTTTCCATTAGAAAAAAAATTTTTAGTTAACTTGCTTTTTTTAGATTCTTTTACTTCAGCAAGCCCAAATTCTCTATGTTTAGAGCTTCTTACACTTCCACCCATTGCTTTTGAAATAATTTGATGTCCAAAACATATACCAAGTACAGGTACTCTTAGTTTAAGAATTTTATTATTAAATTTTACTTTTTTACTCTCATAGACATTTAAAGGACCACCAGATAAAACTATTCCTTTAATATTTTTTTCAAACTTTGTGAATTTTTCTATTTTTTTGTGACTTATTATCTCACAATAAATACCCAGTTCTCTGATTTTTCTTGCGATTAATTGAGTAAACTGGGAACCAAAGTCTACAATTAGTATTTTATTAAGAGTGTCCTCAAGACGCATCTTTTCTTTCAAAATCTTTTAAACGACTTTCAATTGAAGCAATTTTTTCACACATATCTACACAAATTTTCTTAAAATCCTTACTCAATTCATCTGCTTTTGAAAAATTTGATCTTTCTAATTCCATATCAATTAAAAGGAACATTGCCTCTTCATTCTTAGGGTCTAAAAGTAAAGTAGTTTTTATATTCTTTTCTTCTAGTCTTTTATCTTCTTCAATTTTAAAAATTTTAGCTAAATAAAGGTAAGATACTGAGTCTTTTGGGTTATAGACTATATTTCTATGAAATAAAAACTTTGAAGCTTCATATTTTTCCTTGTCAAATAGATCCTTGGCTTCCTTAAAAAAATTATTTTCATTTGCCGTAGCAAAAAGGCTAAATGAAATAAATGTATAAATTAAAATTAAGTATTTCATAGTTATTTTTTCACAACATCTATATTATGTACCATACTTTCATAAAAACCAGCTTTGGTAATTTTAACAAATTTTGGTTTTTTTCTTAGATCAATTACTTTCTTAGCTCCCATGTAGCCCATTGAAGATTTCAAACCTCCAACTAAGTTGTAGATTATTTTATCAACTTTACCTTTGTACTTAATGTATCCCTCTACACCTTCCGCTACATATTTTGATGTATCTTTTTGTTTAGTTTGAAAATATCTGTCTGCTGAGCCTTTATTCATTGCACCTATTGAACCCATGCCCCTAAAATATTTATATAATTTACCATTTTTCTTTATTTTTTTACCAGGTGCTTCATCTGTACCTGCAAATAGTGATCCTATCATAACTGCATCTGCACCAGCGGCTAATGCTTTAGCGATATCACCAGAAAATTTTATTCCCCCATCAGCAATTAATCTTGTTTTACTTTTACCAATCCCCTTTTTAACATCTAATATCGCACTTAATTGTGGAACTCCTATTCCTGCTACAAGTCTGGTTGTACAAATAGATCCTGGACCTATTCCTACTTTTATAATATCCACACCTAATCCAACCAAAAACTTTGCGGCTTCTGCTGTAGCTATATTTCCTGCACAAATTGCTGTTTTCTTAGGACGTATTTTTTTTATTTTTTTAATTATTTCCTCTACTTTTTTGGTATGTCCATGAGCTGTATCAATTACTATTATATCTAAGTTTTCTTTTAATATTGTTTCAGCTCTCTTTAATTCTTTTTCGCTTGCTCCGACTGCTGCACCTACTAATATTTTTTTTGATTTTACTTTTCTAATTTCTTTAATCTGTTCTTCGATATTTATGTTTCTATGAATTATTCCTAATCCTCCTACTCTTCCAATAGCAATCCCCATTGAAGATTCTGTAACAGTATCCATTGCTGATGATAAAAGTGGTATTTTTAACTTTAAACTCTTAGTTAAATTTATAGAGGTGCTGACTTCATTAGGTAGAATTGCTGAGTAATTTGGTGCTAAAGTAACATCATCAAATGTTAAAGCTTCTTTAATAGTTTCCATGTCCTTATATAAATGATTCTTGAAAAAATAAAAGGATAACTATCTCAAATTTCTACAAATAATAAAATTTTCTTTAGAATCTTTTCTGCTTGAAGGTGGCTTAAAAATATCAACATCTTTAAAAGATTTTTTACCTAATGCGACAATCTCGCTAAAAGATGATCCCATAAAAAGTTTAGAAATAAAATTTCCTTTTTTATTGAGTAATTCAATTGCAAAATTCATTGCCTCTTTACATAGTTCTCCTGTAACTAACGAGTCTACACGTTTATTACCTGTGGTGTTAACGGCCATATCAGAGACTATAAGATCTACTTTCTTACCAAAATAATTTTTGATATTATTTTTTTGGTGCTCTTCAGTAAAATCTCCTTTTATATGTACTAAATTCGTAATTGGCTCAATATCCTTTAAATCAATTGAAATTATTTTAGAGTTACTGAAATTTCTTGATATATACTGAGACCAGCTCCCTGGGGCTGCCCCAAGATCTATGACTAAAGTATTGTTTTTTATTATTTTAAATTTATCATTTATTTCTTGCAATTTATACACAGCTCTTGATCTATAACCCTCTAATTTTGATTTTTTAACGTAAATATCTCTTTTTTGTTTAATTATCCAATTTTTAGAAAATTTATTCTTTTTCAACTAATTCTCAAATCTTAAAGATTTTTCAATTATATCACCATCTAATGTTTCAATCTTAGCAGTATAATTTTTATTTTTTCTTATATTATCATTATTCTTTCCAGCAAGATGAATAATTCCTATTTCATGATTTGGTAAATAGGGTTCTACAAAAGTATTATTTTTTTTATCATACTTTAGACCATCAATAAGTGTCCAGTTGCAATATGCTGGTAGTATCTCTACATCCAAATTATCAGCATATATTGTTACGTTCATAGCTATTTGCTCTGATCCCCAGATTTTTCCAGAGGACAATGCTTTTTTTAAATTTTTTTGCCAAACTTCCCAGTGGGGAGCATTTTTCTCCAAACAAAATAATCCAATATTTAAATGAGGTTTGAATGCAACTTCTCTTGCGATATCTTCTGAAAATCCTGACGATTTAGCATGTTTATAATTTTGTGATTTTATTCTTGCGAAACTCTTGAATATCCATTCCGCCTTTAAAACATTTCTGTATGATCTATCAGCAGATGTTGAAATTGATAGTTTTTTATTTTCACAACCTTTTAAATATAAATCAATTGCATACCAAGAGTTTACCCATGCATCAGCATCTATCCATAAATATTTTTTATATCTTGGAAAATAATTTGGCAAGAATGCTCTAGATACCTGACTTTTCAACCACTCTCTTCCTTTTATCTTAAAATTTGGAACTTCTATATCCCACTCAGCCTTTTTGATTTGAAATACTTTTTTTTCTAGTATTTTAATTTGTTCATCAGTTAATCCTGCATCCATGATGCAAATATCCACTGTTTTGCTTTGTTCAAATCTGTTAATCGAGTCAATTAATTCGTGAAGAAGATTGAAATAATTTGAATCTGCTAATGATATTATTGTATTTTCATTCATTTATAACACATCTTCATGATGATCAGTGTCATCTGCGATAGCTTTCACATTCTTTTTAACCATTAAATAATGCATTGAACTTATTGGTACCATTAACAAATAAATTAGACCTGAAATAATAATAGCATTAAATGTATAAACAAGAATTAAGCCAAAATATAAGATTATTCCAAATAACAAAAAAATTGAAGTACTTCTTGGGACAGCTATCCTTTTAAAAGAATAAGTTGGTATTTTGCTTATTAATAATATTGAAACAATTATAAACATAATAGGTACTATGATTTGATAATTTAAGCTTAAAAACTGAAATTCACTAATGCTCAATATTAAAGGCATTAAAACAAGAACTCCACCTGCTGGAGAAGGAATACCTTCAAAAAAATTATCTTTCCAAGAACTCTCTTCGTTTGATGAAACATTAAATCTAGCAAGTCTAAGTGCAACACAAACAACATAAATTAATGAAATTAACCAACCTACTCTTCCAGTTTCAGACAAAGCCCAAAAATACATTATAAATGCAGGAGCAACACCAAAACTTATGACATCAGTAAGAGAATCTAGTTCTTTTCCAACTTTAGAAGTTCCTTTAATTAACCTTGCAATTCTGCCATCTAATCCATCTATAATTGCAGCTACTATAACTGCGATAATTGATAATTCAAATTTACCATCAAATGCAAACTTTATTGAAGTCAATCCAATACATACCCCAACAAGTGTTAAAATATTTGGTAGAATAACTCTTGTTTTTTTATTAGACACTAACTTAATATTTTTATTTTGAGTTTCCATTAAATTATTTTTTTGCAATTAATGTTTCACCAGCTATAGTTTTTTGATCGACTTTTACTAAAGGAGAATAATTTTCAAAATACATATCAGCTCTACTTCCAAATCTGATCATACCTATTCTTGAACCTTGTTCTACAAGCTCATCTTTAGAAACCTCTGTTACAATCCTTCTTGCAACAAGTCCTGCTATTTGAACAACAATTATATCTTCTCCATCAGAATTTTTTATTCTATAATAATTTCTCTCATTATCTTCACTTGCTTTATCTAAAGATGCATTAAAAAACTTTCCTGGTTTATAAAGTATCTCAGATATTGCTCCAGAACATGGGGACCTATTTACATGGCAATCAAATACATCCATAAAAATACTTATTTTTTTCATTTGTTTATTTTCTAAACCTAATTCTTTTGGACCATTAGTGTCCATCACTTGCAATACAACTCCATCAGCCGGACTTGTGAGATAATTGTCGTCTCCGATAGAAATTCTTTCAGGGTCTCTAAAAAAATAATAGCACCAAATGGTTAATATCAACCCCATAAACCCAAGAAATCCATTTATGAAATAGAGAATTATAGTTGCGATTGCAAAAATAATTATAAATTTGTAACCCTCTTTGTGTATTTTTGGAAATATTTTACTCATAACAATCCTATAATTGATAAATTTGGATTAATATGTATACAAAAAGAATAAATTCAACTATTAAGATATATCGAAAAAATGAGCAAAATTAAGGTTAAAAATCCCATTGTAGAGTTAGATGGAGATGAAATGACCAGAGTTATATGGGACTTCATAAAAAATAAACTCGTTTTAACTTACCTTGATCTCAAAATTGAGTACTACGATTTAGGAATGGAAAGTAGGGATAAAACTGAGGACAAAATAACAATTGAATGTGCTAATGCAATTAAAAGAAATGGTGTGGGTATTAAGTGTGCAACCATCACACCCGATGAAGCTAGAGTAAGAGAATTTAATCTAAAAAAAATGTGGAGATCTCCGAATGGTACAATAAGAAATATAATTGGAGGAACTGTTTTTAGAGAACCTATAATTTGTAAAAATATTCCAAAACTTGTGCCCTCATGGACAGATCCATTGATCATAGGTAGGCATGCGTTTGGTGATCAATACAGAGCAACTGACTTTACAGTGCCCGGTAAAGGTAAGTTAGAAATCAAATGGACTGCTGAAGATGGTTCTGATGAGAGAAAGTATGAAGTCTTTAATTTTCCAGGACCAGGAATAGCTTTATCTATGTATAATTTGGATAAATCAATAGAAGACTTTGCCAGATCTTGCTTTAATTATGGATTAATTAAAAAATGGCCAGTTTACCTTTCTACTAAAAATACAATTTTAAAAAGATACGATGGAAGATTTAAAGATATTTTTGAGGAAGTTTTTGAAAAAGAATTTAAGGATAAATTTGATCAAAATAAAATTACTTATGAACATAGATTAATAGATGATATGGTAGCATGTGCTATGAAATGGCATGGGAAATATATTTGGGCATGCAAAAATTATGATGGAGATGTTCAATCTGATACAGTTGCTCAAGGATATGGATCTTTAGGTTTAATGACAAGTGTTTTGCTTGCTCCAGATGGCAAAACAATGGAAGCTGAAGCTGCACATGGAACTGTAACTAGACACTTTAGAATGCATCAACAAGGTAAAGAAACTTCAACAAATCCTATTGCATCTATTTTTGCATGGACAAGAGGGTTGGCTCATAGAGGAAAATTAGATGGAAATGAGCAATTAATTAAGTTTGCAGAAACACTAGAAAAAGTATGTGTCGATTGTGTTGAAGAAGGATCAATGACTAAGGACTTAGCTATTTTGATAGGACCTTCAACAAAGTATTTAACAACTAATCAATTTTTAGATACTTTAGATGGTAAGTTGAGACAAAAATTAAATTAAAGTCTTAATTTTTTTGAAAGCCTCATCAATTTTATCTTTAAATTGGCCTCCTGCTTGTGCAAAATCTTTTCTTCCACCACCACCTTTTCCACCAATAATTTCAGATCCTGTTTTAGCAAATGTGACTGCATCATACTTATCAATAAGCTCATCTGTTATCCCAACTGCAAGACCTACTTTGTCTTCTAAACTAGCAAAAACTATAACAATTCCTGTTTTTAGTTCTTTTTTTCCTGCATCAACCAATTTTCTTAATTCTTTAGGTGGAAGATCATTAATTTTTTGAAATCTCACATTTATATTGTTGATTTTAACATCTTGAATTTTATTTTTTGAATCATTTTCTAAAATTGAACTAAATTTTAATTGCTCAAGTTGTTTTGATAATTCTTTAATTAAAATCTTATTATCTTCATTTTCTAGATTTGGTTTGCCACCTAATTTAATTATATGTGTTGATAAGTCATTAATCATTTCTTCATCTTTTTGCGCAGATAAGTCAGATAATTTCTCTTTATTTTGCAAAAAACTATTTAATTGATTTTCTCTAAGAGCTTCTACTCTTCTCACACCTGCTGCAATTGATGATTGACTAATAATTTTGAATTTCCCAATGTCACCAGTGTTTCGCACATGCGTACCTCCACATAATTCAGTGGAAAAATACTTTTCTTTCTCATCTCCCATAGATAATACTCTAACTTCTTCTCCATATTTTTCTCCAAAGAGTGCTAGAGCTCCGTTATTTACTGCTTCTTTGGGAGTCATAATCCTTGTTTTAACTTCTGATTTTTTTTGAACCATTAAATTAACGTGATTTTCTATTTTTTCTATTTCCTGGTCTGAAATTGGTTTCATATGGCTAAAATCAAATCTTAGTCTATCTGGTGCTACTAATGATCCTTTTTGTGTAACATGAGTACCTAATACTCTTCTTAGAGACTCATGCAAAAGGTGCGTTGCTGAGTGATAAGCTCTTATATTATTTCGTCTATCAATATCAATTTTCATCTCAACATTGTCTTTGATCTTTATACTTCCTGATTTGACTTTACCGTAATGAACAAATAGATCACCTAATTTTTTTTGGACATCTGTTATCTCGAACTTAAAGTCCCCAGATATTATTTCACCAGTATCTCCAACCTGTCCCCCAGACTCTCCATAAAAAGGAGTTTGATTTAAAATAATAATTCCTTCATCATTTACATTCAGCTCATTTACTTCTTTGTTGTCTTTTAATAATGATAAAATAATACCTTCTGCTTGATCGGTTTCATATCCTAGGAATTCTGAAGGACCTAATCTATCTTTTATCGAAAACCAAATATCATCTACCGTACTATCACCTGATCCTTTCCAATTTTTCTTAGCAAGTTCTTTACTTTCTTTCATTAAACTTTGAAATTTATCATTATCAATTGTCAAAGATTTATTTTTTAAAATATCTTGGGTAAGATCCAATGGAAAACCGTAGGTATCATAGAGTTTAAAAGCTACTTCTCCAGGTAATATCTTGTCTATTTTAGTTATTTCCTCATTTAATATTTTAATACCTCTATCTAAAAGAATTAAAAATTTTTCTTCTTCCATTCTTAATGTTTCTTTTATTAAAGATTCAGCTCTTTCTATTTCTGAGTAATTACCTTTCATCTCATCTTTTAAAGTTTTAAAAATATTATAAAAAATTGGTTCTTTAGAGCCAAGCAGGTGTGAATGCCTCATTCCTCTTCTCATAATTCTTCTTAGGACATAACCTCTTCCTTCATTTGATGGCAAAACTCCCTCGGCAATTAAAAACGAACTCGCTCTTAAGTGATCAGCTATTACTCTAAAACTTGCTAAATTATCTTTATTAGGCTCAACTTTTAAAATTTCTGCAGCAGAGTTTATTATTTTTTTAAAATGATCTGTTTCATAGTTGTCGTGAGTTCCTTGAAGTAATGCGGCAATTCTCTCTAAACCCATTCCAGTATCAACTGATGGTTTTGGTAGATTAATTCGCTTATCTTTTGAAATTTGCTCATACTGCATAAAGACTAAATTCCAAATTTCTATAAATCTATCCCCATCCTCATTTTTTGTTCCTGGCAATCCACCTTCTAAGTGATCTCCATGATCATAAAATATTTCTGAACAAGGACCACAAGGTCCTGTTTCACCCATAGACCAAAAATTATCAGATGTTGCTATCCTTATGATTTTATCTTCACTTAGCCCAGCAATTTTTTTCCAGTAGTTAAAGGCTTCGTCATCATCATGGTAGACAGTTACATAAAGCCTGTTCTTATCTAAACCAAATTCTTTTGTTATTAAATTCCAGGCAAGTTCAATAGCCTTTTCTTTAAAATAATCACCAAAAGAAAAGTTTCCCAACATTTCAAAAAACGTATGGTGTCTTGGAGTATAACCAACATTTTCAAGATCGTTATGCTTACCACCTGCTCTTACACATTTTTGAGATGTTGTAGCTCTTTGATAGTTTCTCTTTTCTAATCCAGTAAACACATTTTTAAATTGAACCATTCCTGAATTGGCAAACATCAAAGTTGGGTCATTATTTGGGACTAAATTACTAGACTCAACTATTTTATGATCATTTTTTTCAAAATAATCCAAAAATGCTGATCTAATTTCATTTAATGTTTTGGCCATATTTAACTAAAATACAGCATTTTTATATGATGTCTACACCTCTGAAGGGAAAAAAGGCGCCCAATAGAGCGCCTTTTTTTTAATAACTAAAAGTTATCTGCTAATTCTTTTTAGTAGGAACTTCTTCCTCTTTCTTCTGTGCTTCAAGTTTTTCTTCGCTTAAAGGATTACCCTCAATCTTTTTTGAAATTACACCAGCTTTTTCTCTGATAGCCATTTCAATTTCAGCAGCAGCTTTTGGATTTTGTTCAAGGTAAAGTTTAGCATTCTCCCTACCTTGACCAATTTTTTCACCTTTGTAAGCGTACCAAGCTCCAGATTTTTCAACAATCTCAGCTTTCGCGCCAAGGTCGATTAGTTCCCCTACTTTACTAATTCCTTTTCCATACATTAAGTCAAACTCAACGACTTTAAATGGTGGTGCAACTTTATTTTTAACAACTTTTACTCTTGTTGTGTTTCCAACAATTTGCTCTTTATCTTTTATTGCTCCAATTCTTCTAATATCCATTCTTACTGAAGAATAAAATTTTAAAGAATTGCCTCCAGAAGTTGTTTCTGGACTTCCAAACATTACACCAATTTTCATTCTAATTTGGTTAATAAATATTACCATTGTATTAGTTCTTGAAATTGATCCTGTTAATTTTCTAAGAGCTTGAGACATTAGTCTTGCTTGAAGACCAACATGGTGATCTCCCATATCTCCCTCAATTTCTGCTCTTGGAGTTAATGCTGCAACTGAGTCGACTACTAAAACTGACATTGAGCCAGATTTGATTAAAGTATCAGTTATTTCCAATGCCTGCTCACCAGTATCTGGTTGCGAAATAAGTAACTCCTCTGTATTAACACCTAATTTCTTAGCATAAACTGGGTCCAATGCATGTTCTGCATCAACAAATCCACAAATACCACCTGCTTTTTGCGCTTCAGCAACAACTTGTAAAGCTAATGTAGTTTTACCAGATGACTCTGGTCCATAAATTTCAACAATTCTGCCTTTTGGTAGTCCACCTATTCCAAGTGCCAAGTCTAAACTCAAAGATCCAGTAGAAATGGATTCAATATCCATTGCTTTTTGCTCTCCAAGCTTCATCACAGAGCCTTTTCCAAAGCTATCTGTTATCTGGCTGATTGCTGCATCTAGTGCTTTGTTTTTTTCTTTATCTTCCAATTCTTTATCTTTTGTGGATTTCACCACTTTTAAGTTATTTTTAGTCATTTTTTGCCTCGTTTTTTACATTTATTAACATTCGAATCATGAAAATAAATGTACACATTTTGTTCTCATTGGCAATATTTTTTTAAAATTAGGGCTAGAAGTCGCTATTTATCTAAGTTTTAGATATTCACTGTTTAATAAACCTGCAGACTTTAACAGTCTATATTGAGCTAATAAATAATTTCTTTCAGCTTCAGCAAGATTAATTTTAGCGTTTATTAAATTTGATCTGGATTGAAGAACATCAAATGTAGATCTATTCAAACCACTCTCATATTCAAAACTAATCCCTTCATTTGCAATTTCAGCAGCCTTAACTTGTGATTGTACTGCTCTTAGAAGACTTTTCGAAGACTCTAAAGTGGACCAAGCTGCAGTAACACCTTGAATATTATTTCTAAAAGCATTCTCTAATAGTAATTTTTTCATTCCTTTTACTTGAAGATTTTTATTTATGTTAGATTTATTCTTTCCTCCAAATTGAAAGGGCCAACTTACTGTTGCTTGTAGTACATCTTTTTCTCTTTCATCATAAGTTGCGCTTAGATCATCAGTATATGATCTTTCAAGTGAAAGTTTTGCTGTCGGAGATAAATCTGATCTTGCAATTTTAACATCTAATTCAGACTGCCCATATTCTATTTCAGCAATAATAAGATCGGGACTTTTTTGTTCTGAAATTTTTTTTGCATCACCCAAACTTGAAGGTAGTGGAACTTCGGAATTATAAATTTTTTTTAATTTTTCATTGCTGTTGATTGTTCCAATTATATTTTCATAAGCTAATTTGCTTGTTACGATATAATTTTGTGCTCCAATGTAACCTGCTTGTGCCCCTGATAAAGAAGACTGGGACTGTGCTAAGTCAGTTGCAGTTATTTGAGCCCTAGATAGTCTTGCATTATCTATTTCGAATTGTCTTTGGAGAAGGTTAACATTTTCTTCATTAATACTTAGTTTTTCATAAGCAAGGATTAAACCTGTATAGGCCTCAATTGCTTTCATAAATACATCTTGCTCTTTTTTGATGAGTTGTGCTTCAGATAAGTTTAATCCTAATTTACTTTTTTCGTATTTTGTACCACGTTCACTACCGTCTAAAAGTGTTTGTTCTAACTTTACTGAAGATGTCATTGGATTTGTATTAGTTATAGAAGCATCAGTACCATTCTGATTTGTAAGTTTATTTGTATCTTCAAAACTTTTAGTACCTGAAAGAGTTAAGGTTGGAAAAAAATCACTTTTAGAAATATTTAAGACTTCCTTTTGAACTTCTAAATTTTTTCTCTCAGCTTTAAGCTCTAAATTGTTCTGATACGTCTGTTTTAATGCATCACTCAAAGTTGCTGCATTTAGTGGCAGTATAAAAGCTATTAACCAAAGAGTGATTAAAGTAATTTTTTTCATCAATTATATTTTATTGATTTAATTTGATGATTTCTATTTAAATTTAGTACAATTGAAGAATATTTTGGAGCAAATTTAAACATATTTTGTGTGACCCTTTGGTAAGTCTGCATAAATGTTAATACTTCTTTTTTGCTCATAACCTTACTATTTGCTTTATTTTTTGAGTTTAATTTTAGTAACGCCTCCTGCTTAAGTCTCCAACTCTGTAATAATTTGAAATTACCTGCTTTTAAAAATAATAAACAGTCTAATTTAGAAAATAACTTTTTGTATTTAGTTTGTAATTGGGCATTTACATATTTTCTCCATTTTAAATTTTTATCTTCTATTCTTTCGAGAGAATTTATCGATTTTTTTAAGGTTACATCTTTTTCTGCTCTAGCACCTACACACCATCCCTCAAAAATTATTATATCTGGTACTTTTTTAACTAGATACCAAGACTTTCTTTTTAATCTGTCATCTATTGCCTTATTAAATTTAGGAAGTCTCTGATGATAAAATCTCTTACTCTTTGTTTTTTTTAAAAAATCAAAGATAAAATTTATGTCGTGAGTACCTGGAACGCCTCTGGTCATTAATAAGGGATGAATTTTTTTAGATAATTTTATTCTATCTTTTCGAGTTTTATACAAGTCATCAATTGAGATTTTAAAAACATTTAATTTAAAATATTTTGTTAAAATAATTTTTAGAATAGAACTAATTGTTGTTTTACCAGTTCCTTGACCTCCGGCTAAGCCTATTAAATACGGTTTAGATTTTTTTGTTCTTTCTGCAATCCAGAAACTAATCGGGATTAAAAAAGATTTTACCATCTTTTCTTTGTTTTTAAATTTTTCTTTAGATGTTTCTTGAGATCTTATAAATTTAAAACAATCTCTGCTAACTTTTTTAAAACACTCAACGATTGATTGCATAAAATTTATTGTTTTTGATCTAATGGATGATTTTTGCCATCATTCACTGGCACATCTTCAATTTCAAATGGCTCCACACCTTCAATGCAAGCAATATTTACACCAAATATTTTTGGATTACTTCTAGGTCTATTGTGAGTGTGAATTCCACAAATTGAACAAAAATAATGTTTGGCAGTATTAGTATAAAACTGATAAAGTGATAACTTATCTTTCCCTTTAGTAAGTTTAAAATCATCAGGACCAAGCACTCCTATAATATAACCTTTTTTTTTGCATATTGAACAATTGCAACGCATAATTTTTTCAATACCACCCAAAGGCATCTTAACTTCTGCTTCTACTGCACCACAATGACATGATAATTTTTTCATATTTTAATCTCCTAAAAATTTATCTTTTATTATTTTTTAAATAATTTTTATATCTTTCGTAACTTTCTTTTGGCCAAGTATTTTTTAAATCATACATTTTTTCAAAACAATTTGCATCATCAGTAAGTTTTAGCCATGGATCTTTATCTTTTGTAAATATATGCGCTTCAGGATGAAAGTTTTCTGAATTATCTAAAGTTTTAGTTCTAACCGTTGATCGACCAACTGCCGTAGCATAATCTGTGTAAATATAAGTACCACATTTGTTACAAAAATAAGCCCTCGAAGTAGCTCCACTACCTGTTTTAAGTTCAGTTGACGAAATATTACCCTCTATAATTAAAGTATTATCTAGAACGCTCGTATTAATAACATAAGAAGACCCAGTTATAATTTTACAATCTTTGCAATGGCAAGCTTGTGTGAATAAAGGTTTCTCAGTAATTCTGTATTTAACCTGACCACAAATACATCTTCCAGTTAAGCTTTCGTTTTTTTCCATTTTTTATGTTTAAACTATTTATGGTTAAACTTATCCACAAGTATACTAAATATAGTTTTGATGTTCACGTTTTGATTCACTTTTGATTCAGTTACAGACTCAAAATACAACCTGATTGACACTATTGAATAACTTAGATATTAATTAGAACAAAATAAGAACATTTATGAAGCTAACTATACCTTACTATTTACATAAAGCTGGCGCAGGTTTTCCATCCCCTGCTACTGACTATATTGAGGAAGACATCGATTTAAATGTTCATTTAATCAAAAATGTTCCAGCAACCTTCATCATAAGAGTTCAAGGAAAATCAATGGTGGGTGTTGGAATTAATGATGGGGATCTATTAGTTGTTGATAAAAGTTTAACACCAAAAAACTTCTCAACAGTTATTGCAAATGTTCATGACGAACTAGTTGTTAAAAGTTTAGTTCAAGAAAGAGATAAAAAATTTTTAACATCAGGTTCTAAAGAATTTACAGATCGAATTTTAATTAACGAAGATGAAGATATATTTATTTGGGGAGTTGTAACTTATGTCATCCATTCAGTATACTAAAAAAATAGCACTTATTGATTGTAATTCTTTTTATGTTTCTTGTGAAAGATTGTTCAATCCTAAAATAAGAAAAAAACCTGTTGTAGTTTTATCTAACAATGATGGTTGTATAATTTCAAGATCAACTGAAGCAAAAACTTTAGGTATTAAAATGGGAGAACCTTATTTTAAAGCAAAAGATATTATCATTAAAAATAAAGTTGAAGTTTTTTCATCTAATTATTCTTTATATGGAGATTTATCTAGAAGAGTAATGAGAACACTAAAAAGATTTAACTCTGCTATTGAAGTTTATTCTATCGATGAAGCATTTTTAGATTTATCAAATTTTCCAGATAATGAAGTTGAAAAAGTTGGAAAAGAAATTAGAGAAACAGTTTTAAAATGGACGGGTATTCCAACCAGTATTGGCATTGCTAAAACTAAAACTTTAAGCAAGGTTGCAAATCATATTGCAAAGAAAAAAAAATCAGGTGTAACGAGTTTGATAGGAATATCAAATATTGATCCCATATTAGAGAAAGTTGAAATTAATGATGTGTGGGGTGTAGGAAGACAATTAACAAAGTTCTATCATAAAAATGGAATTTATAATGCTAAGCAACTAAAGAATAAATCAAATACATGGATTAAGAAAAACTCAAATGTTTTAGGTTCAAGAACTGCAATGGAGCTAAGAGGAGTTCCTTGTATTGATTTAGAAACAACACAATCAAAAAGAAAAAGTTGTGTTGTATCTCGTTCTTTTGGTCAAAGAATTGAGAAATACCAGGAATTAAAAGAAGCAGTTGCGAATTATTGTTTGAATGCATCTGAAAAAATAAGATCAGAGTCTTTAATTGCAAAATCAATTACAGTTTTTGTTAGAACAAGTCCTTTTCAAAGTAGATTTGGGTATTATTCAAACTCAAAGACCATAGATTTTGCAATTTCTACAAACAACAGCATTGAAATAGTTAAAACTGCTTTGATTGCTTTAGACTCTATCTTCAAAAATGGCTATCGTTATCAAAAAGCAGGTGTAATGCTTACAGGTTTATCAAATGAAGATGGTAGTAAGAACCTATTTTATTCTGAAAAAGATGAGAAAATAAAGGGTTTAATGAAGTCTATCGATAATACGAACTATCGGTATGGAAGATCCACGTTAAGTCTTGCTAGTGCCGGTGTTCAAAAAAGATGGAATATGAGAAGAGAACATTCATCTAAAATAGATACAGCTGATTTTTACTTATTACCTACAATTAGTACTAATTAAGACTTAAAAAGTTTATCAGATAAATTAATTAGCTCATCACCCCAAAAAACTTCTTTTTGTATTCTTTTAAAATCTATATCAAAAACGGAAGACATAGCTGAAGCATAGACAGATCTAGCATCAATTGTTGAATTTAAATCTCTTCCTTCAAATAATTCCTTTCGCTTAAGTCCAGGCCAGTCTGTATAAACTTGAGATTTTTTTAAAAGACCACCTGCCATAAAAATTGCAGATCCATAACCATGCTCTGTTCCACGACCTCCATTTTGTTTAATTGTTCTTCCAAATTCTGTTAAAGTTAAAACTAGAGTATTTTCTATCTCTGATCCTAGACCTTTCTCTAGACTTTTAAAAATTGAGTCCATTTCAATCAGACTATCTGAATGTGAACCATTCACTCCACCTTGAGCAGCATGCGTATCAAATCCATCAACTTCAAAAACTGCAACCCTTGGGCCATTTATTTTTTTTAGTTCTAAACCTGCTTTATAGGCTAAAGATGAATTCTTTCTAGACATAGAGGTGCCTCCATTATTCATCATGGATCTGTTAGCAATTATCTCCATCATATTTGCTAAGTCATGTTCGGATTTATCTGCATAAACTGATTTCAAAAGTTGTAAAAGTTCTGTTCTTGGAAGTCTTTTTTTTGAAGGATAAAAATTATCATTACTAGGAATTCCTCTAAGAAGTAAAGGCATTGGTAAAGCCAATGCAAGACCGTCACCTTTTAATTCAGCTAATTTCATTCCTCTTCCTAACCAGCCAGTTTTTATTGCATATGGGACATGTCCGCCTGTTTCCATTAAGTTTTGTCCATCAAAATGAGATCTTTTAGTATATGGAATATTTGTTGCATGAACTATTGCTCCCAGATCGTTTTGCCACAAATTATGAAAATTCTTTAGTTTGGGATGAAGCGCGAAATCAGAATTTAACTTTATTGTTTCGTCTAAAATTAAATCTTTTCTTTTTTTTTCAAAATTCTTGTCGCCAATTATTGGAACAGCACATAAACCATCCATTCCACCTCTTAACATTATAACAACAAGATTTTTTTTCTTATCTGTATTTGCTAAAACTGGAAAATTAAAACCAGCTAAAAATAATGTAGTGGCTGAACCTTTTAAAAAATTTCTTCTTGATATCTTCATGATTTAAGCGTCTCCGGTAAATTAAATAAAATAACATGTTTATGAACAAGCTCTTTATACTGATTTATAATTTGTAAAATTTCACTTGGATTATCATAATTTTTTTCAATCATTTCTTCATAAAATTCATTTGTCTGTGACTTGCCTGACTTTTTATAATAAGCCTCTCTCGCATAAACCAGCCTTCTAATAAGTAACTCTGGTGACATCCAGTCCTCTGAAATATCCGACCATCCATTTGGTTGTTTTGCTAAATAAGGATGTTGTCCAAGCTCATCCATTAAATATTCTAAAGCTCTTTGATCCTTAATTGGTTTATTTCCAAGTTTATAAAGGTCCATAAACGAAGGAGATGGGATTAAATCAACATCAGCCATTTTGCTCATTTGCAATAGCCAGTTTTCTGGATTTTGAAATTTATTATATTTATCAGAATAATTAAAAGCAACTTCTATAGCAGCTTTATGAACCTCTGGCAAAAAACCATCTGATTTTTCCCAAGCTTTAATAATTGGTTCCATCATTTCTTCCGTTGGGTTATCTGTGATTAAATATCTACAGAGTTTCATTGCAATAAATTTTCTACATGAAGGGTGATTAACAAGATCAGTAATAGCAACTGATAAACTTTTTCTACCTCTTTTATATTTTTTACCTAAAACTATTTTAGTACCAGGCTCATGCGCATCAGGGTTGAAGTGGACATCGCCTGTCTCAAGTCTTTTCTTTCCCCATTCGGGTCTCCATCCACTCATTATATATGCCATTTGGATTACATCTTCTTGAGTGTATCCACAATCTGGAGAAACGGTGTGAAGTTCTAGAAGTTCCCTTGCATGATTTTCATTTACACCTTTTGTTTTTCCTTTCTCTCTTGCCCATCTAGCTTCTTGACTCTTAGGTCCAATGTTCTGTTCATTATCTAAGTGATGTATCATTGACCAACCGATGGTTGCCTCTTGTGCCATTTTTTCAAAATTTTGATTCATGTTAGCTCTAATTATTTCTCTTTGGTAAGCACCAGTTGTATACTTTGCTAAAAAATCCTTTTCACTGATTGCGAAATGATTACCCCAAAAATACCAAAGTTTTGCTAAAACTGGTGTTTCACTTTTTAATGCTTCTGAATACCTTATGCAAAGTTCAAGGTTCCACCAAAATTTTTGTCCAGTCGCATGCCTTAACTTATTTTTTTCTCTTTTGTAGCCATCTTTGTCGTTTTTAAATTTTTTTCTTAATACTTTTCTATCTCCATAGACCCATTCTCCGTAATACTTTCTAAGTTCTTTTTCTGGTAAAATTTTTCCCTTCCAAGAAAATTCAGGAATGTCGTTTAATTGATTTGTTGCCCATTTTAATGGGTCAGTGGGTATTTTATCGTTAGGTCCAAGTCCAAATGCTACTTTACGATAAAAATTTTTCATAAATTATTTTAAAGTATACTATTTTAAAATGTCAATATCTGAAATGTTTGTTAAAGAATTATTAAACTCATTCATATTTTCTCTTCCTGAGATTTTTAAGATAACTAGACCAAAAATAATGATTATAGCTAGAGGTATTGATGTAATTACGCTTATATACTCTGCGATTATTATTAAATATATTGCGTAAAATGCTATCGATCTAAAGATAACTCCAGTTTTAAACACAGCAATTATTGCCAAAGAATGCTTTATCAAATTTAAAAAACTCATCTTTGATGGGCCAAAGTATCTTTGACCTCTTATTGATGGAGATTTAATTAAAATAATCTCATTTTTTGCTAGTGAACCAGAAAAACTACTCCAAGTTGCTTTGTCTTCAATTAATTTTTTGACAGTTTTTTTTGTGAGGCAAGTATAGTTTCCAAATTTTATAAATTTTCCTGTAAATGTATAAGTAATTAATTTGTGAAAAAAATAACAGATTTTAAAAATTAAACTTTCCGATCTTTTTACTCTTTCTCCAACAATACTTTTGTTAGGATTATCTTTAATCTTTTCAAAAAAATTTCTTATCTCTTCAGGTCTGTCTTCTCCATCACCATCCATTGGAATTACATAGTCAAAATCTTCGTTTTCTGAAATATGTTTGAGCCCTGCTGCAATGCAGCGTGCATGTCCTTTATTATTTCGCATATTTATTAATTTTAGTGATTTAATATTATTTAAATTTTTAGTTTCTAAAATTTTTTCCTCAGTGGAAGCATCATTCACTACTATCAATGAAAATTCTACTTTAAGCTCAGAAATATTAATATCAATTTCTTCAATTAATTTTGATGCAGATTTAAAGTCATTAAAGACTGGAATTAGAATTACTATTTTCATTAACTTACTGAGCCTATCAGTCTAAATAGAGAAGAAAAAAAACCATATCCTGAAAGTTCAATTAAAACAACAATTCCAATAATGAATAAAAGTCTCTTGTTTTTTTGGTTTAATTGAAATTTCATTTATATGTTAAGCATTTCATATCTTTGTTGCACAATTGAACTTCAGTTGAACTATAAATCCATTTTGGTCTTTCTGGAAGATGATAAGATATATTTCCTGCAATCCACTCATTACCTTTAATATATTCCATTTTTCCAAGTTCCTCACCTTCATTTTCAAAAAAAACTTTAGCCTGCTTAGCTAAATTTATGCCATCAAAATCAGTTCTTTTATCCGTTTGAGTAATTGAAATATAAGAGTACAAAATCGGAGATAGTAGGAATAATACTAAGAAGACAGAGGTAAAAGCTCTTATTTTTTCAAAATTAATTTGTGATTTTAAAATATAAACAAATAACAAGCCAAAGCTTATATAAAATGGCGTCATCCACATAGTTCTTATTTTTACACCCATAGTAAAGGAAGTTAAAAAAATAAATAAAATAGGAATTAAATTAATTGATATTAAAAACAAAAACTTATCATCATCTAAATTAATATTTATTTTAAATTTTTTAACTAAAACAGAAATCATTAGTAAAAATGGCAATAATATACCAATTTGCTTACCTAAAAAGATCATAGGGTGTTTTATATGGTTTAAAATACTTGCTTCTTCTGATCCAGTTCTGAGAAGTCCATAAGTAATGGTTACATAATCATTCTCAGTTAACCAAATAATGTGTGGTAATAAAATTATTATAAAAGGAACGAAAGAAACTAGACACTTTAAATTTAGTCTTTTGGTATAAATCATGTAAATTAAAAGTACATCTATTGCTAAACCTAAATAGACAAATAAATACTTAGATAGAAAGCCAATTCCAGCAAATAGACCAAGTAATAACCAATCTAATAATTTATTATTCTTAATTCCCCTCCATAGGTAAAAAACTGAAAGAGACCAAAAGGGTATTAAGCAAACATTTACATTAAATTCAGGTGTAGTGAAGTTATAGAAATATATTCCCTCTAATAACAAAACCGATAGTAAACAATAAATTTTGTTATCAAAAAAATCTTCAGCTAACTTAAAAACTACTAGGAACGAAACTACTATACAGATTTGACTTAACAAATAATAAGCCCAGTCTTGAGGTCCAAAGATTTGGTAAAATATTTCAGGTAAAAATGCACTCATTGGTGGGTGCTTATTAAACCCCCAGTCTAAATTACTACCCCATGCTAAGGCCTCTATAGTATCAAGTGGTAAATTGTTATTTGTTAAACTTGGAACCAATGTCCAGATGAATAAGTGAGCTGTAACAAAAATATAAAATAAATTACTTATATTCTTTTTATAAATAGCCATTTTTATTAATTTATACAATTAATCCATTCTTGACACTCAATAAATGATGAATATATTCACCAAATTCATAAATTTAGACATGGTAAAGATCTCTAAAAAATATATCCCAAAAGAAACTGAAAAATATATGTGTGCAAAACATCTTGCGTATTTCAAACAAAAATTAATGGATTGGAAAAAAGATCTTAAGAAAACAAATAATGAGGCAATATTTAACGCTTCAATGGATGACAATAGTGCATCAGCGGATATTGTTGATCAAGCAAGCTCATACACTGAAAAAAATGTAGAAATGAGAGCAATAAATAGACAAATAAAATTAATTACTAAAATTGACGGTGCTTTAAAAAAAATTCAAGATGGAACTTATGGTTTCTGTGAGGAAACAGCAGAACCAATTGGACTTAAAAGATTAATGGCAAGACCAGTTGCAACTTTATGCATAGCAGCGCAAGAGAAACACGAAAAAGAAGAAAAAGTTTACGCTGATATTTAAGGGTAATCTATTTCAGAATCTTTATTTAATACTTTAAATCCTTTAATCACAGCGGGACGTTTAGCTATATCAACATACCACCTTGATAAACCTTTGAAGTTTTCTAATCCTATGTCATGTCTTTTATGTCTTGCAATCCACGACCATGTTGCGATATCTGCAATTGAATAATCTTTACCTGCTAAATAATCACTCGCAGAAAGCCTTGCTTCTAAATCTTCGTAAAGTTTTCTCGTAATCTTGAAATATCTTTCTTCTCCCCACTCACTTTTGCCTTGATGGTAATAATGAAACTGATGATGTTGTCCTATCATTGGACCAATCAAACCCATTTGTGCCATTAACCATTGATTTATCTCAAGTCTGTTCTCGTCAGGATAAAACATTTTACTTTTTTCACCCAAATACATCAAAATCGCACCTGACTCGAAGACTGACTTATTATTTTCGTGATCTATAATTACTGGAATTTTATTAAAAGGGCTAATTTTTTTAAATTCTGGTTTATGTTGTTCACCTTCATTCAGGTTAACTTTTGTTATTTTATACTCAAGATTTATCTCCTCGAGCATAATACTAATTTTCCAACCATTTGGCGTATCAGCAGTAAATAGCTCTATCACTACTTTACACCCAATCTATCTTTGATAGTGTTTGAGGCTGTTGTAAATTCAAATCTATATTTTTCGTTAGGTCTTGCGTACTTAAAGCAACCTCTGGCAGCTAAAGCTCCTTCATGGAAACCTGATAGGATTAATTTAAGTTTTCCTGGGTAAGTACATATATCACCAATAGCAAATATACCTTTCTTATTAGTTTCAAAGTTTTCAGTATTAACAGGGATTGCTTTTTTATCTAAATTAAGTCCCCATTCTGCTATTGGTCCAAGTTGCATTATCAAACCAAAGAAACCCAAAGCATAATCTGCTTTTAATATTTTGCTCTCCCCTTCTTCACTTTTAATTTCTACTTCTTCTAAAGATCCATTTCCTTTGACATCTTTAATTGAGTATTTAGTAAACAAACTAATTATATTTTTTTCACTTAATTCTTTTATTTTTTGAACACTCGCAGGTGCGCCTCTAAATTCATCTCTTCTATGGATAAGTGAAACTTTAGAAGTATTAGATAGTTCAATTGCCCAGTCTAGTGCACTATCTCCACCACCAAATATAGCAACTGACTTGTCTTTAAAAATACTTTTATCTTTTATTGAGTATAAAACTGAAGTTCCATCAAACTTTTCTGCACTTTTTTGTCGGAAACTTTCTTGGTTCAAATGATCCAACACCTCCAGCAATTACAACATTTGGTGTTTGGAATTTTTTTCCACTAGTTGTTTTAACAATCCAGTTTTCATTTTCTTTTGTAAGTTTTTGAACTCTGTCATTTAGATGAAAATTAAACTTAAACGGTTTAATTTGTTCTATTAGATTGTTTGTAAGTTCTTCTCCAGTACACTCTGGGATTGCAGGAATATCATAAATTGGTTTATCTGGATAAAGTTCAATACATTGACCACCAATTTTATCTAGGTTATCAACTATTTCACATTTCAATCCAATAATACCAAGTTGATGTGCACAAAATAATCCTGTTGGACCTGCACCAACTACAACAACATCAGTTTTAATCATTAAACTTGTTTCTCCGGCATATATACTGTTAAACCATCTAAATTATCTGACACACTAATCTGACAACTTAATCTACTTTTAGAGTTTGGTTCATAAGCTTGGTCTAACATATCATCTTCGCCCATTTCTTTTTTTGGTAATTTATCATACCAATCCTCTTTGACATAAACATGGCATGTAGCACAAGACATACTTCCCCCACAATCTGCATCAATACCGGGAATATCGTTTTGAATAGCACCTTCCATAACTGTAAGCCCATTTTGGACTTCAATTACATGCTCTTTGCCATTGTGTTCAATATATTTGATTTTAGCCATTGCTATTATATAAGCACAAAAAAAAATAGGGCAAGTAATCAAACTTGCCCTATTTTATATTTCGTAACTAATTGTTACTACGCTCTTCTTGTAGAGTTAGATACTGCACAAGACCAGATAATTAAACCAAATGCGATTTTATTAACAAAGTCTGCTAAGTTATAGATAACGTTTAACGCGTTACCATCTATTCCACCTGTTAGGTAACCAAAAATGTAACCTAATGGGTAAATAGCCCAACCTACAGTAACAATCATTCTTAAAGCTCCAAATGCAGTTACTAAAGATTTATTTCCAGATTTAGCAGCAACTTTTCCTGCTTCTCCTGAAAAGATTTCATAAAGAATGTAAATCCATCCAGCCATACCGATTATGAAACCTAGTGTAGCGTTAATGAATCCAGCTTCTCCAAGATATCCACCTATTAACATAACTAGTGAACCGATTAAGATTCTCCAGAATATATTAGTGTCAACTTTTCGTACTGCTGAAAGAATTAAGTAAAATTCTACTAGCTGTAGTGGTACAGTAATTAACCAGTCAATGTATCTGTAAACAGTTGGAGTATCACCTGTTTCGATCCAAACCGCTCTCATATACATATAGTGAATAAATGCTATACCTGTTACTAATCCAGCTACGTTTACTGATTTTCTCCATTGTGAACTGACGTTAGCCTGTTCCATAAAGAAAAACGCTGTAGCTGCTAACATACCCATTGATATTAACCAAAACGAAATACCTACGAAATCGTCTGTAGCTAAAAAGGCTGTTGCTGCGTTAGCTGCTGTAGTTGCTCCGAAAAGCACTGCCGCTAATGCTAACATTTTCATTGTCTTCATAAAAAACTCCCTCATAGTTAGTTTTTTTATTAGTTTAAATTTAAACTACAGACTAATCTAATGATTAGCCTAAAGTTAGGGGTTAGATAGCAAAAAAATTTACTTTATTGAAGAGTTTTTGACCTCTAAAAAGTATTGATTTTACTTACTTTGTAAAATTAAATACAACCTATTACATAAAATCTTTAAAAAAGTGAGTCAAAAAACAAATCACTATGACAAATTATTTTAACAAAATTTATCAAGAATCTATTCAAAATCCTGAGGAATTTTGGAAAAATGTATCTGATGATGTCTTCTGGTTTAAAAAACCTACTAAGATTTTAAACAAATCTAATCCTCCATTTTATAAATGGTTTGAAGATGGTGTTACAAACACGTGTTACAACGCTATTGATGTTCATATTGATAAAGGCAACGGTGAGAAGACTGCTTTAATTTATGATAGCCCTATAACTAATAGTAAAACAAAGTATACATACAATGAATTAAGACAAAAAATATCAAAATTTGCAGGAGCACTTGATAATCAAGGTATTAAAAAAGGTGACAGAGTAATAATTTATATGCCAATGATACCTGAGGCAGTTATAGCAATGCTTGCTTGTGGAAGAATTGGTGCAATACACTCGGTAGTCTTTGGTGGATTTGCTTCAAATGAATTGGCAAGCAGGATTGATGACAGTAAAGCAAAAATTTTAATCACTGCTTCTTGTGGGTTTGAGCCAGGAAGAACCGTTAAATACAGACCATTAGTAGATGGAGCATTAAAACTTGCAAAACATAAAGTTGAGAGAGTTATTTTTTTTCAAAGGAAAGATCATGAAGTCAAACTCAACTCTCCGCTTGAAATCAGCTGGGAGGAAGCAATTGTTGATGCCAAAAATAAAGATTGTGTTGAGATTGGAGCAAATGAGTTCGCATATATTTTGTATACCTCAGGCACTACAGGTATTCCAAAGGGTATTGTAAGAGATGTAGGAGGTCATATCGTGGCTCTTAAATGGACTATGAAAAATATTTATAATATCGAAGAAAATGATGTGTGGTGGTCTGCTAGTGATATTGGTTGGATAGTAGGACATTCTTATATTGTTTATGCTCCATTATTCAAAGGATGTACTACTGTATTATTTGAAGGAAAACCTGTTGGAACTCCTGATGCAGGGGTTTTTTGGAGAATAATTTCAGAGTATAAAATTAAATCTTTATTCACAGCTCCAACAGCATTTAGAGCTATTAAAAAAGAAGACCCAGATGGAAAGTTTTTCTCTAAATATAATTTAAGTTCTTTTAAATCTTTATTCCTCGCTGGAGAAAGAGCTGATCCAGATACAATAAAATGGGCTGAAAATCTTTTAAATGTTCCCGTGATAGACCACTGGTGGCAAACTGAAACTAGTTGGGCAATAAGTTCAAATTGTACTGGGATAGAAATGCAAAAAACTAAGTATGGTTCTGCATGTAAAGCAGTTCCAGGTTATGATGTAAAAATAATTAAACCAGATCATTCAATCGCAGAACCTAATGAGATGGGTGATATAGTTGTAAAATTACCATTACCACCAGGTACTTTTCCTACGCTTTGGAATGCTGATAAAAGATATGAAGAAAATTATATGAGTAATTATAAGGGTTACTATCAAACTTATGATGCAGGACACATTGATGAAGATGGATATATTTGGATTATGTCACGAACTGATGACATTATAAATGTTGCTGGTCACAGATTATCGACAGGTGCAATTGAAGAGGTATTATCTGAACATCAATCAGTTGCCGAGTGTGCTGTTCTTGGAATTGCGGACAAATTAAAAGGACAATTGCCTATTGGTTTAGTTGTTTTAAAATCTGGTGTTGAAAAAGACAATGAAACTATCTCAAAGGAATGTATTAAAATGGTAAGAGATAAAATTGGACCAGTTGCTGCTTTTAAAGTTGTAATAGTTATAAAAAGATTACCGAAAACAAGATCAGGAAAAATATTGAGAGGAACTATTCGTAAAATTGCCGACAAGGAAGATTATAAAATGCCAGCAACAATCGATGATCCAGCAATTTTAGAGGAGATTACTCAAAGTTTAATAGAAAATAAAATTCTGATTAAATAAATTAGATTAATTAACAAACTTGATGGGCTTACCTGATGCTTCTCCAAGGATTTCTCCATCTTTCATTTTAATCTCTCCATTTATGATTGTATAAACTGGAGTTCCCTTAAACCTATGTCCATCAAAGGGTGACCATCCACACTTACTCTCTATTTTATCATTTTTGATTTCGATAATTTTATTCATATTCACAATTGTAAAGTCTGCATCATAATCTTCCTTAATATAACCCTTTCCTATAATACCAAATATTTTTGCCGGATTTTCACAAACAAGATTCATAAGCTGAACTAAAGTTAGTTTTCCATCATTTACATGGTTAAGCATTACAGGTAATAAGGTTTGAACTCCTGGCATTCCTGAAGGAGTATCTGGATATTCTTTATCTTTATTTACCCTTAGATGAGGAGCGTGATCTGAACCGATAGTATCATTATAATTATTTCTTACTGCATACCACAGCCTGTCGTAATGACTTTTTTCTCTAATAGGTGGATTCATCTGAGCATAAGTTCCAAGTTTATCGTAACAATCTGGAGCAAACATTGTTAAATGCTGTGGGGTTATTTCAAAAGTTATGTCTCCCTTATTCTGAGATAAAAAATCAATCTCCTGTTTTGTAGTAATATGCAAAATATGAGCTTTTTTACCTAATCTTTTTGCAATTTTAACAATTTTTCTAGTAGAGGAAATTGCACACTCTTCATCTCTCCATATAGGATGAGAATGAACATTACCTTTTTCTCTTAATTTTTTTCTAAGATTTAAAATATCTTCATCTTCTGAATGAACTGCAACAATTTTAGATGTGCTTTCAAATACTTTTTCTATATCTTCTTCTTTATGGACTAGTAAAGTTCCCGTGGAAGAGCCTGCAAACAGTTTTACTCCACAACATCCGTCTAAACCTTTAAGATCAGCTAATTCACTTTGATTGGTGGGAGTTGCTCCAAAATAAAATGCATGATTACAATACATTCTATTTTTTGCTAAATTTATTTTTCTTTGAAATTCTGCTTTGTTTGTAGTTGCGGGATTAGTATTGGGCATTTCAAATACTGAGGTTATACCTCCAACAATTGCTGCTCTACTTCCAGAAGCTAAATCCTCAGTGTCTGTTGAACCTGGTTCTCTAAAATGTGTCTGAGTGTCAATACAGCCAGGAAGAACAGTAAGTCCAGTTGCATCTATTGATTGACTTGAATCTTCATCTAACTTACCAATTTTTACAATTTTACTGTTTTGAATGCCTATATCAACATCTTTGAGATCTTTATCAATATAACACTTCCCATTTTTGATTATTAGGTCTAACATTTGTAAAAAAACTACTTATATCATTCGTTATAATATTACAATATGAATAGAAATAATATTTACATCCTAGAGGATAGGGGTCTTCTTTATATTAATGGGGATGATGTTAAAGAATTTTTACAAAATATAATTACAAACAACATTGAAAATGTAACAGATTATAGAAGTTGTTTTTCAGCTCTATTAACACCACAAGGTAAATATCTTTACGATTTTATAATTATTAAACATAAATCAGGGTATTTTTTGGATTGTGAAAAGAAAATTATTGAGAATTTATATAAACAGTTAAATTTATACAAGCTTAGATCTAAAGTAGAAATTTTAAATCTAAGTAATGAGTTTGTTGTTGCAAATTTAACAAAGGAAAAATTTCTAGAATTGGAAAATTCTAAAGATGAGATGGGTTTTACTATAAAATTTAGAGAAGATCCTATTCTTTTAGATCCAAGGTCTGATAAATTAGGAGCTAGATTAGTAATTAATTTAGAAAAATTGTATCTTTCTATAAAAAAATTGGGATTAAAAGTTTCTGATGTAAATGAATATTATAATTACAGTCATGAATTAGGAATTGCTCAAATTGATACAAATAATCTGCAAGATAAAATATTTGGAATTGAATGTAATTTTGAAGAACTAAATGGAATTGACTTTAGAAAGGGATGTTATGTAGGGCAAGAAAATACAGCTAGAATAAAACTTAAAGATAAACTTAATAAAAGACTATTTGCAATTAAAGTTTTAGATGGAAAGATCAATAGTGACGAAATTACTTCCGAAAATAAAAACTTAGGAAAGTTATTGATCAATAATAAAAATCCATTTGCTTTACTAAAACTAGAAGATAAAAGCTTTAATTTTGATAAAGATCTAAAGTGTGGTGATGCAAAAATAAAAGTCTTAAGACCTAATTGGATATAAATTATTTAATAAATTTTGATAAATCTGGTTTGAAATAGTCTGGTCCTTTCATAACTTTTCCAAATTCATTATATATTGGTTTTCCATCTTTTCCCAATTTACTCATATTAGATTTTTGAACTTCTTCAAAACATTTATCTAAATTAATACCAAAAGCATGACCTGCGCCATAAGTAACATACAAAATATCTGTTAATGCATCTGCAACTTCAGTCAAATTTTTTTCTGATATTGCCTGTTTAAGTTCCTCTAACTCTTCATTAATCAATGAAATTCTTAACGAATTTATTTTATCTGTGCTTAAACTTGATGAATCTTTTACATCTTGATTAAAAGTTTTCATAAACACGCCAACTTTTTCAAAATTTGTCATTTTACTCCTATATGAATTTATTATTATTTAATGTATAAGTGTATAAATATACTCTCTAAACTAAAATATGAAATTCAGAAAAGAATATGATAGCATTGGTTCTATAAATGTACCTGTGGATAAGTATTGGGGCGCATCCACACAAAGATCAAAAAAATACTTTGATATTGGAGATGTATTAGTCAGACCAAAGTTAATAAAATCCATAGCTATTATAAAAAAAGCAGCTGCTATTACAAATTATAAAAGCAAAGATATTAATTCAAAAATTTATAAATCAATTGTTCGAGCTTCTAATGAAGTTATTGCGGGAAAATTAGATAATCATTTCCCTCTTAAAGTTTGGCAAACTGGTTCTGGCACACAAACAAATATGAATGTGAATGAAGTTATCTCAA
Organism: uncultured Pelagibacteraceae bacterium; assembly: GCA_902569245.1. GTDB lineage: Bacteria > Pseudomonadota > Alphaproteobacteria > Pelagibacterales > Pelagibacteraceae > Pelagibacter. The sequence continues at coordinate 1,675 of CACFTO010000006.1, read as the reverse complement.
ATAGAGCAATTGAGATACTTAAAGGAAAAAAGGGTACAAAAAAACCCGTTCATCCAAATGATCACGTTAATAAATCACAGTCAACGAATGATGTATTTCCCACAGCAATGCATATTGCAATAGCAATGGAAACTAGAGAAAAACTATTACCAAGCTTAATATTATTAAATAAAGAATTAAAAAAAAAGGTAAGTGAATTTAATAAAATAGTCAAAATAGGTAGAACACACCTTCAGGATGCTACACCTTTATCATTGGGTCAAGAATTTTCTGGCTACCAATCTCAACTAGAAGAATGTATTAAAAGAATAAAAGTTTCACTGAATGAAATTTATTATTTAGCACAAGGTGGGACCGCAGTTGGAACTGGTATAAATACCAAAAAAAATTTTGATAAGAAAATAGTAAATGAAATAAAAAAAATCACCAAGTTACCTTTTAAGCCAGCTAAAAATAAGTTTGCTGCACTTGCTGCTCATGATGCAATAGTAAATTATTCAGGTACATTAAATACAACTGCAGTATGTTTGATGAAAATAGCAAATGATATTAGATTTTTAGGTTCAGGACCTAGGGCAGGATATGGAGAGTTGATATTGCCAGAGAATGAACCTGGATCATCAATTATGCCTGGTAAAGTAAATCCAACTCAATGTGAGGCTGTAACAATGGTATGTGTGAAAGTAATTGGTAACCACAACGGGATTACAATGGCTGGTTCTCATGGTCATTTTGAGCTTAATGTGTTCAAGCCTTTAATAATTCATAATGTACTTCAATCAATTCAAATTCTCTCAGATAGTACAAAAAGTTTTGCAAAATATTGTATCTCTGGACTAAAAGCTGACAAAAATAGAATAAAATATTTAGTAGATAACTCTTTAATGTTGGTGACTGCCTTATCTCCAAAGATTGGTTATGATAATGCTGCAAAAATTGCAAAGAATGCATTGAAAAATAAAACTACTCTTAAAATTGAAGCAATGAGATCAGGTCTTATTAATGAAAAGGAATATAATAAAATTGTTGATCCCAATAAAATGATTAAACCAGACTAACTATTAATAATTTTTTTAACTAGTGATTTAAGCTCTTGGGAATTTCTTATATTATATCTAGAGCCACCATTGAATTTGCCCTTATACATTGATTGATTAATTTTTATATCAAATATTGATATTAATCCGGTAGTAATATTTTTCTCAACCTTAAAGTGGATCACATTTATATCTTTAACTTTGTCTGATTTTACTTGAAATTTTTTAGCAAACTTTTTTTTATTATTAATTATTAAAGAATTTGTAGAGTGAAATATTATATCACCGCTTTCTTCTTTATATTTTATTTCACTTTCAATTTGGCCTATTTCATCGATATTGAATAAAACTTCACTTAAATTAATAGTTTTTTGGCTTATATTTAAACTTATGTTACCATTTCTAATCAGTTCGTGCTCTACATCATTTAAAAGGAATTTGATTTCTCCATTTACATTGCCTAATAAATCAGGTTGCAAGTTTAATATAGAAAACATTAATTCATCTACCAAAAAATTAATATTTTGCCTATTCAAAGTAACATTTGAATTGAGATAAAAAGGTGATAACTCAATTGTTGTATCAATTTTTATATCATTATTATTTTCTGGAGATTTTAAAGAAATGATATTATTTTT
>CACFTO010000005.1 GCA_902569245.1 uncultured Pelagibacteraceae bacterium | reverse complement strand
TTAATCAAAGCCTCACTAAAAAAATTGATATGATTTTAACGGCACATCATAAAGATGATTTGATTGAAAACTTTTTTATAAGATTATTAAGAGGCTCTGGTTTAAAAGGTTTAATTTCATTTAGTAATATTAAATCCAAAGTAACACTTAATGATAAAATTTTTATTTTGAGACCTTTGCTGGATACGTCTAAAAAAGATCTTATATATCTCTCAAAAAATACATTTAATTTCAATGTCAATGATCCATCAAATTTAGATGATAAATTTTTAAGAGTAAAAGTGAGGCAATTAATTTCAAATTTAGAAAAGGATGGATTAACATTCAATAAATTTAAATTGTCTCTTAACAATCTGAGTAAAAGTAACAATGCTATAGATTATTATGTTAAGAAAAATATTGATGACAATTCAAATTACTTAAAATTAACTAATTCAATTATTTTAAAAGACGATTTTCTTAAACAGCCAGGTGAAATTGTCTTTAGATCATTTTCAGAACTGATTCAAAAAATAGGAAAAAAAGATACTTTTGCTAGAGGTGCAAAGGTTGAGAACTTACTTAAATATTTAAGATCTAATAAAAATGACTCAAAAAAAACACTTTCAGGATGTATAATTCAGAAACTTGAGAATTCAGTCATTATTTCCTCAGAAAATAGATAGAATACCTAAAAATTGGCACAAATTGACACTTGTTAAATTGATAATAATTCTTAATTTATACTAATGAATTTTAAAAACCTAGCAATGTGGGCAGTTATAGTAATCCTAACTATAGGCTTATATAATATGTTTAAGAATCCACAAGGATCGGTTAATCAAAAAAATAACATTATATTTTCAGAATTTTTGACTCAAGTAGACAATGGAAGAGTTGTTCAGGTAGAAATTCAAGGAAAAAACATCAAAGGTGTAATGTCCAACGGAGAAATGTTTAACACTTATGCACCTGATGATCCAAATCTTATTCAAAAGTTAAGTGATAAGGGTGTTAGCATTTCAGCGAGTCCATTAGAAGAGAAAATGCCCTCATTATTTGGAGTACTTTTATCATGGTTTCCTATGCTACTTTTAATTGCTGTATGGATATTTTTCATGAGACAAATGCAAGGTGGCAAAGGTGGAGCAATGGGTTTTGGAAAGTCAAAAGCCAAAATGATGAATGAATTAAAAGGTAAGGTTACATTTAATGATGTAGCTGGGGTAGAAGAAGCCAAAGAAGAGGTTGAAGAAGTTGTAGAATTTTTAAAAGACCCTAAAAAATTTAGTAGACTTGGTGGAAAAATACCTCGTGGGTGTCTTTTAGTTGGACCTCCTGGAACAGGTAAAACTTTACTAGCAAGAGCAATAGCAGGTGAAGCTGGAGTACCTTTCTTTACAATATCGGGTTCAGACTTTGTAGAAATGTTTGTTGGTGTTGGTGCTTCCAGAGTTCGAGATATGTTTGAACAAGGTAAAAAGCACTCACCATGTATAATATTTATTGATGAGATTGACGCTGTCGGAAGAAGTAGAGGCGCAGGTTTAGGTGGAGGCAACGATGAAAGAGAGCAAACACTTAATCAATTACTTGTAGAGATGGATGGCTTTGATACAAATGAAGGTGTTATAATAATTGCAGCAACTAATAGACCAGATGTGCTTGATCCAGCTTTATTAAGACCAGGAAGATTTGATAGACAGGTAGTAGTTTCTAATCCTGACTTACTTGGAAGAGAAAAAATATTAAAGGTACATGCTAAGAAAATATCAATGGCACCTGATGTCAACTTAAGAACTATAGCAAGAGGAACTCCAGGATTTTCTGGTGCTGATCTAGCGAATTTAGTAAATGAAGCTGCATTATTAGCAGCAAGAAAAAACAAAAGAATAGTTACCTATATGGAATTCGAAGAGGCAAAAGACAAAGTAATGATGGGATCTGAAAGAAGATCAATGGTAATGAGTGAAGAGGAGAAGAAATTGACAGCATATCATGAAGCTGGTCATGCTATTGTTACTATAAATGAAAAGGCAGCATATCCTATACATAAAGCAACAATTATTCCAAGAGGAAGAGCACTAGGGATGGTAATGCAACTTCCTGAGAGAGATGAGGTATCTCAAACAAGAGAGCAACTTCATGCACAAATGGCAATTGCAATGGGAGGTAGAGTTGCAGAAGAAATTATTTTTGGAGATGAAAAGGTCACCACAGGTGCAGCGAGCGACATAGAGCAAGCAACAAAAAGAGCAAGAGCGATGGTAATGAGAGCAGGATTGAGTAAAGAGCTTGGGCCAGTTGCTTACGGTGAAAATGAAGAAGAGGTTTTCCTTGGAAGATCAGTTGCAAGACAACAAAATATGTCTGAAGAAACCGCAAGAAAAGTAGATACCGAGATAAGAAAATTTGTTGATCAAGGCTATGATAGAGCAAAAAAAGTTTTGACTGATAAAATTGATGACTTACATAAATTAGCTAAAGCTCTACTTACTTATGAAACATTGACTGGTCAGGAAATCGAAGACATTGTAAACAAAAATTTATATCCAAAAAATAAAGAAGATTTAAAAGTAGAGGAAGATGAGCAAAGTTCTGCTTTAGGTTCAATGGGCTTGAAACCAAAGATTGTCCATTAAAATTTAATGCAAAAATATTACACAAGAGTGTGTAATTTTTATTATAACAAAATATCAAGAGAAAAAGTTAAAAAAAAAATTTCACTTCCAATAAGTGGAAACAAGTCATTTTCATTTGATACTATTGAAATCATTACCAGAACTAATAAAAAAAAAATAAATATTAGCAGTATTAAAAATCTTCCTTCAAAAATTAGAAAAAAAGTTTTAATTGATATAAATAATATATCAAAACCTAAAAAATTTCCTAAATTAAAATTTGATAATTTACCAATATTCATGGGTATTTTAAATATTACACCAGATAGCTTTTCTGATGGTGGAAAATTTATTGAAAAAATTTCTGCAAAAAAACAGATTAATAAATTAATAGTCGATGGAGCAAAGATAATTGATGTAGGTGGTGAGTCTACAAGACCAGGCTCTAAAGAAATTCCTCAAACAAAAGAGTGGCTGAGAATACATAAAGTTATGAGTTATTTAAAATCTAAAAATTTTTTTGTTTCTTTAGATACTAGAAAAAGTTTTGTGATGAAAAAAGCTTTAAAATATAAACTTGACCTAATTAATGATGTATCTGGCCTTAGTTATGACAAGGAGACAATTAATTTTTTAAAAAAAACAAAATTACCATTCGTGCTAAATCATATGAAAGGTAACACAAAAACAATGCAAAAAAATCCGAGGTATAATAATGTTTTATTGGATATATATGATTATTTCGAAAATAAGCTGAGATTAATTAGAAAAAGTGGAATTAAACATGATCACATTATCTTAGATCCTGGAGTAGGATTTGGTAAAAATATGAAACATAATATTACTCTAATAAATAATATTTCTATTTTTCATTCTATTGGATTACCAGTAATGTTGGGAATTTCCAGAAAGAGATTTATAAAAGATATATCTGGAAAGAATGATAGCAAACAAAGAATAGGTGGGACTGTGTCTTCAAGTATCTTTAGCATGTTACAAGGAGTACAAATTCTTAGGATACACGATGTAAATGAAGTTAACCAAGGAATAAAAGTTTTCAAAAAACTTAATTTTAATAAATGACTAAAAAATATTTTGGTACAGATGGAATAAGAGGAAAGGTAAACGGAAATAAAATAAATGGTGACATGTTTTTTAAGTTTGGTTTAGCTGTCGGTACATATTTTAATAATAAAAAAAAAACTAAACAGATAGCAATAATTGCAAAAGATACTAGATTATCAGGATATGCACTAGAACCAGCATTAGTATCTGGTTTAACATCAGCTGGAATGCACGTTTTCACTTTTGGTCCATTACCAACAAATGGTCTTGCAATGCTTACAAAAAAAATGAGAGCTAATATGGGAATCATGATCACTGCATCCCATAATCCTTTTGATGATAATGGTTTAAAATTATTTGGACCAAATGGTTTAAAATTGTCTGATAAAATAGAAAAAAAAATAGAAAAACTTATTGATTCAAATATATCAAAAAAATTATCTAAACCTGAAATATTAGGCAGAGTTAAAAGATTAGAGAATGGCTCAGATAAATATCTCGAAATTTTAAAAACAAATTTTCCTAAACAATTTAATCTAAGAGGATTAAGAATTACGATAGATTGTGCTAATGGAGCAGCATATAAAGTAGGACCTCAATTATTTAGATCATTGGGTGCCACAGTTCATTCAATTGGAATCTCGCCAAATGGATTTAATATAAATAAAAAATGTGGTTCTACATTTCCAAATAAAATAAAATATCATACAAAAAAAAATAAATCCCATATTGGAGTTTCTTTAGATGGCGATGCAGATAGGATTATTATTTGTGATGAAAAGGGTAATATTATTGATGGAGATAAAATAATAGCTATGTTAGCAACAAGATGGAAAAGAAAAAAAATTTTAAAAGGTGGTGTTGTAGGTACCTTAATGTCAAACTACGGATTGCAAAAATATTTTTCTAAAAATAAGATAAAGTTTTTAAGATCTAAAGTTGGTGATAGATATGTAAAAGAAGTAATGCAGAAAAGTAAGTTTAATTTAGGAGGAGAGCAATCTGGACATATTATCCTTGGTAAATTTGCGACTACAGGCGATGGATTATTGGTTGCGTTAGAAATTTTATTTTCTATGAGAAAAGGTAGAAAGGCGAGTGAAATATTTGAAAACTTTGAACCTACACCTCAATTGTTGGAAAATGTTGAGGTAAAAGATAAATCAATAATTAATAATCTCAAGTGCAAAAATGCAATTAAAAAAGCAAACAGTTTGATAAAAGGTAAAGGCAGAATGTTAGTAAGAAAATCTGGAACAGAACCAGTAGTGAGAATAATGTGTGAAACTGAAGATAAAACTATGCTTTCAAAATGTGTTAATATTGTAAAAAAATCAATTATCTAACTTGAAAATAAAATCTAAAATTTTAATTATTGCTGGCTCAGACTCTTCTGGAGGTGCAGGCATACAAGCAGACATTAAAACTATTACATCGCTTGGTTCATACGCTATGACTGCTATAACTGCTATAACATCACAAAATACAACAGGAATTAAATCAATTATTCCAATTAATAGTAAAGAAATTTCTAATCAAATTGAATTTACAGCAAAAGATATAAAGCCAGACGCTGTTAAAATAGGAATGCTTCATTCAAAAGAAGTTATAAATTCAGTAATAAAATCATTAAAAAAGATAAAAGCAAAAAAAATAATATTAGATCCTGTGATGGTGGCAAAGGGCGGAAAAAAGTTAATTAATGAGCCAGCTATTAAAATTTTAAAAAATAAACTTTTATCTAAAGCAGATTTAATTACACCAAATATACCTGAAGCTGAAGTTTTAACCAACTCAAAAATATCAACTATTAAGGATGTAATTTTAGCAGGAAATTGTCTAATAAAAATAGGTGCTAAAAATGTCCTAATTAAAGGAGGTCATTTAAAAAATAAAAATATTCAAGATGTATTTATTAATAAAAAAGAAATCACAATTTTTAAAAATAAGAAAATAAATACAAAAAATAGTCATGGCACTGGTTGTACTCTTTCTAGTGCAATAACTACCTATTTTTCATGTGGAAAAACTTTAAAGAAATCTTGTGAAATGGCAATTAAATATGTAAATCATTCATTAAGAACACAACCAAACTTAGGGAAAGGTCACGGTCCTGTAAACCATTTAAATAGTATACAAATTAAAAAAAATTTTAGATGAAAAATGTAGTTGTAGTCGGTTCACAGTGGGGAGATGAAGGAAAAGGTAAAATTGTTGATTGGCTATCAAGTGAAGCTGACGTAATTGTAAGATTTCAAGGTGGACATAATGCTGGTCACACTCTTGTTATAGATAGTATAGTTTACAAATTAAGACTACTACCATCAGGAATAGTTAGAAAAAATAAAATATCAATTATTGGAAATGGTGTAGTTGTTGATCCATGGGCACTTTTAGATGAGATCGATGAAATTAAATCTAAAGGAGTAGAAGTTAATCCTAATAATTTAATTTTATCTGAAGCAGCCACTCTTATTTTACCATTTCATAAAGAAATGGATGAGATTAGAGAAGATGCAGCAGGAAAATCAAAAATAGGAACTACAAGAAGAGGAATAGGACCAGCGTATGAAGATAAGATTGGTAGAAGATCAATAAGAGTAATGGATCTTGCATCAGAAAATAATTTAGATAAAAGACTAGACGTAGTATTAAGTCATCATAATGCCATAAGAAAAGGTTTAGGAAAAACTGAATTTAAAAAAGAGCTATTAAAAAAAAATCTTCTAAAAATTGCACCACAAATACTTAAATTTTCACAGCCAGTATGGAAAAAAATAGATGAATTTAAATCTCAAAACAAAAAAATATTATTTGAAGGTGCCCAAGGAGTTCTTTTAGACGTTGACCATGGGACTTATCCATTTGTAACCTCCTCTAATACCGTTGCATCATCTGCGGCAACCGGCTCAGGCTGTGGAATAAATTCAATTAACTATGTTTTAGGTATTACAAAAGCATACACTACACGAGTTGGAGAGGGCCCTTTTCCAACAGAACTAACAGATGAGATAGGTGACTTACTTGGAACAAGAGGAAAAGAATTTGGAACTGTCACAAGTCGAAAAAGAAGATGTGGTTGGTTTGATGGAGTGTTAGTAAGGCAAACTTTAAAAATTTCAGGAATCGATGGAATTGCCTTAACTAAACTAGATGTGCTAGACGAACTAGATGAAATTAAAATGTGTATTGCTTATGAGATAAATGGTAAAAAGTATGATTACCTTCCAGCTTCAGTTGATGACCAATTTATGGCTGAACCAATATATAAATCCTTTAAAGGTTGGAAATCTTCAACAGTAGGTATAAAAAATTTTGAAAAATTACCAGAAAATGCAAAATATTATATAAAAGAATTAGAAAAGTTTATAGAGACCAGAATTTCAAGTATTTCCACTAGTCCTGAGAGAAATGATACAATCTTAATTCAAGATCCTTTTAATAATTAATTTGCTGGTAATAAGTTTTTTGATTTAGCAGAGTTGAGCATGTGCTTTTGAAGCTTTTCAAAAGCTTTATTTTCTATTTGTCTTACTCTTTCTCTACTTATCTTATACTTTTTACTTAGTTCATCTAAAGTTAAAGGTTCATCTGTTAATCTTCTTGAGTATAAAATCTTTTTTTCTCTTTCATTTAAAATTTTAATTGAATCTTGAAGTAAATCTTTTCTTTGTTCCATCTCATCACTTTGAGCGATTTTTAATTCATGATCCATTTCATTATCAACCACCCAGTCTTGCCATTCATCTCCATCTTCACCTATTGGAGCATTTAAAGATTGTTCTTTTCCTGAAAGTCTTCTATTCATTGAAACAACTTCACTTTCACTTACTGAAAGTCTCTTAGCTATGTCTTGAACATGTTCTTTTCTTAGATCTCCTTCAGACCGAGGAGCTATTTGATTTTTAATTTTTTTTAGATTAAAAAAAAGTTTTTTCTGTGCTGTTGTTGTCCCTATTTTTACTAAACTCCATGACCTTAATATATATTCTTGTATTGAAGCTTTGATCCACCACATTGCATAAGTTGCAAGTCTGAAACCTTTTTCTGGCTCAAATTTTTTTACTGCTTGCATTAATCCCACATTACCTTCAGAAATCATCTCGTTAAGAGGTAAACCATAACCTTTGTAACCCATTGCTATCTTTGCAACTAATCTCAAATGGCTAGTTACAAGTTTTTCTGCTGATTTTATATTTCCAGTTGATTGCCAATTTTTAGCTAACATATATTCTTCCTCAGCTGCAAGCATCGGAAATTTCTTAATCTGAGCAAGATAAGCAGCCAATCCACCTTCATTTGAAAGCGCTGGTAAGTTGTAAGTATTTTTATTCATAAGAGAGGTATTTATTTAATAAATAATTAAATTTTTACAATGCTTTTATTGCTTGATTTTTCTTAGTTTTTTTAAAATCTGTTCTAAATCTGATGGTAATTTTGATGTAAATTCAAGTCTTGCATTACTCTTTGGGTGATTAAAGCCAATAGTTTTTGCATGTAAAAATTGTCTATTAAGTGCAATTATACTCTTTTCAAGCTCACTATCAATATTAACAAATTTTTTAAATTTTTTTTTGTATTTCTTGTCACCTAAAATATTATTACCTTTGTAAGACAAATGAACTCTTATTTGATGTGTTCTTCCCGTTTCCAGTTTACATTCAACAAGACTAAATATTGGAATTTTCTCATTCTCAAATATTTCTAAAGTTTTATAATTTGTTATAGCACTTTTGCCGTTCTTGGTTGAAACTTCCATCATTTGTCTGTTTCTTGAACTTCGTTTAATAAACGTTTCAATTTTTCCACTTTGAGGTCTTATTTTACCCCAGACCAAAGCTTGGTAAACTCTTGTAATAGAATGATCTGAGAATTGTTTTGATAAATTCTCGTGCGAAATATTATTTTTAGCGATAACTATTAATCCAGATGTATCTTTATCTATCCTGTGAACAATTCCAGGTCTTAGTTCATTTCCAATATTTGATAAATTTTTACTATCATAGTTCATCAATGCATTTACAATTGTGTTGTTATAATTTCCTGGTCCAGGATGCATGGAAATTCCAGCAGATTTATTGATAACTATTAAATCTTTATCTTCGTAGGCAATATCAAGAAGATATTTAAATGGTTCAATTGTCTCTTTTTTTGGCTCTGAAATCTCGAAATAAATTTCATCATTTAATTTAATTTTCTTTGAGGGATCTTTAACAATAATATTATTGATTTTTAATTTATTATCTAAAATTAAACTTTTTACTCTTGATCTACTTAATTTATTATCCTGATTGGACAATAGAATATCTATTCTTAAATTATTTTCTTTATTTTTGACTTTTATATTTATAATACTTTTCATATTGATATAAATATACAATAAGCGCTTGTAGCTCAACTGGATAGAGCGCCAGATTTCGGCTCTGGAGGTTCAGGGTTCGACTCCTTGCAGGCGCGCCATTATTCCCCCATATTTATTAAAGTCCCCTTATTTTTTGCTGCATTGAAAGAATAATAAAATAGAGCAATTGAAAGAGAAAAATAAAAAGCGTTCCACATAAATGCATAGTAAACATTTTCAATATTAACTGTTTGATTAATCAAAATATTTCTAGCCTCTTCAAATATATAAACTAATGGAAGTACATAAGCAATTTTTTGAAATATTTCTGGAAGAGTTTCTATTGGATAATAAATACATCCAAAGGGTGCGAGTAAAAACATTGTTGACCATGCTATATTTTCAAATGAAGGACCAAATCTAAGTAAACCTGAGGAAACTAAAATACCAAGTGTAATCCCAAAAATATAAAGACTTAAAAAAAGAAAAAATAAAAATATTCCTAAATCTAAAATTGAAATTCCAAACAATGGGGATGTAAGTAAAATTGCTGGAACGAGGCCAATTAGTGATCTAATTAAAGCAGTTATAACAAGTGAGGTTAAAATCTCACCAATTCTCATTGGTGCTATGAAAAGATTAGTAAAATTTCTACTCCAAATTTCTTCCAAAAAAAGCATATTGAAACCAATACTTGTCCTAAACAAAAAATCATAAAGAATTGCACACGTAAGGATTACACCAACTGCATTATTGTAATAAGTTGTGTGCGTTGCAAAAAAATTAGATATAAATCCCCATAATGTAATTTGAATAGATGGCCAGTAAACTAGATCTAATATTCTAGGAAATGATCTAGTGATTAGATAAAAATGCCTTAAAAACAGACCGTATATTCTAGTTATACTCACTTTTACTCCTCGATAGTTTTAAAAAAACTTCCTCTAGATTTGTTCTTCCATGTTTTGTAATTAAATCTTCAGGTTTACCTTGGTCTATTATTTCTCCATTTTTCATCATTAATACAGATTTACATAAACGTGTGACTTCATTCATATTATGAGAAGCTAAAAGTATCGAAATTTTCTTTTCTTTTTTATAATCTTCTAAAAATGTTCTAACAAAATCACCTACTTCTGGGTCTAAAGAAGCAGTTGGTTCGTCAAGTAGCAGAACTTTTGGTTCATTAACAAGGGCTTTGGCTAAACTTACTCTATTTTTTTGACCTGATGAAAGCTCCCCGGTAATACTATTTAATAATTCACCTATTCTTAGCTTTTCTGACAAATACTCAATTCGTTCCTTAATATTTTTAACTTTATAAAGTTTAGAATAAACATATAAATTCTGTTTCACGGTAAGTTTTTTGGGTAGTTCAATATATGGCGATATAAAATTAATCATTTCAAGAATTTGAATTCTATTTTCTTCAAGTTTAAGATTATTGATAAATATTTGACCACTTGTAGGTTTAAGCAAGCCTAGCAACATTCCAATAGTTGTTGTTTTTCCAGATCCATTAGGACCAAGTAAACCTAAAACTTCGTCTTCTTCAACATTAAATGATATTCCTTTTACAGCTTCTTTTTTGCCATAATTTTTTTTTATGTCTTGAACTTCAATTAAATTTTTCATTTTTTCGATGCTCTTAAAATTCTATCATTAATAGCTTCACCGATATTAATATTTGGTATATTTTCAATAGCAATTTTTTTGTAACCTTTTTTTTTTATTATTCTTAACGTCTTATATAAATTTTTTGCAGCTTGCTTTAAATTATTTGTCTTACTTATATAAAAATAGTTTTTGTCTAATTTTTTTCTTTTTTTTATCAATATATATGCTTCATTTTGATAATTTTTTTTGGCATTTAGTCTCACAGGTATTCCAGGTGAATAATGCAATTTACTAGTACCAGGAACTTTTATTTTAATCTTTTTTTTATTCTTATTTTCTAACTGATTAATTATCTTATAGATTAATTTACTATTTATTCCCCCCAATCTTAAAATATGAGGTTTTCCAATAAGATTTATAATCGTTGATTCTAAACCTATTTTCGAAGGACCACCATCTAAGATAAACTTTAATTTAGGACCAAATTCATCAACAACATCCTGTTTTGAAACAGGACTTATACCTGCTGAAATATTTGCGCTAGGTGCTGCAAGTGGATAATTAATTTTTTTTAACAGTTTTCTAGTTAAAGAATGACTTGGAAATCTTACTGCTACGGAATTTGAATTATTTGTAATGATTTTTGAAACCCTACTTTTCTTTTTTAATTTTAAAACAAATGATATCGGTCCTGGGCAAAATTTTTTGTAAAGTTTAATAAAAGTATTATCAATTTCACAATCTTTTTTTAAGCTATTAATACTATAATAGTGAGCAATTAAAGGATTGTTTCTAGGTCTTCTTTTTAATTTATATACTCTTGAAACTGCTTTATCCGAGTACGCATTTCCTGCCAGTCCATAGACTGTCTCGGTAGGGATCCCTATACATTCATTATTATTTAAGTATTTTATTGCTTTTTTAATATTTGAATCATTCTTTTTCATATAATATTACCAACTAATATATGAATGAAAAAAATTTGCCAGATGATATTGAGTCAAAATCATTAAATGAGCTTACTGATTTGGCAGACGAAATTATTAAAAATTTGGAAAATAGAAATAATCTAGAAAATACATCTGGAGACTATGCAAATTTATTAAAAATTAATAGATTAATAGAAAAAAAATTCCAAAATAATTTTAAAGAAATATCTGATAAAACAATTTTTAAAATTAAAGATATAAAATCAAATAAAAATGCAAAAAAAGTTAAATAAAATAGTTAATAGAACTAACAATTATCTTTATAAATATTTTTCTAAACAAAAAAAAACTGAACTTATCAAACCTATGCTTTATGGACTTTTACCTGGAGGTAAAAAAGTAAGATCAAAAATACTCTTTGATATTGGATCTATATTCGAAGTAGATAAAAAAAATATTTTGCAAGTCGCAGCAGCAGTTGAATGTATACATGCTTATTCATTAATACATGATGACTTACCATGTATGGATAATGATAATTTGAGAAGAGGAAAATTGACAACACACAAAAAGTTTAGCGAGTCAACAGCAATTCTTGCTGGCAATTCTCTACTTACTATCGCATTTCAAATTCTTAGTGAAAAAAGATTAAATTTAGAAGACCATAAAAAAATAGAATTAATAAACCTACTCTCCGAAAGCTCGGGACATACAGGAATTGCCGGCGGGCAGTTTTTAGACTTAAGTTATGAAAAAATTAAAAAAAATAAAAAACAGATTATAAATATGCAAATTAAAAAAACTGGAAAGCTATTTAGTTTCTGTTGTGTTGCCCCCATTATAATGTCTGGTAAAACAAAATACTTTAATAAGTTTGCTAAAATAGGCAACGAAATTGGATTATTATTCCAAATTGCTGATGACTTGATAGATTTGAGAGGCAAAACATCTAGTGCAGGAAAAAAAACCAAAAAAGATTTAAAAATGGGAAAAGCCACTTTAATAAGTTTACTAGGCACTTATAATACTATTAAATATGCAGATAACTTAAAATTAAAAATATTTAAAAGTTTAAAAATTTTTGGAAAAAAAGGTGACGATTTTAGAGAAACAATAAATTATATTTTAAATAGAACAAAGTGAGCAATAATTATAAATTTCTAGATAATATCAATTTTCCTGATGATGTAAGAAAATTATCACAATCTGATATTAAAATTTTGGCAGACGAGGTTCGACAAGAGTTAATAGATGTTGTTTCTGAAACAGGAGGGCATTTAGGTGCTGGACTAGGAGTTGTAGAATTGACTGTTGTCTTACATTATATATTTAATACTCCTCATGATAAATTAATTTGGGATGTAGGGCATCAAACTTATCCGCATAAAATATTAACTGGTAGAAAAAAACAAATAAGAACTCTTAGAAAAGGTGAAGGATTATCAGGTTTTACAAAAAGATCAGAAAGTGAGTATGATCCATTTGGTGCTGCTCATAGTTCAACTTCTATTTCATCTGCATTAGGAATAGCAGTATCTAATAAGTTATCAAATAAATCAGGCAATGTAATTGCAGTTATAGGTGATGGAGCGATAAGTGCTGGTATGGCTTATGAGGCTATGAATAATGCAGGAGGAAGCAAAACAAAGATGATTGTTGTATTAAATGACAACGATATGTCAATTGCAAAACCCGTTGGTGCTATGAGAAAATATCTAGCGAAAATTTTATCTGGCAAAGTTTATTTTAGTTTTAGAGAAACATTAAAATTAATTATATCTGCTTTTTCAAAAAGATTTAAAAATCAAGCTGGAAAAGCTGAAGATTTTTTAAGATCTGCAGTCACTGGTGGAACATTATTTAATTCTATGGGATTTTACTATATTGGACCAATAGATGGACACGATATTGACTCAATGGTTTCAGTATTTAATAATGCAAAGGATATCAATTATGATGGACCAATTTTAATCCATGTTAAAACTGAAAAAGGAAAAGGTTATTCCTTTGCTGAAAAATCAGAGGATAAATTTCATGGTGTTTCAAAATTTAATATAAAAACAGGAGAGCAGGAAAAGTCAAAATCTAACACACCTTCTTATACAAAAGTATTCGCTAATTCATTAATTAAACACGCAGAAAAAGATAGCAAGGTTGTAGGTATAACTGCAGCTATGCCATCAGGAACAGGAATGGATTTATTTGGAAAAAAATTTCCAGAAAGAATGTTTGATGTCGGGATAGCCGAGCAACATGCGGTTACATTTGCTGCAGGTATGGCTACCGAAGGGTATAAACCTTACGCTGCAATATACTCAACCTTTCTTCAAAGAGCTTACGATCAGGTCGTTCACGATGTTGCTATACAATCTTTGCCTGTTAGATTTGCAATCGACAGAGCGGGGTTAGTTGGTGCTGATGGTCCAACACATGCTGGATCTTTTGATATAACATACCTTTCAACACTACCAAATTTTGTGGTAATGGCTGCAAGTGATGAAGCCGAACTTGTAAGAATGATAAATACATCAATGGATATAAACGATAGACCATCAGCTTTTAGATATCCAAGGGGCAATGGTGTGGGAGTTCAATTACCTGAAATAACTGAGAAAATTGAGTTGGGTAAATCAAAAATAATTAAAGAAGGAAAAAAAGTTGCAATTTTAAATTTTGGAGCAAGATTACAGGAGTGTATTTTGGCTTCCGAAAATTTAATAAAAAAAGGAATTGATATCTCTATTATTGATGCAAGATTTGCAAAACCGTTAGATGAAAACCTAATATGGCAAATCGCTACAGAACACGAGGTTTTGATTACAATAGAAGAAGGTTCAATAGGGGGATTTGGATCTCACGTGAGCCAATTTTTAAGTGAAAAAAATTTATTAGACAGTAATCTTAAATTTAGATCAATGATATTGCCCGATAGATTTATTGATCATGATAAACCAGAGCTAATGTATAAGTTTGCCAATTTAGACTCTATTGGTATTGAAAATAAAATATTAGATACTTTGAATTCAAAAGTTTTAATTAAAAAATCTAATTAAATTTTATTTTGAGCTGAATTCATTAAATAGTGATCAAGAATTACACAATGCATCATCGCCTCTCCTATTGGAACCGCTCTAATTCCAACACATGGGTCGTGTCTTCCTTTTACAGATATTGTAGTATTCTTCCCAAATCTATCGATTGTTTTTCTCGATGACAAAATAGATGATGTTGGTTTTACCGCAAATGAAACATTTATTTCTTGTCCAGTAGATATTCCTCCAAGAATTCCTCCTGCATTATTTGATTTGAAACTAGTTTTACCTTTTTTTTTCAAAATTTCATCAGAGTTTTCCTCACCAGTTAACATTGCAGAGTTCATTCCTGATCCAATATTTACACCCTTTACAGCATTAATGCTCATCATTGCTGCCGCAAGATCCATATCTAATTTTGAGTATATTGGTGCTCCAAGTCCCAAAGGAACTCCTCTTGCTCTAACTTCAATTATTGCTCCACAAGATGATCCAGCTTTTCTTATCCCAAGTAAATATTTTTCCCAAAGTTTAATTACAGTTTTATCAGGACAAAAAAATGGGTTGCTAGAAATTGTTTTGTCTTTCCATTTCTTTAAGTCACATCCTAATATCCCTAATTGTGTAACAGCACCAACAGCTTGATACTTTATTCCAATTTTACTTTTCAAAACAACTTTTGCAATAGCACCCGCCGCAACTCTAGCCGCAGTCTCGCGAGCAGATTGTCTTCCACCACCTCTGTAATCCCGAATACCGTATTTTTTGAAATAAGTATAATCTGCATGTCCTGGTCTAAATTTATTCTTTATTGTCTCATAGTCTCTAGATCTCATATCTTTATTATAAATTATTAGGGAA
The DNA here is from genome assembly GCA_902569245.1 of uncultured Pelagibacteraceae bacterium. Taxonomy (GTDB): domain Bacteria; phylum Pseudomonadota; class Alphaproteobacteria; order Pelagibacterales; family Pelagibacteraceae; genus Pelagibacter. Next base: position 66,726 of record CACFTO010000005.1, on the reverse strand, counting down.
ATTGGAGTTCCAGTTGTTCTACCCTCAAAAACACCAGATAAAATATTAATTTTGTCGTCCTCTTTTCTTTGAGTTGTAAATTTAGATTGTCCTGGTTTTCTTTTATTAAGTTCTTTTTGTATATCAATTTCTTTTATTGGTATATTTGGAGGGCAGCCATCCACAACGCATCCAATAGCCGGACCATGTGACTCTCCCCAAGTGGTAAACCTAAATAACTTTCCAAAAGTATTAAATGACATTATTTTAATGTATAAATTATTTTTTTAAATTTATGAACGAAAAAAACTCACTTGGACTAAATCTTTGCTTTAAAGAACATAATAACCCAATAAAACTTTTTGAAGAATGGTTCAATAAAGCAAAAAAAACAGAAATTAATGATCCAAACGCATTTGCAGTTGGAACTGTAAATAAAAATGGGTTTCCAACAGTTAGAATGGTACTTCTTAAAGATTTTGATAAAAATGGATTTGTTTTTTATACAAACCTTAATAGTGATAAAAGCAAAGCAATCAGAAATACCTCAAAAATTTCGATGTGCTTTCATTGGAAAAGTTTGCAAAGGCAAATTAGAATAGTTGGCGTTGCATCTAAAGTATCAAAAAAAGAAGCTGATGATTACTATAATTCAAGAGCCTATGGAAGTAGAATAGGTGCTTGGGCCTCAAAGCAAAGTTCTATTTTAAAACTAAGACAAGATTTATATAAGTCCATTGAGGAATTTAAGAAAAAATATCCAAATAAAAATAATATACCACGTCCTGAACATTGGTCTGGTTGGAGAATTAAGCCAAAGGAAATTGAATTTTGGCTAGATGGACAGAATCGAATTCATGAAAGGTTAAAATATATTAGATTAACCAAAAAATGGAAAAAAGTATTATTAAGTCCTTAAAAATTTCTTTCAATACTAAAAGAAGTTAAGTTTTTTAATATATTTTTTTCTTCAGACTCTTCAAATACACTTAAAGAATTAGAAGCTAAATTAATATAATGTTCTGCTTTTTTATAACACTCATTAATAATATTATTTTTTTTTATTAGAACTAGGACATGTTCTAAATCTTGCTTTTCACGAATATCTTTTTCAAAAAAAGATTTTAATTTTTCTTTTTCAAACTTATCAACTTTTTGGTAAAGTAAAATTATAGGCAAAGTCACTTTACCTTCGTAAAAGTCATTACCAATATTTTTTCCAAATAATTTTAATTCAGAATTATAGTCTAATGTGTCATCTGCTATTTGAAATGTAAGCCCTAAGTTTTTTCCATAAAATTCCAAAGCATTTTTATATTTTAAATCTTTTTCAGCAATAATTGCACCAACTTTAGTAGCTGCTGCAAATAAAGATGCTGTTTTTGATGAAATAATATTTAGATATGTTTCTTCCAAGATATCTATTTCTTTGTTGTGTTGTAACTGAAGAACTTCACCTTGGGCAATTTCAGATGATGTAGTTGCTAAAAGTTTTAATAGTTCTAAATTCCCGTCCTCTACCATCATTTCAAAACATTTGCTAAGCAAATAATCACCTACCAAAATTGATGAATGATTTCCCCAAATTGTATTAAGTGTTTTTTTACCTCGTCTAATGTCAGCACTATCTATTACATCGTCATGCATTAAAGTAGCTGCATGTATAAGTTCTACACAAGCGGCAAGATTTACATCTCTTAATCCTTTTTGATATTCACAAATTTTAGCACATTGCAAGGTTAAGAGTGCTCTTAGTCTTTTTCCACCAGTTTTTAAATGATACTTGGTCATCTTTTGAACCAATTCAACTTTACTTGCTAGTCTAGAATTGATTTTTTCTTCAACTAGAATCAATTTATCATCGACCGAATTTTTTAAATCTGTATATGAATTATTAATTTGTTTTTTTAGCTGTATTACAGTTCCCATAAATTAAAACTATTATATCCAATTTATTAATATACTTATCAATTGACGCACCTTATTCTTTAATTATAACTAGGGTTTATAATATATTTAAAAAACTTATAACAATTCTAATGTTCTCATTTTTTAAAAAAAAAAAAATAATAAGTCACCTCAAATTATCAGGGGTTATAGGAAATGTTGGAAGGTTCAGGCAAGGAATAGAATATTCAAGTGAAGAAGAAATTATAAAAAAGGCTTTTTCAGTAAAGAAAGCATTAGCCGTTGCAATTACAATTAATTCACCTGGTGGATCCCCAGTACAATCACATTTGATATGTAAATTAATAAAAGAACAATCTAAGAAAACAAAAAAGAAAGTAATTATTTTTGCTGAGGATGTGGCAGCATCTGGAGGATATCTTATTGCATGTGCTGGTGATGAAATTTATGCTAACTCAAGCTCAATCATAGGATCTATAGGAGTTATTTCTGCTTCATTTGGTTTTAAAAATTTAATTGAAAAAATTGGGATTGAAAGAAGAGTTTATACCGCTGGAAAAAATAAAAGTACATTAGATCCTTTTTTGGATGAAAAAGAAGAAGATATTAATCGTTTAAAAAATATCCAATTAGAAATTCATCAAGATTTTATAGATGTTGTTGAAGAAAGCAGAAAAGAAAAACTAAACAAAAACTCTGGCATTGAACTTTTCTCTGGAGAATTTTGGGCAGGAAAAAAAGCAAAAGAATTAGGGCTAATCGATGGAATAGGAAATGCAGATCAAATATTAAGAGAGAAATACGGAGATGATTTAGAAATTAAGAAATTCGTAAAAAGTAAAGGATGGTTATCAAAAAAGCTATCATCTTCTGAAAATTATTCTGATAAAGTAATTAGTGTATTAGAAGAAAGATCAATCTGGCAAAGGTATGGTCTCTAAAATAAAAAAAAAAACTTTATCTTTTCAAGATACAATATTTAACTTACAAAAGTACTGGTCTAAAAAAGGTTGTGTAATATTACAACCGTACGATCTAGAGGTCGGTGCTGGGACATTCCATCCAGCAACCACTTTAAGATCACTTGGCCCAAAACCATGGAAAACTGCATATGTTCAACCATCACGCCGCCCGACTGATGGAAGATATGGTGACAACCCTAATAGATTGCAACATTACTATCAATACCAAGTTTTAATTAAACCTTCACCAAAAGAAATAAAAAAGATGTATTTAAATAGCTTGTCATCAATAGGCATTAATCATGAGGAACACGACATAAGGTTTGTTGAAGATGACTGGGAAAGTCCTACATTAGGAGCGGCAGGTCTTGGGTGGGAAGTTTGGTGCGATGGAATGGAAGTTACACAATTTACCTATTTCCAGCAAATGGCTGGAGTTGAATGTAAACCTGTATCTGTTGAAATTACATATGGATTAGAGAGATTGTGCATGTTTATTCAAAACAAAAAAAATGTTTTTGACTTAATTTGGAATGATGAAGGAATTACTTACAAAGATGTCTTTCATCAGTCAGAGAAAGAATTTTCAGCATATAATTTTGAATATGCCAATACTGATAATTTATTTAAAATATTTGAAATGTTTGAAGAAGAATCAAAATTATTAGTTGAAAAAAAGATTTCTCTCCCAGCTTACGATCAATGTTTAAAATGTAGTCATGTCTTCAATATTTTAGATGCAAGAGGGGTGATTAGTGTAGCACAAAGGGCTGAATATATTGCAAGAATAAGGGAACTAACTAAATCAATTGGGAAAGTTTGGATTGAAAGCCAAAGTTAATGTCAGAATTATTTATAGAGCTATTTAGTGAGGAAATTCCTGCAAGACTTCAAATAAACGCGAGGAATGAATTAAAAAAAAATATTAAAAATTTTTTTATTGATAATCAAATCAAATTCAATGAAAATTTCAATGTTTATTCAACACCAAATAGATTAGTTCTACATGTTGATAAAATCCCTAATGAAATCAAATTAAGCTCAGAGGAAATTAAAGGCCCAAATGTTAATGCTCCTGAAAAAGCATTGGAGGGATTTATTAGATCAAACAATACAATATTAAAAAAAATCTTTAAAAAAAATACTGAGAAAGGTGAATTCTATTTTTTTAATAAAGAGTCAAGAAAAATAAAAGTTTCAGATTTACTAGAAAAAAATTTAAGTGAAATCTTAAAAAAGATTGCTTGGAATAAATCAATGAAATGGGCAAATTATGATCTTTATTGGGGAAGACCTCTTAAATCTATTTTAGCAATATTTAATAAAAAACCTCTAAATTTTGATTTTAATCACATAAACAGCTCCAACAAAACTTTTATAGATAAATCACTAGAAGAGGGTATGAAAATTTTTAACGATTTTAATTCGTATTTAAAATTTTTTAAACAAAAAGGTATTTTAATTGATCAAGATTTAAGAAAAAAAATAATACAGAATAAAATTAATGAAATAATTAATAAAAAAAATTTAAAAATCGAACAGAATGATAGGCTTATAGAAGAAATAGTAAATATAGTTGAAAAACCGGCAGTAATTGTTTGTGATTTTGACAAAAAATTTTTGAATATACCAAGTGAAATATTGGTCACGACTATGCAGAATCATCAAAAATATTTTCCAACTTTTGATAAAAAAAATAATCTAACAAATTATTTTTTTGTAGTTTCAGATATAAAAGACACTAAAGGATTTGTTAAATTAGGAAATGAGAGAGTGATCGAAGCAAGATTAAGCGATGCTGAGTTTTTTTGGGAAAAAAATAAAACCCAAAATTTAGTTAAACAAGTAGATAAATTAAAAAATATAAATTATTTTAAAGGTTTAGGATCTTACTTTGACAAAATTCAGCGTATGAGAAAGATTTCATCATTAATTTCTGATGATTTTTTAATTAGTAAAGAAAAAATTGAAATAGCTTCATCAATTTGTAAAGTTGATTTAATGTCTGATCTTGTTGGAGAGTTTCCAGAACTCCAAGGCATTGTTGGAGGTCATTTTGCAAGGTTCCAAGGGTTTGATAAAGAAGTTTGTCTTGCTGTATCTGAACAATATTTGCCTAACGGGATGGAAAGCAAATTACCAAAAAAAATGTACAGTATTGCTTTATCTTTAAGTGATAAACTAGATTCATTAGTTGGTTTTTTTGGAATTAATCTAAAACCTACAAGTTCAAAAGACCCATATGCCATAAGAAGAATGGCTATAAGTCTTGTCAGATTAATTGTTGAAAATGAAATAAAAATCAAACTAAAAGATTTAATTGTTTACACCTGTTCAGTATATAGAGATCAGGGCTATGAATTTGATATTAAAAAGATACAAAACGAATTAAGTGATTTCATAATTGAAAGATTAAAAAATTATTTAAAAGAAAAAAAAATAAGACAAGATATAATTGAAAGCTCAACATTTTTGCTTGGATTAGATGATATATTAAAGGCTTATAAAAAATCTTTATGTTTAAATAAAAATATTAAAAAAGAAATCGGGTTTGAAACTATTGCAGCATATAAAAGATCTTCAAATATATTAAATACTGAAGAAAAAATATCTACTGAGTCCCTTGGTTTTGCGGATCCAGGTTTATTTAAAAATGATTATGAGAAAAAATTATATAAAAAAATAAATTATATAAGAAAATATTTTTTGAGTATTGGGAAAGACGAAAATTACGAGGAGAGTTTAAAAATCTTATCAAGTATTAAGAACGAGGTAAACGATTTTTTTGATAATGTTATTGTTAATGATGAAGATATAATAATTAAAAAAAATAGATTAGAATTATTAAATATGTTGTGTAAAACTTTTGATAACTATTTTAATTTTTCAAAGATAGAAGCCTAGTATGAAAAAATTTATATTTAATTTTAAATCAAATAAAATAAAAAAAATTAAACTACCAAAAAATATTCTAGGTGGCAAAGGTGCAAATCTTTCTGAGATGGGAAGAATGGGGCTACCTGTGCCTCCTGGTTTTACAATATCAACAGAGGTATGTGATTTATTTTATAAGAATAAAAAAAAATTAAATAAAAAAATACTTAATGAAATTAATAAAGAATTAAAATTTATTGAAAAAGACTCAGTGAAAAAATTTGGAGATTTAAAAAATCCTCTTCTAGTTTCTGTAAGATCTGGAGCTAGAGTTTCTATGCCTGGTATGATGGATACAATTTTAAATTTAGGTCTAAATGATAATACTGTAACAGCTCTGGCTAAAAAAACTTCAAATTTGAGGTTTGCAAATGATAGTTATAGGCGTTTTATCCAAATGTATTCTAACGTTGTATTGGGAATCGAAGCTTATCACTTTGAGGATATAATTGAGAATTATAAGTTAACAAAAGGCGTATTACTAGACACAGAATTAGATGAGTATGACTGGGAAGCTTTAATAAAAGATTTTAAAAATATTGTAAAAGAAAAAACAAAAAAAGATTTTCCTCAAAATGTTTATGAACAGCTGGTGGGAGCTATAAGTGCTGTTTTTTTATCTTGGGAAAGTCACAGAGCAAAAGTCTACAGAAAACTAAATCAAATACCATCTAATTGGGGCACAGCAGTTAATGTACAAGCAATGGTTTTCGGAAATATGGGAAATGATTGTGCAACTGGTGTGGTGTTTACTAGAAATCCATCAGATGGATCAAAAAATATTTATGGTGAATATTTAATAAATGCGCAAGGTGAGGATGTTGTTGCTGGAACCAGAACACCACAACATATTACAAAAAAGGCTAGAGTTGAAGCAAAAGAAACTCTTAAGTCAATGGAAGAGGCAATGCCATCAACATACAAGCAACTAAAAAATATTTTAAATAAATTAGAAAAACATTACAAAGATATGCAGGACGTTGAGTTTACTGTTGAAAACAAAAAACTATGGATGCTTCAAACACGCTCTGGAAAACGAACAGCTAAGTCTGCTGTTAAAATAGCTGTCGATATGGTTAAAGAAAAGTTGATTACCAAAAAAGATGCAATATTGCGTATAGAACCAAGTTCTTTGGACACTTTGCTTCATCCAACTTTAGATGAGAAAGCAAACCTAGAAGTGATTGGGTTAGGCTTACCTGCATCACCCGGTGCTGCAAGTGGAAAAGTTGTTTTCACGTCTGAGGAGGCTGAAAGACTAAATAGTATGATGCAAAGTACAATATTAGTTCGTGTGGAAACTTCACCAGAAGATATACATGGTATGCATGCAGCAAGAGGAATACTTACTTCAAGAGGAGGCATGACAAGTCATGCTGCAGTGGTTGCTAGAGGGATGGGAAGACCATGTGTTTCTGGATCTAGTGAAATAGAAATTGATTATGAAAATAAATTATTCAAAACAAATAGCAGAGTAATTAAAGAGGGAGAAATAATTACGATTGATGGTTCAACAGGTAGAATAATTATTGGCGAAGTAAAAACAGTTAAACCAGAAATATCAGGTGATTTCTCGAAAATAATGAGTTGGTCTGATGATTTTAGAAAATTAAAAATTAGAACTAATTCTGAAACACCGTTGGATAGTAAAACTGCTAGAGAATTTGGTGCTGAGGGTATTGGTTTGTGTAGAACTGAACATATGTTTTTTGAGGAAGAAAGAATTTTATCAGTAAGAGAAATGATATTATCAAAAACAACAGAAGATCGATCTAATGCACTGAAAAAGCTATTACCACATCAAAAAAAAGATTTTATTGAAATATTCAAGATAATGAAAGGTTTACCAGTAACAGTTAGGTTACTTGACCCACCACTACATGAATTTTTGCCAAAAAGTAATAATGAAATTAATGATGTTGCAGTTTCACTTAATATTCCCGTTAAAGAACTTGAAGTTAGAATTTCAGAACTTCATGAACAAAATCCAATGCTAGGTCATAGGGGTTGTAGATTGGCAATTTCATTTCCTGAAATTTATGAGATGCAGTGTACTGCAATTTTTGAAGCTTTAGTTGAATGTAAAAAACATAAAATTCAATCGACTATGCCTGAAATCATGATCCCATTAGTTTCAACAGAAGCAGAAATAAAAATTATGAAAGATTTAGTAATTAGGATTGCAAAAAAAGTTCAAGATGAAAATAGAATTAAAATAGATTTTTTAGTAGGAACAATGATTGAATTACCAAGAGCAGCAATAAAGGCAAAAGACATCGCTAAACATGCTGAATTTTTTAGTTTTGGAACAAATGATTTAACTCAAACTACATTTGGAATTAGCAGAGATGATAGTGGTAAATTCCTTAATGATTATATTGAGAACAAAATTTTTGATATTGATCCCTTTGTATCAATTGATGAGGGGGTTGGAGACTTAATAAAAATTGCAACTGATAAAGGCAGAAAACAAAACAAAAAAATAAAACTTGGAATTTGTGGTGAGCATGGCGGAGATCCTAAAAGTATAGAATTCTGTGCAAAAACTGGATTAGATTATGTATCCTGTTCGCCCTACAGGGTTCCAGTTGCAAGATTAGCAGCAGCCCAAGCCCAATTAAAAAAAAATTAAATCTCTAATTTTAAATCTAAAGCTTGAATACTATGTGTTAACTCACCTACTGATATTCTATCAACGTTTGTTGAAGCAAGATTTTTTACATTTTTTAAAGTTATCCCTCCAGAGGCTTCCGTTTCATATTTCCCTTTTGCATATTTAACAGCAACTTTAAGATTTTTTGGACTCATATTATCAAATAGAACTGTATTAAAATTAAGTCCATTAATTCTCTTAAATTGTTTTAAAGTGTCAACTTCAACAGTAATTTTTCTTTTCCTTTTATTTTTAATTGCTTTTTTTACTATTTCTTCAAATTTCTTTGATGAGGCTAAATGATTGTCTTTAATTAAAAATTCATCACTTAAATTAAATCTGTGATTAGTCCCACCTCCTAGTTTTATGGCATATTTCTGAATTACTCTTAGATTAGGAATCGTTTTTCTAGTACAACAAATTTTTGTTTTCTTGCCTGCCTTTTTTACAAATTTATTGGTTTTAGTTGCAATGCCAGAGATATGAGAGAGAAAATTTAGAGCAACTCTTTCTCCAATTAATATATTTTTAATTTTACCTTCAATTACAGCAATTACAGATCCTTTGCTAATTTTTGATCCTTCTTTTTTTTTTATATGAAATTTAATATTTCTGTCTAATAAATTAAATGTTTGTTTAGCAAATTCTAATCCACCTATAATACCTTTTTCATTACTTATTAGGTTAGCTTTTGAAATTGAATTATTATTTAATAGATTTGTTGTAATATCCCCTGAAGGATATAGATCCTCATTAAGAGCTAACTTACAGGTTAATCGGATAAAATTTTTACTTAATTGAATTTTCGGCACAGAATTTATCTGCCTATTTCAGCCATTCTCTCCACTGATTTTCTAGCTCTCTCAATTGTTTCGTGGTCCATTATTAATTCGTTTGTTTCATTTTCTAAACAATCAAGTATTTTAGGCAGTGTAATTTTTTTCATGTGAGGACATAAGTTACAAGGTCTAATAAATTCTACATTCGGATTATCAATTTGAACATTATCACTCATTGAGCATTCTGTAACCATCATAACTTTTTCTGGTTGATTATCTTTTACATATTTAATCATTCCACTTGTTGAGCCAGCAAAATCACTTGCTTTTATTACATCAGGAGGACATTCAGGATGAGCAATAATTTTTATGCCAGGATTATTTTTTCTTATTTCATTAATCTCTTCATCGTTAAATTGTTCATGAACCTCACAAGTCCCTTTCCATGAAATTATTTCTACATCAGTTTGAGAAGCAACATATTTTGCTAAATAATCGTCTGGTAAGAAAATTACTTTTTTTACACCTAAAGAGTTTACAATTTTAACAGCATTTGCTGATGTACAACAAACGTCAGTTTCAGCCTTAACATCTGCAGAAGTGTTAACGTATGAAACTACAGGAACACCAGGATATTGTTTTTTTAAGTTTCTTACATCTTCACCAGTTATAGACGAGGATAAAGAGCAACCAGCTTTCATATCTGGTAGTAAAACTTTTTTATCTGGACTCATCAATTTGGCAGTCTCCGCCATAAAATGTACACCACACATAACAATTATATCAGCCTCTGTTTTTGCGGCTTCAATTGCTAAGGCTAACGAGTCTGCTGAAAAATCAGATATGCCATGATATATTTCAGGAGTTTGGTAATTATGAGCTAGAATTACTGCGTTCTTCTCTTTTTTAAGTTTATTTATTTTATAAATGTAAGGTGCATGAGTGGCCCACTCTATTTCAGGAATGGATTTTGAAACCTTTTGATAAATAGGATCTGTTGCAATTTTAACTTGAGTTGTGAATTCCATATGAAAAACTTATCAACTTGAAATAGAATTGTCATTCATTTAATCTGACGCATGATTTGCGGCCATGCTGAAATTGGTAGACAGGCACGGTTGAGGGCCGTGTGAGCCTAGCTCATGAGAGTTCGATTCTCTCTGGCCGCACCATTAATTAATATTTTACATGAAAAAGGGGCGTTCTGTTGCCAGGTGCCCCAAACCCCGTAACTTAATTAGTAAACTAATTAAGCTGCAAGTGCGTAACTTTCGTTAGCATTTATAAAATAGCCCATCACGGCGGAACAATACCGAACGAAAGAACAACTTTTAGACACCCGTCGATCCTAATTCACCCCCTTAAGTTGTAAATGGTGGAGGTGGTGGGTACTGCCCCCACGTCCGTAATGGTTATTACGAAATTCGTTTATCGTCATAGTTGGAAAACCAACACTATTAATATAAAACCAAATACAAGAGATTCAATAATTTATTCATGAAACTTACAAAAGAACAAATAAACGACATAAAAGATCAACAATCCCAAGAAAATGTTACTAAAAGAGTTACTGCTCCTGAACTAGAAAAAGTATTATATGAAGCGATGCCAGCTTTAGACCATGGCTTTATAAGAGTTATTGACTATATGGGAGATGATAGTTCAATTGTTCAGTCTGCAAGAGTTTCTTATGGTAAAGGAACCAAACAAGTTTCATCTGATAGTGGTCTAATAAAATATCTAATGCGTCATTGGCATAGCACTCCATTCGAAATGTGTGAAATTAAATATCATGTAAAATTACCAATATTTATAGCAAGACAATGGATTAGACATCGTACTGCAAACGTCAATGAGTACTCTGCAAGATATTCAATTTTAGATAAAGAATTTTATTTACCTGATCCAGAAAATTTAGCAGCCCAGTCAATTGCAAACAGACAAGGTAGAGGTGATGTGATTGAGGGAGAGCAAGCAAAGGAAGTTTTAGAACTTTTAAAAAACGATGCTGAAAGAACATATGATAATTATGAAACTATGCTTAATCAGAAATTTGATGGGTCTACAATTGACGAAAATAAAAAAGGATTAGCTAGAGAGTTAGCGAGAATGAACCTAACTTTGAATACGTATACCCAGTGGTATTGGAAAACTGATCTTTTAAACTTAATGAATTTTTTAAGATTACGTGCTGATCATCATGCTCAATATGAAATTAGAGTTTATGCAGATATAATGCTGGATACATTAAAAAAATGGGTTCCTATTACATACGATGCTTTTATGGATTACAGAGTAGGTGGTACAGAAGTCTCTGCTAAAGGAAAAATTATTATTAAAAAATTATTAAAAGGTGAGGAGATAAATTTAGAACAATCCGGACTTTCAAAAAGAGAGTGGAATGAACTTATGGAAGCTTTTGAAATTACAGATAAGATTGTTTAATTTCCTCAGCAAATTTTAAATAAATTTTTGTAATTTCATGTTCTGGATCTTTTTCAACAATAGGAATTCCCATATCTCCATATTTTCCAACATCAGAGTTTATTGGTATTTGTCCTAAAAATTTCTTCTCAAATTCTTGTGCGGTTCTTTCAACACCATTTTCTCCAAAAATTGCATATTTTTTTCCGTCATCACCAATAAAGTGACTCATATTGTCAATTAATCCAATAATATTTACTTTTAATTTTTCAAACATTTTAATTCCTCTTTTTACATCTTGGAGTGCAATCTCCTGAGGAGTTGATACTATGATCGCACCATCTACACTAATCTCCTGTGCAAATGTCAGTTGAGTATCACCTGTGCCTGGGGGCATATCAACAATAATAAAGTCTAAATCTTTCCACCCAACTTTTTGAGTAAATGTTTTAATGGCGCTAGTAACCATTGGTCCTCTCCAGATCATCGGTGTTTGCTCATCTGTCAGAAATCCAATGGACATACATTGAATATCATACTTTATAATTGGTTTTAAAGTTTGTCCGTCGCTATCTGGCTTTTCATTTATAGAGAATAGTTTTGGTAAAGAAGGTCCGTAAATATCAGCATCTAAAATTCCAACTTTACATCCAATAGTTTTAAGAGCTAAAGCTAAATTTGTTGCAAAAGTAGATTTTCCAACACCTCCTTTTGCACTAGATATTGCAATTGTAAACTTAGTTCCTGGAATTGGGTTTCTTTTGAAGGTTTTTGGCTCAGTTTTTGCCTTCATTGTGTCACTAAGACCTACTTTTTTATCATTCATAAAAATACACTTACCTTGTTTTTGAATATAAAGACACTATATAGAATGTCATAATGACAATTTATAAAAATCAAAGTCCATGGGGAAGTCCTCCAGGTAGTGGTGGAGGAAGCGGAAATGGTGGAGGTTTCAGAAGAGGCCCTACACCTCCTAATTTAGATGAAGCAATTAAAAAACTGCAGGACACTATAAACAAATTTACTGGAAGTGGTACAGGTGGAAAAAAACCTATAATATTAGGTTTGATCATACTAGTTGTAATTTGGGCATTGAGTGGTTTGTATAGAGTTTTACCTGATGAACAGGGCGTGGTCTTAAGATTTGGAAAGTTTGTAAATACCACTCAACCAGGATTAAATTATCATTTTCCATTCCCGATTGAGAGTGTGTTAACTCCAAAAGTTACAAAAGTTAATAGAATGGACATCGGTTTTAGATCAGAGAGAGATAGTGGATTTGGTCAAGGCGGTGGTGTTGCGGATGTTCCAGAGGAAAGCTTGATGCTAACTGGTGATGAAAATATTGTTAACATAGACTTTTCAGTATTTTGGGTAATAAAAGATGCTGGAAACTTTCTTTTTAAAATTCAAGATCCAGAAGGTACAGTAAAAGCTGCAGCAGAAACTGCAATGAGAGAAGTGATTGCGAGATCAAATATTCAACCTATTCTTACAGAAGGAAGAGCGGTTATTGAAAGAGATACTCAAGATATAATTCAAGGAATACTTGATGAATATGAAAGTGGAGTTCAAATTACACAAGTTCAAACTCAAAAAGCTGACCCACCAGACCAGGTTATTGATGCTTTTAGAGATGTGCAAGCTGCAAGAGCTGATATGGAAAGGTCAAAAAACGAAGCAGAAGCTTACGCTAATGATGTAATACCAAGAGCTCGAGGAGAAGCAGCAAAAATTTTACAAGCTGCTGAAGCTTATAAGAAAGAGGTTGTTGCAAAAGCAGAGGGTGAAGCAAGTAGATTTTTATCAATTTACACTGAGTATGCGAAAGCAAAAGAGGTTACTCAAGAAAGAATGTATTTGGAGACAATGGAGCAGGTTCTTGCTGATATAAATAAAATTATAATTGATAAAGACTCAGGATCAGGTGTTGTACCATATCTTCCATTACAAGAATTAAAATCAGGAACAAACTAATGAAAGCTGGAAAATTTATATTACCCATTATCATTCTGATAGGAGCAACTTTATTCTTTTCAATATTTATAGTTAAAGAAGTAAATCAAGCTATAGTCTTACAATTTGGTGATCCCAAGAGAATTATTTTAAAGCCAGGTTTAAACTTTAAGCTACCTTTTATTCAAAACGTAGTGTTTTTAGATAAAAGAGTTTTAAATTTAGATACTCCACCAGAAGAGGTTATTGCATCTGATCAAAAACGTCTAATAGTTGATGCATTTGCAAGATTTCAAATTATTGATCCACTGAAATTTTATATTTCTGTAGGAAACGAAAGAGTTGCGAGATCAAGACTTGCAACGATTATTAATTCAAGAATAAGAAATGTATTAGGTCAACAAAAACTACAAACATTGTTATCTGAAGATAGATCAAAGCAAATGGCCTTAATTCAACAAGGTGTTAACAATGAAGCTGAAAACTTTGGTATTAAGATAGTTGACGTAAGAATTAAAAGAGCTGATTTACCTCAAGCAAATAGTGATGCAATCTTTAGAAGAATGCAAACTGAGAGGGAGAGAGAAGCAAAAGAATTTAGAGCAAAAGGTGCTGAGATGGCAGTCACTATAACATCAACAGCAGATAAAGAAGTTACAGTTATTCTAGCTGACGCTCAAAAAAAATCAGAAATTATGAAAGGGGAAGGAGATGGTCAAAAAAATAAAATTTTTGCTGATGCATTTGGACAAGACCCTGAATTTTTTGGTTTTTACAGAGCAATGCAAGCTTACCAAAATGCTTTAATTGGGGGAGAAACATCAATGATTTTATCTCCTGATAGTGAATTCTTTAAGTTTTTTGGAAATAAAGAAAAATAACAACTTCAGTTAACATGAAAGAATTGATCATAGCATTTGGTCTTTTCTTATTTATAGAAGGTGTTTTTTATGCCTTATTTCCATCAAAAATGAAAAATATGTTAAAAAAACTTGATGCTGTAGCTGATAAACAATTAAGAGCAGGTGGATTAGTATTTGTAATTATAGGATTTATAATTATTTGGTATTCAAAGTAATGAAAAATATGTACAAAATTTTATCAATATTAATAGTTTCAATAAATTATTTCTCGATTTCCAAAGCTCAAGAAATTCCATCATCATTTGCAGATTTAGCAGAAAAATTAATGCCATCGGTTGTAAATATTTCAACTACCACAACTGTAACAACTAGATCAAATCCTTTGCCATTTGAATTTCCACCAGGTTCACCATTTGAGGATATGTTTGGCTCTCCTCAACAACGACAAACTAGTGCGCTAGGATCAGGTTTTATAATTGACGAGGAGGGAATTGTAATTACAAACAACCATGTTATTCAAGGAGCATCAGATATATTTGTTAGAGTTAATGGAGATGAGGATTATAAAGCAGAAGTGCTCGGTGCCGACGCAGGCATGGATATTGCAGTATTAAAAATAAAGTCTGACGAAAAATTTAAAACAGTAAAATTTGGCAACTCAGACAAATCTAGAATTGGAGATTGGGTTATTGCAATAGGTAATCCATTTGGTCTTGGAGGCACAGTTACAGCAGGAATAATCTCTGCCAGAAATAGAAGTATAGGATTATCAAGATATGAAGATTATATTCAAACTGATGCTTCAATAAACCAAGGAAATTCAGGCGGTCCACTATTTAATATGAACGGAGATGTTATTGGAATTAACACAGCTATACTCGGCCAATCTGGTTCAATTGGAATAGGTTTTGCAATACCATCAAATAGTGCTCAAAAAGTAATTGAACAATTAATTGAATTTGGAGAAACAAAAAGAGGATGGCTTGGAGTTAGAATACAAGTCGTAGATCAAGGAATAGCAGATGCAGAAAAACTGGACAAACCTAGAGGTGCTCTAGTTGCAAGTGTTGCGGATAATAGTCCATCCGATAAAGGAGGAATTAAGCCTGGCGATATAATTTTAGAGTTTGATGGAAAACCTATTAATGAGATGAAGGAACTGCCTAAAATAGTTGCTGAAACAGATGTTGGAAAAAAAGTAATTGTTAAAGTTTGGAGAAATAAAAGAGAAATTATAAAAGAAATAATTCTTGGAAGATTAGAAACTTCAGAAGATTTTAAAGCACAAAAACCAGCAATTGAAAAACCAAAAGTAAAGAGAATTGAAGGTTTGAAAATCGATGTTCGTTTATTAAGTAAAGATGATATTGATGCAAGAAATCTTCCAAAAGGAACAAGCGGTGTAGTAATTACAAACATAGATAAAGATAGCCCTATAAACTATTTGCAAGTTAACAATGTTATTGTTGAAGCAAATAGAAAAAAAATTAACACAATAGGTGATTTAGATAATGTGGTAAAATTAAAGTTAAGAAGTGACGAAAATAACTTGCTAATTGCAATTTATAATAATCAAAATCAAAGAACTTATATTGGTGTTAAATTAAAATAATAACATGGACCTAAAGTCCAAAATAATATTAATCTCAGGTCCAACTGCATCAGGCAAGTCTAAAGCTGCATTGAAAATTGCCAAAAAGTTAAATGGAGAAATTATTAATGCAGATAGTATGCAAGTTTATAAAGAATTAAAGATCTTGACTGCTCGACCTTCAAAAACTGATTTAAATAAAATTGATCATCATTTATATGGTTTTAGAAGTGTTAAAAAAGAATTTTCATCAGGTGAGTGGTTAAAATTAGCAAAAAAGAATATTAAAAAAATTAGAGACAAAAACAAAATACCAGTTTTAGTTGGTGGTACTGGTCTTTATTTCAAAGCTTTGACTGATGGATTGGTTAAAATTCCAAAAATACCCATCTCTGTTCGTGATAAAATTAGAAGAATGCAAAATAAATTAGGTCAAAAAAAATTTTATTTAAAACTCTTAAATAATGATCCATTAGTAAAAAATAAGATTGACCCCACCGATGTTCAAAGATCCATTAGAGCTTATGAAGTTATCAAGTTTACAAAGAAATCAGTTTTTAGTTGGTATACGAAAACAAAACCATCTTTCAAAAAAGATCAATTTATAAAAATTTATGTCGATTATCCTAAAGAGATACTAATTAATAAAATATCCAAAAGAGTCGATCAGATGATGAAAAATGGAGCTATTCAAGAAGTTAAGGATTTTTTAAAACTTGATTTAAAGAGTGACAGCAACATCTTCAAGGTTATAGGAATAAGAGAGATTAAAGAATTTATCGATAAAAAAATTTCTATGCATGATTTAAAACTGAATATTGTTATAAAAACTAGACAATACGCTAAAAGACAGCGAACTTGGTCTAGAGGTCAAATGAGTGATTGGCAAAAATTTGATGCCGAGGCTCTTTCAAAATTTATAAAAAAATTATAAAAATCCTCACAATAACTTGACCAATGAGTACAACTTCAGCTAGATTGGCTGAATGCCAAAATTATATTCAGGAGCTGAAATAGTATTCAAATGTTTGGAAGATCAAAATGTTAGTCACATATTTGGTTATCCGGGAGGAGCAGTCCTTCCAATATATGATGAATTAAAAAATTTTAATTCAATAAAACATATTTTAGTAAGACATGAACAGGGCGCAGGACATGCTGCAGAGGGCTATGCAAGGTCAACTGGAAAACCAGGTGTATTGTTAGTAACTTCAGGTCCTGGAGCTACCAATGCTGTTACTGCCTTGACAGATGCTTACATGGACTCTGTGCCGTTAGTTTGCATCACAGGACAAGTTCCAACACATTTAATTGGAACTGATGCATTTCAAGAATGTGACACAACAGGAATAACTAGACCTTGCACTAAACATAACTGGTTAGTAAAAGACATTAATGACTTAGCTGAAGTAATGCATAAAGCTTTTGAAGTAGCAACAACAGGTAGACCAGGACCAGTTTTAGTTGATATACCTAAAGATATTCAATTTCAAAAATCTAAATACAAAAATTATAAAAAGAATAAAAAATTAAATGGAAAATCTCATGATAACTATTCACAAAAAAATATTGATGAATTAATTAATTTAATTAAAAAAGCAAAAAAACCAATTTTTTACACTGGAGGTGGAGTAATAAATTCAGGAACAAAAGCAAGTGAACTTTTAAGAGAACTTGTATATGCAACAGGTTTTCCAATAACTTCAACTTTGCAGGGTCTGGGTTGTTTTCCTGCTGATGATAATCAATTTTTAGGAATGTTAGGTATGCATGGAACCTACGAAGCAAACAACGCCATGTATTCATGTGACTTAATGATAAATGTTGGTGCAAGGTTTGATGATAGAATTACTGGTAAGATTGATGAGTTCTCACCTAAGTCTAAAAAAGTTCATATTGATATAGATCCATCCTCAATAAATAAAAATGTAAAAGTAGATTTAGCAATTGTGGGAGATATTAAGTCGGTTTTAACATCAACACTAAAAACTTTAAAAAAATCTAAAAATAATTTTTCTAAATCAAACAAACATCAAATATCAAATTGGTGGGAACAAATTCAGAAATGGAGATCTAAAAGATCATTAGACTACATTGGTAGTGAAGAAACTATTAAACCCCAATATGCGATTGAAAGATTATATGAACTGACTAAAGATAAAGATACATATATAACAACTGAAGTAGGCCAACATCAAATGTGGGCTGCTCAACACTACAAATTCAATAAACCAAATAGATGGATGACTTCTGGAGGTCTTGGTACGATGGGATATGGTTTACCTGCAGCTGTTGGAGTTCAGATTGCACATCCTAAAAAATTAGTAATTGATATTGCTGGCGAGGCGTCTGTTTTGATGACCATGCAGGAAATGTCAACTGCAGTTCAGTACAATTTACCTATAAAAATATTTATTTTGAATAATGAGTACATGGGAATGGTAAGACAATGGCAGGAATTATTACATGATAAAAATTATTCAGAGAGTTATACGGCAGCGTTGCCAGATTTTGTTAAAATGGCAGAAGCTTATGGTTGTGTAGGCATAAGAGCAAAAACACCTGAAGAATTAGATGATAAGATCATTGAAATGTTAAACACAGATCGACCAGTAATATTTGATTGCCTTGTAGATAAACAAGAAAACTGTTTTCCAATGATACCTTCTGGAAAGCCTCATAATCAAATGTTACTTGGTCCTAAAGACCAAAAAGAGAAAAAGATTACAGGAAAGGGTAGAACACTGGTTTAATGGCAAACTCAAAATCAGCATATAGTTCTGCAGGAAAAAAACAGAAGCCTGATACGCATATTATAGTTGTATGGGTAGATAATGAGGCTGGTGTTTTAGCCCGTGTAGTTGGATTATTTTCTGGAAGAGGTTACAATATTGAGTCATTAGCAGTGGCAGAAGTTGATCAGAAACAAAATATTTCTAGAATAACAATTGTTACTACAGGTACCCCTCAAGTTGTAGATCAGATTAAACTTCAATTAAAAAAATTAGTTCCAGTCCATAAAGTTGCAGATTTTAAAAGAGAAGATAAAAATGTTATTTTTAAAGAAATGGCATTATTTAAGTTTGTTGCAAACAATGGTAAATTAAATAAAGCTTTTGAAGCTTGCAAAAATTTTAATCCAGTAATATTAGATAAAACAAATAAATCAAATGTTATACAAATTACAGCTTTAAGAAGAGAAATAGATACTATGTCAAAAAATTTAAAAAAATTTGGTTTAGTGAGTGTTTCAAGAACAGGCGCAGTCGCTATGACAAGAGGATCAGAAATATTTAAATAAAATAAAAATTAAAGGAGAGAAATTATGAAAATGTTTTATGAAAAAGATACTAATGTAGATTTAATAAAAGATAAGAAAGTAGCAATTTTTGGTTACGGAAGCCAAGGACATGCGCATGCACTTAATCTAAGAGATAGTGGTGTTAAAGAAGTTGTGGTAGCTTTAAGAGAAGGTTCATCAAGTATTGAAAAAGCTGAATCTAAAGGTTTAAAAGTTATGAATTTATCTGATGCTGCAGAATGGGCAGATGTTGTTATGATCTTAACGCCAGACGAATTACAAGCATCAATATATAAAAACCATATAGAGCAACGTGTAAAGGAAGGAACATCAATTGCTTTCGCTCATGGTTTAAATGTTCACTATGATCTTATAAAAGCTAGAAAAGATTTAGATGTATTTATGGTTGCTCCAAAGGGACCTGGGCATTTAGTAAGAAGTGAATATGAAAAAGGTGGTGGAGTTCCTTGTTTATTTGCTGTTCACCAAGATGGTTCCGGTAAAGCAAGAGATTTGGCAATGTCATATGCATCAGCTGTTGGTGGTGGTAGATCTGGAATAATTGAAACTACATTTAAAGATGAAGTAGAAACAGATCTATTTGGAGAACAAACAGTATTATGTGGTGGGCTTGTTGAATTAATTAAAAATGGATATGAAACATTAGTCGAAGCTGGATATGAACCAGAAATGGCTTATTTCGAAACTGTTCACGAAGTGAAACTGATTGTGGATTTGATATATGAAGGTGGAATTGCTAATATGAATTATTCAATTTCAAATACAGCAGAGTATGGTGAGTATCAGTCAGGTCCAAGAATTATTAAAAAAGATGAAACCAAGCAAAGAATGAAAGAGGTTTTGGCAGAAATTCAATCTGGTAAATTTACAAAAGAATGGATGGAAGAATGCAAAAATGGTCAAAAAAACTTTCTTGCTACTAGAGCTAAATTAGCAGAACACTCGGTTGAAAAAGTTGGTGCTGAACTTCGGGCTATGATGCCTTGGATTTCAAAAAAGAAACTTGTTGATAGCGATAAGAAGTAGATAAATTATTGTTTTATTTGGCTAAAATAGCCATTTTATTTTGCAATCTGAGCGTGAGCATGTATGATAAGTGAGCTTATAATAATTAAATGACTGATAATAACAGAGTATACATTTTTGATACTACAATGCGTGATGGAGAGCAGTCTCCTGGCGCGTCAATGAGTTTGGAAGAAAAAATCCAAATAGCAAGAGTATTTGACGAACTTGGAATAGATATTATTGAAGCAGGATTTCCAATTGCATCTCCAGGAGATTTTGAAGCTGTAACCGAAGTCAGTAAAATATTAAAAAAATCAATACCTGCAGGTTTAGCAAGACATTCAAAAAAAGATATTGATAGATGCTACGAGGCTCTTAAACATGCTTCAAGATTTAGAATTCATACTTTTATTTCCACAAGTCCTTTACATATGAAGCATAAGCTTAATAAATCGCCAGAGGAAGTTTATGAAGCAATAAAACAAAATGTAACTTATGCAAGAAATTTTACCGATGATGTGGAATGGTCTTGCGAAGATGGGACTAGAACAGATATGGATTATATGTGTAAGACAGTAGAACTAGCAATTAAATGTGGCGCTAAAACTATTAATATTCCTGATACTGTTGGCTATACTATTCCGTCTGAATTTACAAAAATTATTGAAACTTTATTGAATAAAGTTCCAAACATAGATAAAGCAATTCTTTCAACTCATTGCCATAACGATTTGGGTTTGGCAGTTGCCAATTCTTTGGCAGGTGTCCAAGCGGGAGCTAGACAAATTGAATGTACTATTAATGGTCTAGGAGAAAGAGCTGGAAATGCAGCTCTTGAAGAAGTTGTGATGGCCATGAAAACAAGACCTGATTTAATGCCATATGAAACTGGAATTGAAACTACTCTTCTAAGTAAAGCATCCAAGATAGTATCAAATGCCACAGGTTTTCCTGTCCAATATAATAAAGCTATTGTTGGAAAAAATGCTTTTGCTCATGAAGCAGGGATTCATCAAGATGGAATGTTAAAAAATAGGCAAACATACGAAATTATGACACCGGAAAGTGTAGGTGTTAAACAGACATCTCTTGTAATGGGTAAACACTCAGGTAGACATGCATTTAAAGATAAATTGACCAGTTTAGGATATCCAGATCTCACTGATGATGTCGTCGATAATGCATTTGCAAAATTTAAAATCTTAGCAGATAAAAAAAAACATGTTTACGATGAAGATATAATCGCTTTAATAGATGATAGTCTGATAACAGACAATAAAGTAAGTGCTATCAATTTGAAATCTTTGAAAGTATTTGCTGGTACTGGTGAACCTCAAAGAGCAGAAATGACATTAGATGTTTTTGGTGAAGTTAAAAAAGCATCAGAAACCGGTGACGGACCAGTTGATGCAATCTTTAAATGTATAAAAAAACTTTATCCTCATGAGGTAAATTTACAACTTTATCAAGTGCATGCTGTTACAGAGGGAACAGATGCTCAAGCTACAGTAAGTGTTAAAATTGAAGAGAATGGAAAAACAACTGTAGGACAAGCTGCAGATACTGATACTTTAGTTGCATCTGCAAATGCTTATATAAATTCACTTAATAAAATGATTATAAAAAGAGATAAAACAGCACCAGGGACAAATATAGAAAATCAAAATTTTGAAAATCAAAAGATGAAAGGTATATAAAAATGGCAATGTTTAGCAACTTAAAGAAATTATGGAGTCAAGATATGGCAATAGATCTTGGCACAGCAAACACACTTGTAGTGTTAAAGGGTAAAGGTGTAGTTCTCAATGAACCATCAGTAGTTGCAGTTGTTGACAATAAAGGAAAAAAATCAGTTTTAGCTGTTGGAGATGAAGCAAAGACTATGCTTGGAAGAACACCGGGAAATATTCAAGCAATTAGACCTTTGAGAGATGGCGTTATTGCAGACTTCGTTGTCACTGAGGAGATGATTAAACACTTTATTAAAAAAGTTCATAAAAAGACATTAGCCAATCCAAGAATTTTAATTTGTGTACCAACTGGCTCAACACCTGTTGAGAGAAAAGCAATTCAAGATAGTGCTCTTGCAGCAGGAGCTCGTAAAGTTAACTTAATTGAAGAACCAATAGCTGCAGCAGTTGGAGCTGGGCTGCCAATATCTGAAGCAACAGGTTCAATGGTTGTTGATATAGGTGGAGGCACAACTGAAATTGCAGTTTTATCTTTAGGTGGTGTTGTATATTCAGAGTCATTAAGAGTAGCAGGAGATGCAATGGATAATGCGTTGAAAGAATATATGAGAGAAGAGTACAATTTAATGATTGGCGATAGTACTGCAGAAAAAATCAAAAAAGATATTGGTACAGCTATCCCAACAAATAATAACACATATGCAGTTAAAGGTAGAGATTTAAGATCTGGAACTCCCAAAGAGGTAAATATTTCGGAAGAAGATACTGCGGAAGCACTAAATCCAATTCTAAAAGATATAGTATCTGCAATAAAAAAAGCTTTAGAGAATACTCCACCAGAGTTATCTGCTGATTTAGTTGATATGGGCTTAACTCTTACAGGCGGTGGTTCTCTTTTAAATAATATAGATAAAAGATTTTCCAAGGAAACAGGACTTCCAGTAAATGTTGCTGATGATCCCTTATCTTGTGTTGCAATTGGAACTGGTAAAGCTTTAGACCAAGAGGAAACTTTTTCATCAGTCTTATCTGAGTATTAATCAAAATGTCTAGAGAAATGGGCAGAGATGATTTGGTCATATCTGCTCGTTCTATTTTTTTAAAAAAAGGCAATAGACAAAAATTTTCACTTTTAACTTTGATTGTAGTATCCATAATTGTTCTATCATTAGAATATTTTAAAACAGGACCTATTAATCAGTTTAGGTCAGTAGCCAAAGATGCTGTTTTTAAAACTTCATATGTTATATCATTACCATTTTTATCTTTAAAAAATGCTTATTACGGTGTTAGTGACCTTTTAAAAATATATGAAGAAAATAAACAACTTAAGATTATTGATTTAAATATTGAAGAGTTAAAACTTGAAAATCAATTTTTAAAAGAAGAAAATTTAAGGCTTAATGCATTGATTGAAGAAAAAAACCTCTTTTCAGATAATTACCATTTAACTAAAATTTTACTAGACCAGAATAGTCCATATTTAAGGTCAATTGTGATTAATAAAGGTTTCAAACATGATATAAAAATAGGCTCAGGTGTGAGAAGTGGATCATATTTTATAGGCAAGGTAGTTGGAGTTAATTACTTAACCTCGAGAGTTTTATTAATAAACGATCTTAATAGTAAGATACCAGTAATAATTGAACCTAATGGAACCAGCGCAATAGTTTCAGGGAATGGAAGTAAATTTAATGGTGACATTGAGTATCTACCTGAAAAAGATCAAGTCGAGGAGGGTTATATTGTTTATACTTCAGGAGCTGATGGCATAATTTCCTCTGGAATACCCATAGGCAAAATAACCATTATAAATAACAAAAAATATGTGAAATTTTTTGCAGATTTCGATCAAATTAAATTTGTTAAGGTTTATTTTAAAAAGTGAGTTTATTTGCTAACAGAATTTATTCTAAGACAATTACAAGTTTACCCACTTTAATTTTATTTTTAGTCGTCATTTTAGGTTTAAATATTAATATTATTTATAAAAATTATGATTTTATCATAAACTTTAGCTACATAATTGTATTCTTCTGGAGTTTAAAAAAACCAGAGCATCTAGGTTATGGATTAATTTTTTTTGCAGGTATTATAAATGATATAGTTCAAAGTTTGCCAATTGGAATATCTTCCTTAGATTATTTATTATTATCTGTGATTGCAGCATTTATAAGAAATAGAACAATCATGTACAATTTAATTTATGATTGGATATCATTTTTCATAGCAATTTTAATTGTAGGATCAGTAAATTATATTATATTAATGACAATATTTAAAATTCCAATTGTCTATGAAAGTTTAATATTGGGTTTATTCGTTACATTTTTAATCTACCCTATATTTTTCAAAATATTTGTTTGGATAGATAATATGGTGCTAGTAAAAAAGAATGATAAAAAAAATAGGTAATTTAAATAAAAATAAAATTATAAGTAGAAGACTTTTTGTTTTAGTTGCCGCAAAGATTGGATTACTTGGGATTGTCACTTCAAGATTATATAATCTTCAAATTTCTGAAAAGCAAAAATATGAGGTTTTATCTGATAAAAATAGAATTAGAGAATGGAAAACCCCACCTCAAAGAGGAATAATAACTGATTTTTTTAATAATATTATTGCTGACAATCAAAGAGTTTATCAAGTTCATTTATCTCTTGAAGAAGTTTCTAATTTTAATAATTCAATTTTTAAACTTAAAAATATTATAAGTCTTAAAGAAGATGAAATAAAAAAAATATATGAGAATAAAGAAAAATCTAAGCCGTGGGATACTTTAATAATTTCTGAAAATTTATCATGGAACGAATTTTCTAAATTAAATTTGTACTTGCATGAATTGGATGGAGCGAAGCCAGTTTTGGCTACTTCAAGATATTACCCTTATTCCAATGATTTAGTACATGTTGTTGGATATGTTGGTGATGCAACAACTCAAGATATTCAAAATAAAAAAAAAATAGAGGAAAACTTTGTACCAGGTTTAAAAGTTGGAAAAATTGGTATTGAAAATTCAAAAGATACTGACTTAATTGGTAATCATGGAACTAAAAGATATGAAGTAAATGCATCAGGAAAAAAAATAAGTGAAATTAGTTATAACAAAGAAACTCAAGGTGAAAATTTAAGAGCGACCATAGACTTGGAAATCCAGCAATTGGCTCAAGAGTTATTAAAAAATCAAGCAGGTTCAATATGTGTTATGGATATATACACAGGTGAAGTAATTACCATGGCATCGTCCCCTACCTACGATCCAAATAAGTTTACTCATGGAATAAGTACTAAAGATTGGAATGAAATTAAAAATAATAAGTTAAGACCTTTATTAAATAAATCATTAGCTGGATTATATTCTCCAGGATCAACTATAAAACCCTTGGTTGCACTTGCTGCACTAGAATATGGAATAATAGACACAAAGTTTAAAGTAAACTGTAAAGGGCATGATCATCCATATGAATTGTATGGAGAAAGATATCACTGTTGGAAAAAAAATGGTCATGGATTAATGAGTATGAGAAATGCCATTAAACAGTCATGTGATATTTATTTTTACGAGGTCGCAAGGCTTTTAGGTGTCGATAAGCTCTCATTAATTGCAAAAAGATATGGCCTAGGTTCAAAAGTTTTAGAAGATTTTTTTTCAGAAGAGAAAAAAGGAATTGTTCCCTCAACTAAATGGAAAAAACAAGTTTTAGAACAGTCTTGGTATCTTGGCGAAACTGTAATTACTGGAATTGGACAGGGTTACATTCAGACCACTCCACTTCAATTATGTTTGATGACAGCGCAATTGGCTAATGGTGGCTACAAGATCAAGCCAAATTTAATTTATGATAAAGAAATAGATTTAGATAGTATTAAATCAAAAATTGAAAGTGAAAAAAATAAATCAGTAAGTCAAAATATTTTAAAAGATCGCGAATTTAAATATTATGAAAGACTTTACAGAAATCCAAATAATCTAAAGTTAGTTCTGGATGCAATGTATGGGTCAACCAATGAACAATTTGGAACTTCCTTCAGATCTAGACACAAAGAAGATAAATACAAGTTTGCTGGAAAAACTGGGACTTCTCAAGTTAAAAGAATTACTGACCAAGATAGAGAGCTTGATTTAGACCTTGATGAGATAGAATATAAAAGTAGAGATCATGCTTTATTTATCGCATTTGCGCCTTATGATAAACCAAGATATTCCCTAAGTGTTTTAATAGAGCATGGAGGCTCGGGTAGTAAAGCAGCCGCCCCACTAGCAAATAAATTAATAAAAAAAATCTTAGATAGGCATGAATTAAGAGAAAAAATTAGAAAAGATTTAAAAAATATTGCATGATACTTTCAACGTCACTAAATTCTACAAGCTATTCATTTTTTGATAAATTGAAGGCTGTTGATTACTTTTTAATAATAATTGTTGCTATAATTGGTTCAATCAGTGTTGTTTCAATTTATTCTACAGAAAGTGGGAGCTTTTCTTTTTATACTAAAAATCATCTGACTAGATTTCTAGTATTTTTTTCTATGTTTTTAGTTCTGTCATTTGTAAGAGTTTCGTTTTGGTATAGACAGGCATATATTTTTTACATTCTTGGAACTTTACTTTTATTACTTGTAATTTTTTTTGGAATTTCAGCGTCAGGGTCTAAACGATGGATAAATTTTTTCATAATGAACCTTCAACCTTCAGAACTGATGAAAATTGCAATAATAGTTTGTTTTGCAAGGTATTACCATCGTATTCAAAGCTCAGACATTCAAAGTTATAAATATTTATTACAACCAATTATACTTTTGTTGATACCTTGCTATTTAGTTATAACTCAACCTGATTTAGGAACAGCAATTTTAATAGCAGGAAGTGGGTTGGCTATTATTTGGTTAGCAGGACTTAATTTAAAATATTTTATATATTCGGGATTAATATTGTTAGTCTCATTACCTTTTGTAATTTCATTTTTAAAACCATATCAAAAATCAAGAATATTAACTTTTTTTAATCCAGACAGAGACCCTTTAGGTGCTGGCTATCAAATTATTCAATCCAAAATAGCTATTGGTTCAGGAGGATTGTTAGGCAAAGGTTTCTTACAAGGTACACAAAGTTATCTTGAATTCTTACCTGAAAAACACACTGACTTTATTTTTACTCTTTTCTCTGAAGAGTTTGGCTTTGTTGGTTCCATGGTACTAATTTTATTATACGCTTTATTAATTTATAGAATAATTAGGATTGGTTTTTCTAGTAGATCATTTTTTGCAAAACTATACTGTTTTGGTTTTGCATCTGGTTTATTCTTATATATTTTTGTAAATATAGCTATGGTAACTGGTTTATTGCCAATCGTTGGAGCACCACTTCCTATCATGTCATACGGAGGATCATCAATGTTATCAATAATGCTTGGTTTAAGTATCGTAATGAGCTGCAAAATTTACAGTCGAGATCCGATCGGCAACTAAGATAACGTAAACAGTTATCAACCGCGATCAAATAACATCTATTTTAATTTATCCCACCAACTATATTTTTTTTTGTGTCAAAAAAAAAATTAAAAATTGGTATAATAGGAGCAGGAATTCAAGGAGTATGTAATGCTCTTTTTCTTCAAAAAAAAGGCTATCAAGTAATTTTGTTCGATAGAGATGAACCTGGTAATGCAGCCTCTTATGGTAATGCAGGTCACTTTTCTCCTTATGCATCAGTCCCTTTAAACAGACCAGATATTGTAAGTGATGTTCCATCAATGCTTATGAGCTCAAGAGGACCTTTGGCACTTAAATGGAATTATGTTCCAAAAATGCTCCCTTGGTTTTCAAAATTTTTAATGAATTGTACTAATGATAAAATGATGCATACCGCAAAAAATATGCATCAAATTTTAGATCAATCTCTATTGGCTTATGATGAACTATTCGAAGAGATAGATTTAGAGGGTTTAGTTGAAAATAATGGAATTTTATATGTATGGAATGAAAAAAATTTGAAAAGTAGAGAATTAGAAATAAAAATTAGAGACGATCTAGGGGTTAAACAACAAGTTGTGAATAAAAAAGAAATACATGATTTAGAACCAAATTTAAAACCATTTTATCATGGTGGTGTTTTTTATGATTATGCAAGACATGCAAGAAATCCAAAAAAAATATTAATAAAGCTATTTGAAAATTTTATAAAAAAAGGTGGAAAGTTTTTAAAACTAAATATCCAAGATTTGAATTTTGATGAGGAAAAACCTGTTTTAAGATCAGAAACCCAGAGATTTGTTTTTGATAAATTGGTTATCGCATGTGGTGCATTTTCAAAAAAACTTACTGATAAGCTCCATGAAAATATTCCACTGGATACCGAAAGAGGGTATCATGTTCATTTTAAAGATTTTGATCATTTAATTTCTAGACCAGTGGTTTATTCTAACAGAGGGTTTGGAATGTCACCAATGGATCAAGGTTTAAGAGTAGTCGGCACTGTGGAGTTTGGTGGTCTAGAAAATGCTTTATCAAAATCCAGGATCAAAAACTTAATTTTAAATGCAAAGGATATGCTTGACGGTTTGCCTGAGCATAAAGATGAGTGGTTAGGGTTTAGACCTACACTGCCAGATTTTTTACCAATAATTGGGCCATCAAAAAATTATAAAAATGTTTTTTACTCATTTGGTCATCATCATTTAGGATGGACTTTAGGTGCAATTTCTGGGAAAATAGTATCTGGTATGATTGCAAATGAAAATACTAATATGGATTTAAAGCCTTACAGTTCAGTTAGATTTGCTTAAAAAAGTTAAATAGTGTGGAAATTAAACTTGAAGACAAATATAAATTAAGTAAAGGCACTAGATTTTTAACTGGTGCCCAAGCTCTTGTTCGAGTTCCAATTGTTCAGGCAAGACGAGATAAACAAAAAAACTTAAATACTGCATGTTATATCTCTGGTTATAGAGGATCTCCTCTAGGAGGCTACGATCAGCAGATTTTAAAAAATAAAAAATATTTGAATGAAAATAAAATTTATTTTCAACCAGGAATAAACGAGGAACTTGCTGCAACTTCTTTATGGGGAACACAGCAAGTCAATCTTAGAAAACAAGATAAATACGATGGTGTTTTTGGCATATGGTATGGTAAAGGGCCAGGAGTAGATAGAGCAGGAGATGCATTAAAACATGTAAATCTGGCAGGGACCTCAAAGTTTGGAGGCGTCATTGCTTTAATGGGAGATGATCATATATGTGAGTCCTCAACAACCTCTCATCAAAGTGAATTTGCAATGATTGATGCGATGATACCTTTTTTTAATCCAAGTGGTGTTCAAGAAATACTAGATTATGGAATAATAGGAATAGAATTATCAAGAAAAAGTGGATGTTGGGTAGGGATAAAGTGTGTTCATGATAATGTGAGTTCAGGAGCAACTGTTGATTTAGACGAAAATAGGTTAAACCTTTTAGATATTTCAAGTGAAAAATATCCATCGGAAGGATTAAACATTAGACTAAAAGACACTGCACAAGAAAAAGAATATCGGCTACACAATCATAAAATAAAATATGTAAAAGAATTTTGTAAAATAAATAATTTGAATAAAATTATTTTCGACTCTGAAAAGGCAAAAATTGGAATAATTAGTACCGGAAAGTCTTTTTTAGATACAAAATTAGGTCTAGAAAAAATTGGAATAAATGAAGATATTGCTAATCAAGTAGGAATTAAATTTCTTAAAATTGCTATGCCTTGGCCATTAGAGGAAACAGTAATTGAAAAATTTTCTGAAAATTTGGAAAAAATCATTGTTGTTGAAGAAAAAAGATCAATCATTGAAACACAAGTTAAAGAAATATTATTTAATAAAAATTTAAATATAAAAGTAGTTGGAAAAAATGACGAAAATAATAATGATTTATTTGTTTCTTTTGGAGCTTTAGATCCAGGTGAAATTGGTTTACAGATCTTTGAAATAATTAATTACCTTAAACTACCAGATGAAGTAACTAATCTTTCAAAAAAATTAAAGTCTTTGAAAGAAAAAACTAATTCAAATATTTCTTTAAAAAGAGTCCCACATTTCTGTTCTGGGTGCCCTCATAATACCTCAACTAGAATACCTGAAGGTAGTAGAGCAATTACAGGTATCAGTTGCGCTTATCTTGTTGAACATATGGAAAGAGACAATGAAGGCTTTTCACAAATGGGATCAGAAGGTGCAACTTGGGTTGGCGAGTCTGTATTTAGTAATACAGACCATGTTTTTCAAAATATGGGAGATGGGACTTACATCCATTCAGGAATTCTATCTATAAGACATGCAGTTGCGGCAAAAACTAAAATGACATTTAAGATTTTGTATAATGACGCTGTTGCTTTAACAGGAGGTCAAGCATTAGATGGATTACCAACAGTTGCTCAAATGTCTAAACAACTTGAAGCTGAAGGTGTCGAAGAAATTGCAATCATCACAGATGAAATTGAAAAATATAGTGATAGAGGAGGTTTTGCGAGAAATTCTAAAGTTTATGACAGAAAAAATATTATAGATGTTCAAATTGAATTGAGCAAAATAAGTGGAACAACTGTAATAATTTATGATCAAACTTGTGCAGCCGAGAAAAGAAGGAGAAGAAAAAAAGGTATCTTGGAAGAGCCTAAGAAAAAAATTTTTATTAATAAAGACTTATGTGAAGGTTGTGGAGATTGTGGAATTCAATCTAATTGTGTCTCTATTGCACCTGTTGAAACTGAGTATGGAAGAAAAAGACAAATTGATCAATCTTCTTGTAACAAAGATTACACATGTGTTGATGGTTTTTGTCCTAGTTTTGTAAGTCTTGAGGGAGATATAAGACTTAAGAAAAATTATGACGATAATTTAATTAATAAAATAAATTCAAAGATAGACGATCCAATATTACCTGAAATTACTAAGTCTTTTGGAATAATGATTGCTGGAATTGGTGGTACAGGAGTTGTTACAATTGGAGCTGTGCTTGCAACCGCTGCTCAAATAGATGGAAAAGGATCAGGGGTTTTAGATATGACTGGGTTAGCTCAAAAAGGTGGGGCTGTTAAAAGTTTTTTAAGAATTTTTGAAAAACCAGAGGATGTAGGGGCAATAAGATTATCTTACGGTGATACAAACTTACTTCTTGGATTTGATTTACTTGTATCAAATGATTTAGAAATAATAAAAACCTTAGATAAAAAAATTTCAAAGTTAATAGTTAATACAGATGAAGTTATGCCTGGAGATTTTACAAGGGATAAAAATTTTTACTTACCTTTTGATGAAATGAGAGACAATTTAATTAACATAGCAGGTCAAGAAAATATAAAGTTTATATCTTCAAATAAAATTACATCAAAGATTTTAGGAAATTCAATTTTATCAAATATGTTTAATGTTGGAGTAGCATATCAATCAGGCTTAATACCAATTTCAGCTTTATCAATTGAAAAAGCAATTGAGTTAAATGGTGCAAGTGTAAAAGATAATATTGATGCATTCAGATTTGGAAGACATTATGAAAATTTAAAAGATGAGATTTTAGATATAATTAAAGATGAGCCAGAAGTACTAGAGGGTTTTGATGAAAAATATAAGAATAGATTTAAATTTTTAGAAGGTTACCAAAATATAAAATATGCTGAAAAATTTGAAGAACTTGTTAGTTACGCAAGAAAGATAGATAAAAATATAGGAAACGGCAGTCAATTCTCAACTGCAGTCTTAAAAAATTACTTCAAATTAATGGCATACAAAGATGAGTATGAAGTATCGCGATTAATGACAAATAAAAAATTCGTAGACGATGTAAATAAAAACTTTGAAGGTGACTTTAATTACAACTTTTATTTAGCTCCACCAATCTTTAGTAAAAAAAGCAAAGTAGATGGCAAATTACTAAAAATAAAATTTGGTGGATGGTTATTTAATGTATTCAAATTACTTTCAAAATTTAAATTTTTAAGAGGTACAAAGCTTGATCCATTTGGATATTTAAATGAAAGAAAAAAAGAAAGAGAATTAATAAGAGATTACAAGCAAACAATTACTGACATAGGAACAAAAATAAATAAATCAAACTATGAAACAGCAGTTAAAATAGCATCAATACCTGATCAAATCAGAGGTTTTGGACATGTTAAGGAAAAGAATATAAAAGAAGCTATAAACTATAGAACAGATTTACTAAATTCTTTTCATGAAAACACTTAGCCCTTTATATTTAGCCTCTCTTTATTTGGTTTTAGCTTGTTTATTTTGGGCAGGAAATTTTATAGTAGGAAAAGCTGCAAGTATTATTGATATTCCACCGATATCTTTAAATTTTTATAGATGGTTTTTGGCTTGGTTAGTTTTACTTCCGTTCACTTATAAAGAATTATTAAATAACAAAAAAATTATAATAGATAATATTTTTTTATTTTCATTGTTAGGAATTTTGGCTGTGACAGTTTTTAATTCAGCTCTTTTTTACTCGCTGAGACATACCCAAGTTATTACTGGAGTGCTTATGATATCAACAGTGCCAGTTATGATTATATTATTTTCATCTTTACTTAGAATTGAGAAAACAAATTCATTTCAAATAATAGGAGTATTTCTCTCACTTACAGGTGTTTTTTTTATAATAACTAAAGCAAATTTAAACAATTTATTAAATTTGTCTTTTAACAAAGGAGACATTTTTGCATTAATTGCAATGTTTGCATGGTCACTTTATTCGGCTCTTTTGAAAAAAAAGGAATTCAATCTATCGCCAATTTCTTTATTACAGGTTGTTATTACTTTTGGAGTAATTTTTCTTATACCAATGTATTTTATTGATTATAGTTTGGGCAGTGTAATCAAATTACAATCCTCTTTTTATTTAGTTTTATTCTATGTTGTTTTTTTCCCTGGTCTAATCTCATTTCTGTTTTGGATAAAAGGTGTAAAACTTATTGGCGCTAATAGATCTGGAGTTTTTCTTCATTTGATGCCAATTCTAGGTGCAATAATGGCTATGATAATTTTCAATGAAAAAATTTTATTTTATCATTTCTTAGGTGCAATTTTTATAATTGCTGGTATTACAATCTCAAACAAAAAAACTCAAAATGCTTAAGGTAGCCATTTTAGACGATTATCAAAACGTTGCTCAAGAATTTATAGATTTGAAAAATCTTTCATCAAGGTTTGATATTGAGATTTTTAGCGAACCTTTTGAAAATGAAGATGATGCTATTGAAAAATTAAAAGAATTTGAAGCTCTGCTTATCATGAGGGAGAGAACTATAATAAGTTCAAATCTCATTAAAAATTTAAAAAAACTAAAATATATTTCAACAAGCGGAATGAGAA
Source organism: uncultured Pelagibacteraceae bacterium (assembly GCA_902569245.1). Classification (GTDB taxonomy): domain Bacteria; phylum Pseudomonadota; class Alphaproteobacteria; order Pelagibacterales; family Pelagibacteraceae; genus Pelagibacter. The sequence continues at coordinate 33,306 of CACFTO010000005.1, read as the reverse complement.
ATAAAGCAATAGATCTAGAGGCAGCAAAGAAAGCAAAAATTATTGTTACTGGAACTGAAATTAATTCAAATCCAACATGCGAGTTAACATGGGCTTTAATCTTAGGCCTTGCAAGGAATATTAAAGTTGAGGTTGATAATATGTATCAAGGTTATTGGCAGACAACGGTAGGCATAGAATTAAAAGGTAAAATTTTAGGAGTTATTGGTTTAGGAAAAGTTGGATACCAAGTTGCTAAAATAGCAAAAGCTTTTGGCATGCAAGTTATGGCTTGGAGTGAAAATTTAAGTCTAGATAAGTGTAAAGAACTTGATGTTTTGCCATCTAGCAAAGAGGATCTTATTCAAAACTCTGACTTTATTTCAATTCATGTTCAGGGAGGCGAAAGATACAAGGATTGTATCAAACTTGCTGAATTTGATAAAATGAAAAAAACTGCTTTTCTAATTAATACTTCAAGAGGTCCGATTGTAAACGAAGACGATTTAATTATAGCTCTTTCAACTAATGTAATTGCTGGAGCTGGTATCGATGTTTATGATAAAGAACCTCTACCCAGTGGTCATAAATTGAGATTTGTGCCTAACGCACTTTTGCTTCCACACGTAGGTTACGTCACAGCTGAAAATTATTCTATTTTCTATACACAAATGATTGAGAATTTAGAAGCCTGTGTTGCTGGTAAGCCTATTCGAGAAATAAAGTAAAGTGGAATTACCAGTTGTAAATCACCCTGATTATGAAGCAAAAATTGGTGATGATAATAAATTTCCAATTAAAAAGTTTGGTGAATTAGCAAGTTTTCTTAAAAAAGAAAAGGTGGTTAAGAAGTTTTATAAACCTGATCCATGCTCAGTAGATACACTTAAAGAGGTTCACTCGGAGGAGTATATTTTAAAAATTAAAAATAAAACATTAGAGCAAAGATTGGTTAAAAAAATAGGTTTCCCTTTAGTTGATAGTGTGGTCAGAAGATCTTTAGTTGCAACAGGCGGAACCGTATTGGCCTCTAAATTAGCAATTAATTATGGAATAGCTTGTAATACAGCTGGTGGAAGTCATCATGCTATTTATGACGAGGGAGCTGGTTTTTGTGTTTTTAATGATGTGGCTGTTGCTGCAAAATATCTTTTGAATAGAGGGTTGGCTAACAAAATCCTTATAGTTGATTTAGATGTTCACCAAGGTAATGGAAATTCAGAAATATTTAAAAATGAAAATAACGTTTTTACATTTAGTATGCACACAAAAGTAAATTATCCACCGATTAAATCAAAAAGTGATCTGGACATTGAACTTGAACAAAATATGGAAGATGATCAGTATTTAGATATTTTAAAACAAAATTTAATTTTTTTAAACGATTTTAATTTTGATTTTGTTTTTTATATCGCAGGAGTTGACATTCATTTAGATGATAGATTAGGTAAGTTGTGCATTACTGACAAAGGAATTAATAAAAGAGACGAGATGGTTATTAAAAACTTTTTTACAAGAAGAGTTCCTATTTGTGGAGTTTTAGGTGGTGGTTACAATAAAGACTTTAAAAAACTTATTGAATTACATGCAAGTTTGCATAAAAATTGTGCTAAATATTTAAATGACAAAAAATAATCCAAATTTAACTCATCAACAAAATAAAGTATTATTTGAAGAAGCAACAGAGCCACCAGGTTCAAGCGAACTTAATTTTGAAAAGAGAGAGGGGAGTTATCATTGTGCAAACTGTGGAGTGAAATTGTTTGACTCTAATACAAAGTATGAAAGTGGCTCTGGTTGGCCATCATTTTATGAGTCTCTACCTGATGCATTTGAAACTACAACAGATTATCATATCGGTTATGCCAGAACCGAGTACCATTGCAAGAAATGTGGAGGACATCACGGCCATATATTTGATGATGGCCCACAACCAACAGGAAAAAGATACTGTAATAATGGAGTTTGCTTAGTTTTTAAACCTAAATAATTGATTTCAAATTATGAATATAATTGAAATACAAAACAAGATCATCTCTGAAAAAATCAAGTTAAAAAATAAGTCGAAAAATCATTTAAGTAATTTTAAAAATATTGAGAAATATATCAAAAAAGAAGTTGAGTTAATTAAACGTTTTGAGAATTCGATTATCCCAGAAATAGAATTTAAAAATATTTTAATCGAAAATGAAAGGACTATTAATGAGAAGGTTCTGAAACGTGGTTGTGTAATAATAAGAAATGTTTTTGGTGAAAAAAAAATGAAAGATCTTAATAAAAATCTAGATCAATATGTTTTAGAAAACAATTATTTTGAAGATCAAAAAAAAAAAATAGGTATAGATAAATATTTTAGTGAGCTCAAATCAGGAAAACCTCAAATTTTCGGATTGTATTGGTCTAAAGCACAATCAGAAATTAGACACTCTCAAGAAATGGAAAAGGTTAAAAAATGGCTAAATAATCTTTGGAATTATAAGTATAAGGATAAAAGTGTTTTTGATCCAAATAAAGAACTTGTGTACGCGGATCGAGTGAGAAGAAGAGAACCAGGAGACGATACATTGGGGTTATCACCACATTGCGATGCTGGATCGATTGAAAGATGGACCGATAATGCATATCAAAAAATTTATAATGATATTTTTTCAGATAATTTCGAAAATTATAATCCGTTTGATGCAAAATATAGAGATGAAACAATTGAATTTGAGTCACCTGCGGTAGCGCATGTATTTAGAACATTCCAAGGATGGACCGCTTTAACAGAGCAAGGTCCAAATGATGGAACTTTACAATTAATTCCTATCGCTAAAGGAATGGCATATGTGTTAACAAGAGCTTTACTAGATGATGTGCCTGAAAATGAGTTATGTGGTTCAAAAGCAGGAAAAGCTTTATCGATAAATGAAAAATATCATAGCTTATTGTTAAAAGGTTTAATTTCAATTCCAAAAATGTATCCTGGAGATACTATTTGGTGGCACCCCGATGTTGTGCATGCTGTTGAAGAAAAACATTTGGGTAAAACTTTTTCAAATGTTGTATATGTAGGAGCAACTCCATATTGTAAAAAAAATATTAATTACATAAAAAAACAATCAAAAAAATTTATCGAAGGTAAAAGTCCACCAGATTTTGCCGCTGAGGACTACGAAGTTAATTATAAAGGAAGAACTAAAATTAATGATTTAAGTGAATTAGCAAAAAAACAACTAGGTTTGATAGATTGGAATTAATTTACTTTAAAGATGCTTCTAAAGTACCATTTTTTTCTAGATCTCTAAGTTCTTGATAACCACCAATATGTTCATCATTAAAAAAGATTTGAGGAATTGTACGTTTTCCATTTGCTTTTTTAATCATTTCATCTCTTAAATCTGGACCAGTTGATACATCAATCACTTTGTATTCAAGATTATTTCTATTCAACAATCTTTTTGCAGCATCACAAAAGGCGCACATCGGGCCTGAATACATAGTTATATTTTTCATACCTTAGATATAATTATATTTTGCTAATTTACCAGTTAAGAATTTCATTTTTCTTAATTTTTACTCTTATTTGTTTTCTTGAATATTCAAATTTTTTTCTATGTTTAATACTTTGTGAATTTACTCTTTTTCTCCATAACCTGAAAGATGAGGTTTTGAGATTTCTTCTCATTATCTTAATTACATCGGCTTCAGTTTTGCCTGTTTTTTTTTCTATTTCCTCGAATGTTATTCTGTCAGCCCATGCTGCCCAGATAACCCAGTCTGGACTTCCTGGTTTTGGCTCAGGATTTTTGACTTTGGTTGTAGGCCTGTGACTTTTTTTCATAGATTTTTCAGCAAAACTCTAAATAAATTTTAATGCAAATATTAATGCCTATGATAATATCACTTTTAGATAGTCCTATCTAGCCATCTTTAGCTCCCGGTTTTTTAGGACTATCCTAAGATGCTTCCTCTAAATTATTTCCTTTTTCTCCAAATAATTCTCTTCATGTTTATTACGCCTGGAACACCTAGGATAGTAATAATTTCATATTCAATGAATTATGGAGTTAAGAAATGTGTATGGACAGCATTAGGAGATGTTACTGCAAATATTATTCAAGCAACTCTTGTTATATTTGTTATTGGTTCATTTATTTCAGATAATCCTAAGTTGCTTAATACATTTAAGTGGGTTGGAATAGTTTATATTCTATATCTTGCTTATGATATTTATAAATCCCGACCAAAAAGTATAAATTCTGATGAGAAATTGGGAAAAAGTTTTTTATCTTTTTTCAAAGATGGTTTTTTAGTTGCTGGCACAAGCCCTAAGGCTTGGATGTTTTTTCCATTTATCTTTCCACAATTTATTGATTTTAACTCTAATTATGTTGCTCAATTTATTATCTTAATAACCACATACGTGATTTTAGATTTTTTATCTTTAATTGGTTACGCTATTCTAGCAAATAAAATGATTACTTGGGTTAAAGCTAACGCAAAGGTTATAAACACAATTTCTGCGTGCGTTTTAATTGTGATAGCAGCTATAATTGCATTTATGCAACAATATTAGGCGTTAATGCGATACTACTGTTACTTGCAAAAGAATTAATTTCTTAGTTAAATAAGACTTAAATTAATTAATTAATAATAAATAAAAGAGGAGAGAAATGAAAATTAAAAAAATTATAATTACATTTGTTTCTGCAATAGCAATTTTATTTTCAACTTCAGTTGTTTCATTAGCAAAAGTTGTTGGTGATAAAATTATATTAGGTGCTGCAATTTCTTTAACCGGAAAATATTCATCTAATGGTGTTCATACTCAAAACGGTTATAACATGGCCGTTGACAGAATTAACAGCATGGGTGGTGTTAAAGTTGGAGGAAAAACTTACATGTTTGATATTATCTACTACGATGATGAGTCAAACCCTAAAAGAGCAGCGCAACTTGCAGAAAGATTGATTTCACAAGATGGTGTTGAGTTTATGCTTGGACCTTACAGTTCTGGTTTGACTAAAGCGATTGCACCAGTAACAGAGAAATATGGTGTTCCAATGGTAGAAGCTAACGGTGCATCAAGATCTTTGTTTACAAAAGGTTACAAATACTTATTTGCGGTGCTGGCACCAGCGAACTTATATTTGGATGTTGCAATCAGAACAGCAGTTGAGCTTAATGGTGGAAAAGGTGTAAGAATTGCACAAGCTTTTGAGCAAGATGCATTCTCACAGGACGTTAGATTGGGTATTTTAGATGCTGCAAAAGAAACAGGATCAAAAATTATAATCGATGACAAACTTCCAAAAGAGCTTAATGATATGGCGGCAACTTTAGCAAAAGTTAAAGCAACTAAACCAGATGTTCTTGTTGTTTCAGGGCACACAAAAGGCGCGTTAACAGCTATCAGACAAATTGCTGAAATGAAGGTTGATGTTCCAATGTTAGCAATGACACACTGTGATGCTGCAAAACTATCTAAGCAACATGGTGCAAATTCACAATACGCTTTGTGTGCTTCTCAATGGCATAAAACACTAACTTATAAAGATGATTTCTTTACTGATGGTATGACTTATGATGCAGACTTTACTAAAGAGTTTGGTTATGCACCACCATACCAAGCAGCAGAGTCTTCTGCGGCTTTATTAGTGTTTAAAGATGCTTTTGAAAGAGCTGGATCTTTCGACCAAAAGAAAGTCAGAGACGCTCTTGCTGCTACTAACATGCAAACTTTTTATGGGAACATAAAATTTGCTGAAGGTGGTCAAAACGTTGATAAGCCAATGGTATTATTTCAAGTTATGTGTGATGATGCAGGAAAATGTGAAAATAAAGTTGTAGCTCCATTAAAATGGGCTTCAGCGGAATTAATTCACCCAATTCCTAAGTGGTCAGACAGATAATATAAAAAAGAATAAAAGCCCCCTAGCATTAGGGGGCTTTTTTTTATAAGCATTTAAAAATTTATGGATTTTTTAATATTTCAAGTTCCAATGTTAACCGTTCAAGCTGTCTTAGACGGATTGTTACTTGGAATATTATTTGCACTTATTGCATATGGAATGGCTCTTCAATGGGGAGTTATGAATATAATTAATATTGCACAAGGTGATCTTGTTATATTAGGTGGGTACATTGCATACTTTATGTATCTTTATGGAATTCACCCAGCATGGGGTGTAATAGTCTCGCCAATTATAATGTATTTTGTTGGGGTTATTATTTATAAATTAGTTATTAATAAAGTTGTTGATAGAGATCTATTTATCTCAATTCTTGCAACATTTGGCATAAGTATTTTATTTATGCAATTAATGAATTTTGCATTTGGAGCTGATGTTGTTCTTGCTAATTCAGGTTATGGAACAACTATGTTGTTTGATAATTCTGTAACATTACCAAATTCTAAGATTTTCTCAGCATTTATAAGCATAGTATTTGCTATTGGATTAGTGATTTATATGAAAAAATCAAAACTAGGACGAGCTATTAGAGCAACTGCTCAAAATGCAAGAGCTGCAAAAATATTAGGTGTAGACACAGAAAAAGTTTATGCAGCTACTTTTGGAATTAACGCAGCTTTGTGTGGAGTTGCTGGAGCACTAATATCGATTACATTTACAATACACCCTTATATGGGATTACCTTACACAATTAGATCTTTTATGATTGTAATTGTTGCAGGTTTAGGAAATTTACCTGGCGTAGCCATGTCAGGAATGGGCCTTGGTGTTTTTGAAGAATTTGCAGATTATATTTTAGGAACAGAATTTAGAATAGGCTCTGTATTTTTATTATTAGTTTTAATTTTAGTCTATAGAAGATTTAAACTTTCTAAAAAAAGAGAGTACTTAAAATAATGAATAAAAATATAATTTTATATGCTGCTATTTTAATATTTGGTGTCGCGGCACCTTTTGTTTTCCCAGCATTTAAAGTTCAATTATCTATTCTTTGTATTTTAATCATCTTAGCAATTACATGGAATGTTCAAGGTGGAGAAATGGGATATAATACTTTTGGAAATATTCTTTTTTATGGACTTGGAATGTATCTCTGTGCCTCGGTTCAAGTTGGGATGTTCTTTCCTTTAGCAGAGTGGACAGAAGGTGGTGGAGAAAAAACATTTGTCCATACTCCTGCACAATTTTTTCAAGGATTTGCAGTAGGACTTGCTGTAGCTGCAATTGTTCCTGCAATAGTAGCAGGTTTAATTGGCTACTCAATTTTAGGACTTAGAGGACATTATTTTGCGATTTGCACATTAGGTTTAGGTGTTGCTGCTGGAGAAATTTCAGGAGGAATAGAAATAATTGGAGCGGGTCAAGGATTTACCACTCCTCCTTTTCCAAAAGTTGGAAGTTTAGAAGCAAGAGGAGAATTTTTTTATTTTTGTAGCTTCGCAGTTTTAATTTTTACATTTCTTGCTGTTAAAGCAATTTACTCAACCAGGTTTAAATTAGTTCTTAACGCAATAAGAGATAATGAAGATAAGGCAGAAGCCATGGGTATCCAAACTATGAAGTATAAAATTATTGGTTGGATGATATCTGCGTTTTTCTGTGGTCTAGCTGGAGGTATCATGGGTGGACTTGTTGGATATATAGATTCAACTGATGTTGCATTTGATGGAAGAGAAATGGGAGTGTTTATGGTATTGATGGCAATATTAGGTGGTAAAGGAACTTTATGGGGACCTGTAATTGGAGCTACCGTTTTTCATATATTTAAAGAGGGTTTTTGGACATTCTTCCTTGGATGGCAGTATGTAGCCCTTGGAGTACTAATAGTTGTCATTGTTATCTATTTTCCAGAGGGAATTATGGGATGGTTAAGAGAAAAGTATCCTGAAAGATTTGGAGAAGTGGTTGATGAGGCTGATCGGAAGGCTCAGGTTGAACTCAAATGAGTATATTAGAGGTAAATAATGTGAGCAAATCTTTTGGAGGTGTTAAAGCCAATGTTGATATTTCTATGGCAGTCGAAAAAGGAAAAATCGTTGGATTGATTGGTCCAAATGGATCTGGAAAAACAACATTATTTAATTCTATAGTAGGAACTTATCCCATAGATCAAGGTTCAATAAAATTTAATGGTAAAGAGGTTTCAGAATTACCAGTTCCAATTATTGCAAAACTTGGTCTTCTAAGAACATTTCAACAAACAAGAATCTATGGAAAACTTAATTGTGTTGATAACATGCTAATAAGTCATAAAGCTAGTGACGAAAGTTTAGTTTCCATTTTCTCTAAAATTCCTCAAGACTTAACAGACAAAGCTGAAAATTTATTAAACTTTGTTGGACTATATCAGAAGAGAAATTTAAGAGCAGGTGACTTATCATTTGGTCAACAAAAACTTTTAGAGCTTGCCATGGCATTAATGAATGAACCTGAAATGTTACTTTTAGATGAGCCAACTGCAGGTATTAATCCAACATTGATAAATGGAATTATAGATAGATTAATAAAAGTAAATCAGGATTTTGGAATTACTTTATTAGTCATTGAACACAATATGAGAGTAATTATGCAATTGGCAGAAAGTATTTTTTGCTTAGCACATGGAAAAATGCTTGCCAATGGAACACCAGATGAAATTAAAAATGATAAGCGAGTTATAGATGCTTATTTAGGAGCACAATAATGGCTAATCAATATGAAGTATTAGGTAAAGCACCTGGTGCTGACGATCTAAAAAAGCTTTCAGAAGACAATATTCACTTAACAATTAAAGGTTTGTCAGCTGGCTATGGTAAAATGGAAATTCTGCATAATTTAGATTTGTTTGTCAGCAAGGCACAATCATTATGTTTGATAGGTCCTAATGGAGCAGGGAAATCTACAATTCTTCACTCAATATATGGTTTTACGAATATTTTTTCTGGTAAAATCGAAGTTGATGGCAAAGAAATAACAAACCTTACACCTGCAGAGAAATTAAAATCTCAAGGGATAGCTTATATTCTTCAAGATAATTCTGTTTTTCCAGACATGACTGTAGAAGAAAACCTTTTAATGGGTGGATATATAAAAGATAAAACTGAAGAGTCATTTGAGGAAGCAGAGAGAGTTCTTCAGAAATATGAGAGATTAAGAAATAGAAGAAACCAACCAGCTAAAGTTTTGTCTGGTGGTGAGAGAAGATTGTTAGAAATATCTAGAGCTTTAGTAATGAAACCATCTATTTTATTAGTTGATGAACCTTCAATTGGATTAGAACCAAGATATATTCAAATGGTATTTGAAATCTTAGATGATCTTCAAAAAAATGAGAAAAAAACAATTATATTGGTTGAACAAAATGCCAAAAAGGGTTTGGAATTTGCCGACATTGGATATGTTTTAGTTTCTGGACAAACTGCTATTGCAGGTAAAGGAGATGAACTTCTAAATAATCCAGATGTGGGTCGTCTATTTTTAGGCGGTTGATGATCAACTCCAAATATTTTTTTCAAGGAATACTTGCATCAAAAAAATTTGACAGTCCAGCCATTGCCTTGGGTGCGAGTTTTGTTGCAATTGGCGCTTTACTTAAAAATTTAGGTTTTACTATTCAAGAAAGTATATTTTCAACTTTGTTAACTTACGCTCTTCCAGGATCTTTAGTTATGGCAGAGTCTATGTTAATTGGTGCCTCGCTTGTAAATATTTTTCTTGCAGTATGGTTAGTTAACTCAAGACTTTATCCAATGACAGTTTCAATTATGCCATTATTAAAACATGAAAGCCAACCAAGATGGAAATATTACTTATCATGTCATTTTGTTGCTGTTTCATCGTGGTTGATCTTAAAAAGTAACTATGAGGAAATAGAAAGGAAATACAGATTAGATTTTTGGATTGGTATAGGAACAGCCACATGGTTAGTTGCAATTTTTTCAACCATTGTTGGTTATTATGCTTCTGATTTTTTAAATAGAGATATGATTATTGCTTTAGCGATAATAAACCCAATTTATTTTATGTGTGCAATGATAGGTGTAATGAAGACAGTACAACTTACATCTGCAATTTTACTTGGTGCATTATTAGGACCTATTTTTTATTTTATTTCTCCCGAGTGGAGTGTACTTATCGGTGGGTTGGTTGCTGGGACAATTTCTTATTTTATTGGAGAAAAATATGGCAGTTAATATAGTTTTAGCAATAATAGTAACTTCTTTAGCAACTTATTTATCGAGATTTCTTGGAGCATTTACCTCAGAAAAAATTAGTGAAAAATCTAAAATTTATAGATGGTTTAATTGTATAGCATATTCAACTTTAGCTGCCTTAATTTCAAGAATACTGATATTTCCGTCAGGAGATCTTTCTGAAGTCAACTATTTTTCAAGGATAATTGTAATTTTATTATCAATATTAATTTTTTATGTCACAAAAAGAAATTTAGTTTATCCAACAGTATTATCTGCTATAATTTTGGCTGCATTAAATAGTTTTGCAGTATGAAAAAACTTATTTTTATTATATTTTTTTTAATTTTTAGCAGTAATGTAAACGCTGGTTGTGATGATCCTATAACTGATGGTGTAGATTACACAAAATGCAAATTTTCAGATGGTCAAGATTTACAAGGTAGTTACCTTCCTAATTCAAATCTGTCTTTTGCAAGTTTTATCCAAGTAAATTTTGACAAGAGCATAATGATGAATTCAAATCTCTCGTTTGGCACATTTTCTGAGTCATCGTTTATTAGAGCGAATTTGTATGAGTCAATTTTAACAGGTGCGAACCTTGAACTTTCAAATTTCTCGAGTGCTAATTTAACAAGAGTGGACTTCATGGGATCTACATTGATTGATACAAATTTTCAAAATTCAAACTTAATGGAAGCAAATTTTACGTCTTCAAATATTTTGAATGCAAATTTTGATGGAGCTAACCTTATAGGTGCGACCTGGACTAATGGTGAAATTTGTGGACCAGACTCAATAGGAACTTGCAATAGAATAAATTAATGCAAGATTTAAAACAAATAGATGGATTTGATATATCCTTTCATGAAAAATCAAAAAGAATTATAAATATTAAAATTGAAGACGAAATAATTGAAAGACTTATATTTCCGTTTAAAAAATTTGATATTACGGCACTCGAATATAAACCTTTTACACGTTTCACAATTGCAAAAAGTTTAGATGAGACTACATCTCATGAGCTGGGTAAACTTTTAAACCATATATTAAAAAATAGAAATACAGGATGTTTCATAATAGGACCAAAAAATATTTCATCTAAAATTGATCAAACATTTTTAATTAAATTATCTACAGCAATTACTCATTTAATTGGTAACCCTAATCATGACTCAATGGCAGGAAAATATTATGCAAGATTTCATGTAAAGCATGAGGATAATAGCGACTCTTATTTAAGAAAAGCATATATAAACATGGATCTTCATACTGACGGCACTTATGTAAAAGAAACTACTGATTGGATATTGATGTCAAAACTAGAGGAAGAAAACGTAGATGGTGGTGAAACAGCTTTATTACACTTAGATGATTGGGAGCATTTATCGGATTTAGCTAACGATGAAGTTGGAAAACAAGATTTTATTTGGGGTTCTCCTAAGAGTAAAAATGTTGGTTATAAAGTTGAACATCCAGTTTTTTCAAAAGATCAAAACGGAGAAGCTACAATTTCCTATATAGACCAATTTCCAGAACCAAAAAATATGAAGCAGGGTTTATTTCTTCAAAAATTATCAGATTCATTAGAGGGAAGCCAAAATAAAATTGTAACCTCTCTACCCGTGGGTAGTGCTATAGTTGCAAATAATTACTTTTGGCTACATGGAAGAAAACCATTCAAAGAAAACAAAAAATTATCAAGGGAATTGCTTAGAATTAGAGGTTCCTTTTTTAATAATTAAGTATAGTAATTACTTCTATGAAACTGGGTTTTATAGGAACTGGAAAAATAACTGAGTCAGTAGTTACTGGTATTTCTTCGTCAAAAATTAAATATTCCAAGATTTTAGTTTCACCTAGAAATCTTTATATCGCAAAAAAATTATCAAAAAAAAATAAAAAAGTAAGTATTGGCAAGTCAAATCAAGAAATTATTAATAGTTGTGATTGGATTTTTCTTGCTGTTACTCCTACAGTTGGTGAGCAAATAATCAAAACGTTAAAATTTAAATCTAACCAAACAATAATAAGTTTTATCTCAACAATTACTTTGCCAAGGTTAAAAAAATTAATTAATGTAAAAGCAAAAATTTTTAGAGCTATACCACTTCCACCAATATCATTAAGAAAAGGGCCAGTTCCAGTTTTTCCTCCAAATAAAACATTAAAAAACTTTTTTAATAAACTTGGAACAACAGTTGAAATAAATAATGAAAAGTTATCTAAAAATTTTTGGTCGACATCAGGTATGATGGCTTCATTTTATGAATTATTAAATACTATGTCTAATTGGCTTGTACAACGTGGTGTTAAAAAAGATAAAGCTCAAAAATATATAACTTCATTGTTTGTTGCATTGTCTGAAGATGCATTAAGAAACTCTGATAAGGACCTAAAATTTTTAGTTAAAGAATCTCAAACTCCCAAAGGATTAAATGAACAAGGAGTTCAAGAACTTAGAAAAGCAGGTTTTTATAAGTCTACAGAGAAAACATTAAATAGTATTCTTAAAAGACTTAACAAAGTATAATTCTCTATGTCATCAGATTTAAATATTCTGAAAATAGAAAATATCTCAAAATATTTTGGAGGACTTGCTGCTGTATCTGATTGTTCATTAACTATTAAAAGAGGAACAATTACGGGAATTATTGGTCCAAATGGATCTGGAAAAACCACGCTATTTAATCTTATTGCAGGAAATTTAAAATCCTCAAAAGGAAAAGTTTTTTTTAATAATGAAAACATAACAGATATACCATCTCATGAATTATTTTCAAAAGGTCTTCTAAGAACTTTTCAAATTGCACATGAATTCTCTAATCTTACTGTCTTAGAAAATTTAATGATGGTTCCAGGAAACCAAACTGGAGAAATACTGTTAAATGCATTTATAAAGCCTAAACTTATTAAAGAAGAGGAAGAACAAATTAGACTTAAAGCCTATGATGTAGCAGAATTTTTAAATTTAAAGCACTTAGCTAATGAAAGAGCAGGAAATTTGTCAGGAGGTCAAAAAAAATTACTAGAATTAGGCAGAACTATGATGGTAGATGCTAAATTAGTTTTATTAGATGAAGTAGGAGCGGGTGTTAATAGAACACTATTAAAAGAACTGGGAACTGCAATTTTAAGACTTAATAAAGAAAAAAATTATACATTTTGTATGATTGAACACGATATGGATTTCATTAGTAGGATGTGCGACCCAGTAATTGTAATGTCAGAGGGTGCAGTTCTATTTGAAGGAACCTCTGATGAAGTAAAAAAAAATGATCAAGTTATAGAAAGCTATCTCGGTAGAGGAAAAAAAATTAATGGAGAAACCAGCTGATGGCATTTTTTGAGGGAAATAATATGACAGGTGGTTATGGTGATGGTCCAGATATTATTAATTCTTGTTCTATTAATGTCGACAAAGGGGAAATTGTTGCAATCCTAGGTCCAAATGGTGCTGGAAAATCTACTGCCATGAAAGCAATGTTAGGTTTATTAAATTTAAAATCTGGAAGTGTAGTTATAGAAGATCAAGACATATCCAATTTTTCCCCACAAGAGAGAGTTCAAAGAGGAATCTCTTTTGTGCCACAGACAAAAAATGTTTTTTCAGAATTGACAGTAAGAGAAAATCTTGAAATAGGTGGATTTCTTAGAAAAGATGATATCGATATAGTCATTAATCAAATCTACGAATTATTTCCAATTTTAGCAGAAAAAAGAGACCAAGTTGTAGGACAATTATCTGGTGGTCAAAGACAACAAGTAGCCTTAGGGAGAGCTTTAATGATACAGCCATCGGTTTTAATGTTAGATGAACCAACTGCTGGTGTTTCACCTATTGTGATGGATGAACTGTTCGAACATATAGTTAAAGTTAAAAAAACCGGAGTGGCAATAATTATGGTAGAGCAGAATGCAAAACAAGCACTTAGCATATCAGACCGTGGTTATGTTTTAGTGACTGGTGAAAATAAATTTGAAGGTTCTGGGAAGGAATTATTAAATGATCCAGAAGTAAGAAGGTCATTTTTAGGAGCTTAATTATGGATTTTATCAATGCAATTATTGTATTATTGAATTACACAATATTACCTGCCTTAACCTATGGGTCTCAATTAGCTTTGGGAGCAATATTTGTTACCCTTATTTATGGAATTTTGAGATTTGCAAATTTTGCAACAGGAGACATGATGTCTTTTGGCACTATGTTCGCAGTTTTATTTACTTATTATCTGCAATCAAAAGGAATAAGTTTTGGTTTTTTACCGACAGCTTTACTGACTATACCTTTTGCCGTTGCAATGATGATATTCTATATGCTCATCATAGATAAAACAGTTTTTAGTTATTATAGAATAAATAAAAGTCCTCCAGTGCAATTAGCAATGGTTAGTATTGGTGTAATGTTCGTAACTCAGGCAATTATTAGAATAATTATTGGTCCCACTGATAGAAGATTTATGGATGGGGAAAAATTTATCTTAAAAGCGTCAGAATTTAAAGATATGACAGGACTAGCTGAAGGATTAACAATCAAATCAACACAAATCATTACTATTGTAGTAACCATTATATTAGTTGCGATCTTATTTTGGTTTTTAAATAAAACAAAAACAGGAACAAGCATGAGAGCTTATTCAGATAATGAGGATTTAGCATTACTCTCAGGAATAGATCCAAAAAAAGTAGTTCTTATAACTTGGATAATTGCAGGAATTTTAGCTACTATTGGAGGAGTATTATATGGCTTAGATAAAAGCTACAGACCTTTTGTTTATTTTAATAATATGCTTCCTATATTTGCTGCAGCTATTGCTGGAGGTATTGGTAATCCTTATGGTGCTTTTCTCGGTGGGTATTTAATTGCATTCGCAGAAATATTTCTCACTTATGCATATAAAAGATTTTTCATTTATATTTTACCAGAACAACTGGAACCAAACTCTTTGATGCAACTTTTATCTACAGATTACAAGTTTGCAATATCATTCTCAATTTTGGTCATTGTTTTGGTATTTAGACCATCAGGAATTTTTGAAGGAAAGAAAATATGAAGAATTATTTAAATATAATTATTGCTTACTCAATTATGTTAGGTCTAATAATTTTAGTAGGTATTTTTCAGTCTTGGTCTATTGCTTTGACAATTTTTAATTATTGTATGATTTCAGCTGTAATGACTATGGGTGCAAATATTCAATGGGGATATGCAGGTCTTATAAACTTTGGAATAATGGGCTATACAGCTTTAGGGGGGTTAGCAGTAGTACTTGTTTCTGTTGCTCCAGTTTCTGAAGCATGGAGTGTTGGAGGAGTAAACATGCTGATGAGTCTTCTTTTTATAGTTTTAATGATATTTTCTATAAGATATGTTCTCAAAAACATAGATAAATCAAAGAAAAGAAACTACTTAGTTGCAGGAATAATTATAGTTGGGCTTTTGCTTATCAAAATAATTTCAGGACCAGCCATCGAATTAATAGAGGCTGTTGAGCCAGCTAAAACTGGTTTTTTAGGTGGATTAGGAATGCCAGTTTTATTCTCTTGGATTGTTGGTGGTTTTTTTGCAGCTGGTTTAGCATTTATAGTTGGAAAAGTTGCATTAGGTTTAAGAGCAGATTATCTAGCCATAGCAACCTTATTAATAGCAGAAATAGTTGTTTCAATTATTAAACATGAGGATTGGTTAGCGAGGGGTGTAAAAAATGTTATAGGATTAAAGAGACCTGCTCCTTATGAGATAGATTTACAGACATCACCATGGTTTATAAACCTAGTTGAAAAACTTCATAATACAAAATTATCATTAACCAACTCACTTACGGAAAGACAAGACCTTTTAAACCAATTAGTAATAGATGCGTCTTCAATTTATGTAAAACTTTGTTTTGCTGGGTTATTTTTAGTAGTAGTTATTATTTTATTGTTAGTTACTCAAAAAGCACTTTATTCACCCTGGGGAAGAATGATGAGAGCCATAAGAGATAATGAAGAAGCGGCAAGTGCAATGGGAAAGAATGTTGTTAAACAGCATTTATTTATATTTATCTTAGGTTCAGCCATTGTTGGAATAGCAGGAGCAATGATGGTAACTAATGATGGATTATTTACACCAGGAAGTTACCGACCTATGAGATATACATTTGTTATATGGGTGATGGTAATTGTAGGTGGAACAGGTAATAATTTTGGAGCAATTCTTGGTGGTTTTGTAGTTTGGTTTTTATGGGTAGAAGCTGCACCAATTGCATTATTTTTTATAAATCTATTTACTGCACATCTTCCAGAAACAAATGAGATAAAAATTCATTTAATAAATAGTGCACCGTATTTTAGATTTTTATTAGTTGGAATAGGTCTTCTTTTAATAATGAGATTTAGACCTCAAGGTATAATTCCTGAAAAGATTATTAAACAATAATCTTGAAAAGTGAGCTATTTAATTTTTGGTTTTCTTACAGGTCTTAGTTTAATCCTAGCAATTGGAGCACAAAATATATTTGTAATTGAACAAGGTCTTAAAAAGAAACATGTATTTATTGTTTGCTTAATTTGTTCATTATCTGATTTTATACTTATTTTTTTAGGAATATTTCTATTTCATCATTTCCAGAGTTTTTTTTCACCATTAATAGAACTCGTATTAAATCTTCTACTTCTTTTGTTTTTAATAAATTTTATCTGGAGGAAATTAAAGTCGATTAATAATCAAATTTCGATTAATAAAAATTCTGATAGAAATACTTTTATCTCTACAGTTCTTAAAACACTTGGTTTTACTTACTTAAATCCACATGTGTATTCAGATACGGTATTTTTTTTAGGTAACTTTTCTAAAGATTTATTAATAACTCAAAAATACCTTTTTGGTATTGGAGCATCAATTTCATCATTTCTTTTCTTTTTTATACTAGGATATCTCTCAAAATTCTTATCTAATTATATAAGTAGTAAAAGACTATGGAAAACAATTAATTATTCTATAGTCCTCTTCATGTCATTGCTATCAGTTTATGTTTTTATGAGTATTCTAGAATAAAAAAAACTCCAGCAGCTTTCACCGCTGGAGTTAAATTTAACAAATATTATCTTTGTTTTTTGTCTTTGAATTTTCCACCTTTAATTTCTTTTTCAATAAAGGCACCTGATGCTTCTCCAACATCAGTAAATTCAACACTAGATGCACCTTCGTAGTTAACTGCTTTACCGCTAGCAAGTAAATCTAATGCTTTTTTTAATTCTCCTGGATATATTTTTTCTCCTGGAGCATTTGCAACTGACATTACATTTGCTTGAACAGTAGCTCGATCAGCTTTACCACCTGCTTGCATAGCTAAAACTATTAATGCCGCTGCATCATAAGACTCTGAAGTATAAGGTCCAGATGAATCAATTCCTGCTCCACCAGCTACACCTTTAAATATTGTAGCACCTTTACCCATTGATCCTGGCAAAGATCCAAATGATTTATTTAGATCATTTCCGAATCTGTCAGTTAAAGAGTCACCGATCATTCCATCAGATAAAACAAATACGTCAAACGCACCTGAGTCTAATGAACCATCAATGATACTTCCGCCAGCTTGGTCTAAGTAACCTAACACAGCTAAAGCATCGCCACCTGCTGCTGCCAATGTTGCAACTTCAGCACCGTAGTCTCCTTTACCTTCTTCATGAGCTGTAACAACTGTTACGTTTATTCCATGAGCTTTAACAGCTGCAACATATACATCTGCTAAACCTTTACCGTAGTCGTTGTTAGTGTGTGTAACTGCAATACTTTTAACTTTTCTATCTTTAGTAATATCTGCTAATACTTGACCACCTCTTGCGTCAGATGGAGCTGTTCTAAAGAAATATCCATTATCATTAAGATCAGTTAATCCTGGAGAAGTAG
Source organism: uncultured Pelagibacteraceae bacterium (assembly GCA_902569245.1). Classification (GTDB taxonomy): domain Bacteria; phylum Pseudomonadota; class Alphaproteobacteria; order Pelagibacterales; family Pelagibacteraceae; genus Pelagibacter. The sequence goes on along the minus strand of CACFTO010000005.1, from coordinate 15,301 downwards.
CTGATGGTGAAATCATAACTACACCATTTGGAACAGCAACGTTGGTTGCAATAGCTCCAGTTACACCAGAACAATCAGCACCCATAATTGCTACTACACCGCCAGATATTAAACCTTCTGCAGCAGCTGTTGCAGCAGCTGAGTCAACACAAGTTGAATCTGCTCTCTCAACAGAAATCTTCTTTCCTCCAAGTAATGAACCTGAATCTGAAGCTTCTTTAAATGCAAGCTCTGCAGATGCAGCCATTGCTGGAGTTAGGGATTCAATAGGACCTGTAAATCCTAAAATAATTCCCATTTTAATGCCATGTCCATCTGAATATGCTTTAGTTGAAAAGCAAGAAACAAATACAAACATCGCTAATACTAGTTTTTTCATATATTCCCTCTAATTGTTAACAATTTATATAAACAAAATTAAATCCTATTGATTTTAATTTTCAATGAGAAAATTATCTCATTTTTTGAGCAAAAAACACTGAAGTAATGACAATTATTCCTCCAATTACTGTTACTAGAGATGGAATCTCACCAAAAATAAAAAAAGTAAGGATTAAACCAAATACAGGGAATAAAGCGTAGAATGGCAATACCATATCAAGAGGATAAAATTTATAAAGATAGAACATCATTAAATGTCCAAGCAAAGAAATAATTGCTCCAGCGTATAAAACTGTGAACCAACTTCCTAAACTTATATTTTTTATTGTTTGAAATGTATTTCCCTCAAATATTGCAGACAATATTATTAATATTATAAATCCAGTAAAGCTCATTATAGTATTAGTAAATTTAACATCTAATTCTTTTAAATATCTTGAAAATACTTGGGATAGTCCATAAAAAAAAGCCATACCACAAATAAGAAGTGACCCTATTATTTCCTCGATTACTTTTGGGTCAAATGCAAGTATGATAATACCAAAAAAAGATATCATAATTAATATCCATTTCTTATAACTTATTTTTTCATTTAAAAATATTGAGCTTAATATAATCCCAAAGGGAATTGAAAGTTGAGCACCTATTGTAATTGGTGCAAGTATACTTGATGCATTTATAGATAAATATAAAAACATATTCACTGCAACACCAAAACATAATGAAAACCCAATCAAAGGAATAATATATTTGTTATCTATACTTTGAATTTTAAAAAATGGAATTAAACAAATAAAAACAATAGCCATTCTTAATGAACCAAAAAGAATTGGTGGAATAGTGTCGTTCAATCCAAGCTTACCAGTTGGATATGCACTTCCTAATAAAAATACAACAAATAAAATAAGTAAAGTATGTTTTGCAGACAAAAATTATCTTATAGAGAAAGGATCTAAAGTTGGTTCATCAGATGTGTAATACCAAGTTGTCTTAACTCTAGTATAATCCTTTATTGAGTCCATTCCCGCTTCCTTTCCATATCCACTATCTTTAATTCCACCAAAAGGTGCTGAAGGAGAAATCAATCGATAGGTATTTACAAACGTTATACCTGCTCTAATTGCATTAGAAACTCTTAGACCTCTAGAGAAGTCACTAGTATAAACTCCAGAAGATAATCCATATTGATTATCGTTCATTTTCTCTATTACCTCATTTTCTGTATCAAACTTCATAACTGATAAAACTGGTCCAAAAAGCTCATTTTCTGCAGTTGGAAGATTGTGATTATCACATTCAATTATTGTGGGAGGAAAGTAGTATCCCTCATTTGAAAATGGATGCCTTTCACCACCACATTTTATTTTTCCCCCCTGTTCAGTGGTTTTTTTTATGTTTTTTTCAATAATTTCTAACTGTTTATAATTACTCAAAGGTCCCATTTCTGTGTCTGGATCCATGGGAGCACCAATTTTTATTTTTTCAGCTCTTTTTGTGAGTTTATCAAGGAACTCATCGTAAATTCCTTTTTGAAGATATAGCCTTGAACCAGCAATACAACTCTGTCCGCTAGCTCCAAATATTCCTGCAGTAATTCCATTAACAGCATTTTCTTGATGAGCATCATCAAATACTGCAACAGGACTTTTTCCTCCAAGTTCTAAGCTTACTTCTGATAAATTTTCTGCAGAATTTCTAATAATATGTCTTGCAGTTTCGGGCCCTCCCGTAAAAGCAACTTTTTCAACTAAATTATGTGTAGTTAAAGCTTTTCCACATGGATCTCCAAAACCTGTAATAACATTTACTACTCCTTTAGGAATACCAGTTTCCTCTATCAATTTTGCAAATTCAAACATTACTGCTGGTGCAAGTTCAGAGGATTTAATAACCACAGTATTTCCCATTGCCAAAGCAGGTGCAAGTTTTGTTGCTGTTAAAAACATTTGAGAATTCCATGGAACAATCGCAGCAATAACACCAATAGGTATTCTTGAAGTTATAGCTTGGATATTTGGTTTATCTATTGGTAGAACTGTACCTTCGACCTTGTCTGCCATACCAGCATAATAATCGTAATACTCAGCAATATAATTTGCCTGTTTATTTGTTTCTCTATAAAGTTTTCCAGTATCTATAGTTTCAATTTTTCCAAGTAATTCTGCGTTATCTCTAAGCTTATTTCCAATAGCTCTTAGAAACTTTGCTCTTTCACGCGGTAATATTTTAGGCCAATCTCCTTCAAAGGCTTTTTGAGCTGCTTGAACTGCTTTATCTACATCAGAAGCACTTGCCTCAGGAACAATAGCCCATGGTTTATTATCCTCTGGATTTAAAGTTTCAAAAGTTTTTTTAGTGTCGGAGTCAACCCATTCTCCTCCTATAAACATTTTGTATTTTTTCAATTCAGGCATTTTTTATATGATCTTTAATTGCTTTATTTACATCATAAGAGCATTCAATACTACACAGATGTTTACCCACAGGTATTATTTTTGCTTCAGAATTTTTAATTTTTTTACTCAGATTATCGGTCATTTCTGGAGTTGAGCCGATATCACCTTCTCCAGTCATCACAAGTGTTTTAACATTAATATTTTCAAATTTTTCGTTATCTTTGTGATTTACAAATAATGAGTAAACTTTAATAAAGTTATCCATATTATTATTATTAAGAATTGTAATGATTTTATCTGAAATTAGAGGATTTTTTTCAATAAAATCCTTATTAAACCATCTTTTGAGCGCGTCTTTTGTAAGTTTTTGATCTTTTTTTGTCTGCTCAAACCTTTCATTTACTATTTTTTGTTCATCATTAGATCTATTAAATATTGAGCACAACAATGTTAGGGATTTCAATCTATCACTAAATTTCGTTCCAAAGTTTCTTGCAATCAATGAGCCTATTGAAAATCCAACAAGGTGAATTTTATCAAATTTTAATTCATCAATTAGATCAATTATTTGATCTGAAAAATCATCAAAACTTATTTTTTCTTTATTTAAAGGTGTTCTACCATGTCCAAGAATATCATAAATTAAAACTGTATTATCAAATTCATCAATTTGTGGATCCCAAATATTATGATCAAGACCCACGCCATGAATAAATACTATTGGAATTCCTTCTTTTTGATTTAGTTTATAGAATGTACCTTTAGAGTCTGTTGCATTGATCATTATTATTTTGGTTCAATGCCCATCTCCTTCATATCTTGGTACCTATCACCTGTTCTTGCATGAGCTCTACCTGTCGAAGCGCCACCAATTGCAATAACAATTTCATCATCAAATGGAGCATCATGAATTGTAAACTCATGTGTAAGATAATATGGTCTTAAACCAGAGTCTGTTTTGTGCATCATTGGGATAGATATTTTTGATCCAGCCGGACCTCTTGTGTTTGTAAAACTTAAATAAGAAGTTCCTCCAACAGCATCTCTGAACTTATTACCAAATCTTAATGTATGAATAAATGCTGATGCATGTTCTATTTCTCCATTCAGTCCAACCACACCTGCTTTTCCATACGCTAATATTTTATCAGGAGATCCTATTTCTTTTATAAGTTCGGGAACCAATAAATCTCCGAGTTTAGGAGCTAGATCTAAAATAATGGGTTTTAAGTCTTCCACAAAACCTTTTCCATCCCAAGGATTTTTAAAAACCGCAGCAACAGAAACCATCAAAACAGGTTCTTTAGCTTCTTTTCCACCTTCAATAAAAGTCTTATCTACAAATTTAGTAAACTTACGTAATTCTAATTTCATTTTGTTATTCTATGTGTAAAGCTATCTCTCCTAAAACTGTATAACGCTTTTGGATCTACATCAACATCTATAACAACTGGTTTATTTACTTTTAATGCACTTTTTACTGCCTCATTAACTTCTGATAATTTTTTAACTTTAATTCCTTTAGCACCGTATAGTTTCGCAACTTCATCAAAAGGAGGACTTTGAATATCAGCTCCTAAATATCTTTCACCATAGAAATCTTTTTGATAAGCTTTTTCTGCTCCCCAACTCTTATTATTCATTACAATTGTAATTGTGTTAATGCCATGCTCTACAGCAGTACTTAATTCAGAAATAGTCATTCCAAATCCACCATCACCCATCAAACTAACGACTGTTTTATTAGGTTTTGCAACCTTTATTCCCAAACCACATGCAAATGAGAAGCCTACTAAACCAAAATCAAGAGGTGTGAAAAGGGCAGGAGGATTGTAATATTCTAAAGCATCTGTTGCTTGAAGACAAAGTGTTCCAGCATCAAGTGTTATTGCAGTATTTTTCGGTAGTACTTTTCTTAATTCTCTGAATAGACCATTCGGTTGGATTGGAAAATTTTTTGACTTTATATTATCTCTATCTTTAAGAAATTTTGATCTCTCTAATAAAAAGCTATTTGTCCATTCTTCGTAATTGAAAATTTTCTTTTGTTTTCTTAACCCAGCTAAAATTTGATCTGTCACAAGAGCAGCATCGCCATGAATACCTACATTAACTGGAAAGTATCTTCCTATCATTGTTTTTTCTAACTCAATTTGTACAATTTTCGCATTTTTATTTATATTGTCATACGAATAGAAAGTAGAATTGAAACCAAGTCTTGTACCAATTGCAATAATTAGCTCTGCTTCTTTGACTAATCTTGATGCAACAATATTTCCTCTAGGTCCCATTTGTCCAGCATTTAACTTATGACTGAAGGGAATTGCATCTCCATGTCCTGCTGCAGTTACAATTGGAATATTTAAAAATTCAGCAAGCTTTGTTACAGACTTAAATTTTGAATTATATTTTATTCCTCCTCCAGCAACAATTACTGTTTTTTTTGAGTTGAGAATAAGTTTTATAGTTCTATCAATTGAATTCTTTTTACTTTTTAAGTCACTTTCAGCTTTATAGGATTTTTTATTTTCATTAATCTTAAACTTTGAAGTATCAGAAAGAACATTTCTTGGAAGGTTTATACAAACTGGTCCTCTGCGTGGTGACATTGCAAGATTAAAAGCATCTCTAAAGGCCGTTGGTATATGACTTGCCTTTTTTACTGTCCATGTTTTTTTTGTTATAGGATCAAAAAGTGATTGTTGATCAAGTCCTTGAAAGGCATCCTCCATCTTATCTTTAGTAGAATATAAACCTGCAATAGATACTACAGGAGAAAATGCTGCTTTTGCTTGCGCTATGCCCGTAACTAGATTAGTTGCTCCTGGACCGTTTTGACCGGCAATTATTACACCTGGTTGATTAGAAGCTCGTGCATATCCATCCGCCATATGCGTTCCAGTTCTTTCGTCTCTTACACCTATAAATTTAATTTTTTTTTCATGATATAACGCATCAAACATTTCCATGGTTGCTGAACCAATTAGACCAAAGACGTGTTTAACTTTTTCTTTTTTTTAGTGATTTCACTGCCGCTTGACCACCTGTCAAGGTATTCTTGGATTTAATCACGATACTTTTTTTACTTCAGTATCTAAATCATCTTTAAAATTAGGCATTACTTTTTCAGTGAATAACTTAATACTTTTCATACAGTCTTCATGTTTAACACCTGGAAAGTTAGACCAAACTTGAAGATTTTGAAGATTAAGCTCTGATTGAAGTTCTTTAATCTTATCTGTTACATATTCAGGAGTACCAAATAACATATTTCGCTTATGTAAAAACTCGTAATTAAGAAGATCTAATTTACCCTTTGTTTCTGGAAGCTCTTCACCAGGATCCATGTGATTACCAAGACCTCTCCAATGACAAACCCATTTCATATAATTTACCATATGTTGGCCTGCTTTTTCTTTGGCCTCCTCCATAGTGTTAGCGACAAACATATCTCTGACGAGAGTAACGCCTTCACCTAAAGGGACATTTTTTTTAGTAACTTCAGATCTTTTATTTTTGTAAGCTTCAAATCTTATTTTCAATGCTTTAACTGTAGGTATCCACATAATTACATTTATATTATTTTCTGCTGCCCACTCTATAGATCTTATACCATCAACAACTTGATGTATTGGAGGGTGTGGATTTTGATAAGGCTTTGGAAGAACACTAATTTTTTTCATAGTGCTATCTGCCATATTCATAAATTCTTCGCTTGGAGGGCTCATGTCATGCTGCCAAACATAATTTGGTGATGGGTAAGTATAAAATTCTCCATCATGATTAAAAAATTTCTCTGACCATGCTTTTTTCAAAATTTCTAATGTTTCAGCAAATAATCTAAAATTTTTTGCCTGATCTTTTAAATCTGCTTCTTTGTTTAAATTAATTGCCTCTCTCCCATAAACTCCTCTTGCAACACCAACTTCTACTCTTCCTTTCGAAAGTTGATCAAGTGTAGCAATATCTTCTGCTAATCTAATTGGGTTATGAAAAGTTATTACATTTGCTGCTTGTCCTATTCTTATATTTTTTGTTCTTGCTGCAGCATCTGCTCCTAGCATTAAGGGATTAGTACATGACTCCATTCCCTCATGGTTAAAATGATGTTCAGTAAACCAAATTGAATTCCAATAGTTTTGATCACAATATTCAGTGATCTGTTTAGTTTCATCTAATAATTTGTGATATGGTTTGTGTGTCCAATTTGTAGTATTACAAAAATAACCAAACTTCATTAAAGCCTCCTTTAAAAATTAATTTAAAGACGACCGATCCCACTTTCGTATATGAAATTACGACGAGTTATGTATCGCTTTATAGAATTATATTATTATTCTTACCTTTGATATTCAACGAATTTTTTAAGGGATTTATTAAGAAATTTATCGTATCTGAGACCGCTATTAGTTAGTTTTTTCTTATTTAAAAATGAAAGATTCATTTTAAAGTCATATGAGGGTTCAAAAAAGAAAGGAACTGAGAGCCTTTTTTGCTTGTTCCATAATACCCTATGATTAGTTGCTTTAAATCTTCCCTTACTTAAATATTCAAGCGCTCTTCCAGTATTTACAACTAAAGCATTTTTATTAAAGGGAACATCGTACCATTTTTTTGTTTTACGGTTTTGTACTTGTAAACCACCCTTTTTATTTTGATAAAGTACTGTGAAAATACCACTATCTACATGTGTTTCACACCCAAGAGCAACCCCATCTTGTTTAGAAATTTCAACAGGCTTTGTTTGATTAGGGTAATAATTAAAACGTAATGTACTTAAAGTTTTTAATCTTGAAAATGCTTTTTTTGATATATCAGTATCTTTATTATAAATTTTAATAATACTTTTAAAAAGAATTTCACTTAAATTAAATATATCATCATAATAATCAGATAATTTAGAAATATTATTTGTGGTAAATGATTGCTTAATATTTAAATATTCTATGTACTGATTTTTTACTCTTTTTGAATATTTCTTAGTTACTTTTAAATCTCCCAAATCTAGTCCTTCTTTACCATTTACGTCGTTAGGAAAGTAACCTCTATAAACATTTTTATTTTTTTTATTCCATTTTTTTGGAGCTAATTTAAGTTTATTTTTTATATTTAGTTTGAAAAAATTTTCTCCAACCTTACAAATTTTATTTATATTTTTTAATTTTATACCATGACCTGTAATTTGAAAAAAACCAACATCTAAACAAGCTTTCTGAATTTCTTTAACTATTTTAAGGGTAGGTTTTGTATCAAAACCTTTTTCAAGAATAGAAGAAATATTTATTGTTGGAATATAGTTTTTTTTTATCATCTATTAGGTGTATCTGATGCAATCATTTGGCCTCGAATTTTTTCTCTAAAATAAATATATACACCTGCGCCAATAATTATTGCGGCTCCAAGAAAAGTTCTAGGTACTGGTATAGTTTCAAATAATATGTAACCAGCTATCATTGCAAAAACTATGTACGAATATTCAAACAGAGACACCACAGACGGAGAAGCAATACTATATGCTGTAAAAACACAAAAAAAAGATATTGATGCAACAATACCCATTACAAAAACGTAAGGCCAAGAAACAGCTGGATTTACAAACCATTCTCTAAAAATAAACTGCATTGTAGGATCGGAAAAACTATTAAACTTTCCATCACCACTTATTAAAAATATTATAACACTCGCAATTACTGCAAAAATATAAAGTAAAGTTAACTGAGTATAAATATTATCTTTTTCAGATGTATATTTTGTAATTGTCATAGAGCATGCATAACAAAGTGAGCATGCAACTGGCGCCAATTTAAAAAAGTTAAAGTCCTCTAAAGTTGGATTTAGCACAATTAAAACACCAATAAATCCTACGGTTATTGCACTCCATCTTCTAATTCCAATTTGTTCTTTTAAAAATACTTTAGCAAATATTGACATGAAAAAAGGACATGAAAAGAATAATGCGCTGACCATAGCTAAAGACATAAATGTAAGTGAAATGTAAAAGAAACTAAAACCAAAGAAAAAACAAATTACTCTTAATAAAGTTAAAAAAGGATAATGAGTCTTTAATGTAAATTTTTTCTTTGTTATTAAGAATATAGATATAAGAACTGTAGCTTGAACAATAGTTCTACCAAGATATAACTCAAACAAAGCAATTTCTTCAAATATATATTTTATAAGAGAGTCTTGAATTGAAAAAAAAGCCATCCCTATCATAATAAATAGGATGCCTTTAGTATTATTATTTGCTTCCATATGTTAATTCAAAATAAAGTCAGCAGCTCTCTCACCTATCATTAATGTTGGTGCATTTAGATTTCCACTTGTAATTTCTGGCATCACAGATGCATCGGCTACCCTTATATTCTGAAGACCACGAATTTTTAATTTTTCATCTACCACTGCCATATCATCTATACCCATCTTTAAAGTACATGATGGGTGATATGCTGTTTCTGCTTTTGATCTTACATATTCTTCAATTTCCTCATCTGAATTTGCATTATCACCTGGCCCAATTTCTTTACCAGCAAAAGGTTTCATAGAGTTTTGACATAAAATTTTTCTTGCTACTCGAACACATTTTATTGTTTCTTTAAGATCATAATCATCCTCTAAATAATTAAATTGTATTTTTGGATAATCATAAGGGTTTGAACTTTTCAAAGTAATTTCCCCTCTACTTTTAGGTTGGTTTAAACTTGCATGTAATTGGTATCCGTGTCTATCAGGATCTACTAAACCATGGTCTATTACAAATGCTGGGAAAAAATGAAATTGTATATTTGGATATTTTTTATCTGGAGATGATTTACAAAATCCACCAGCTTCTAAAAACGAGGTAGAGCAGGGCCCACTTTTGTTTAAGAACCACTGGATACCCACCTTTACCATATTAAATTTATTTACATATGAATATAATGTATCTGGAGTTTTACATTCTTGTTGAATATAGGTTTCTAAATGATCTTGTAAATTTTTTCCAACTCCTTTTGAATCATGAATAACTTCAATTCCTTTTTCTTTAAGATGATTGCTTGGACCAACACCCGATAACATTAATAATTGTGGAGAATTAATTGATCCACCACTTAAAATAATTTCTTTATTTGCGTAAATAGTCTTCGTTTCATTTTTTATTTTAACTTGAATTCCAATAGCTTTTTTGCCATCAAAAATAATCTTTTCTACAAATGACTCAGTAAATACTTTTAAATTTTCCCTACTTTTAGCTGGTTTTAAATAATATTTTGAAGCACTTGCTCTCTGACCTTTATGAATAGTAACATCGTACATTCCAAAGCCTTCTTGGTCTTCTCCATTCATATCACTATTTATTTTATGTCCTGCCTCTTTAGCCGAGTCCAAAAAAGCTTTAAAAAGGGGATTTTTGTTATTTGATTGATTTACAGGCAATATACCTTTTCCACCTCTATAATTATTTTCTCCACCTGACCATGTCTCAATTTTTTTAAAAAAAGGTAAAACATTTTCGTAAGACCAATTTTTTAACCCAAATGAAGCCCATCTCTCATAATCATTTTTATTTCCTCTGACATAAACCATTCCATTATGCGCGGAACAACCACCAATCATCTTTCCCCTAGGACAAAATAATTTTCTATTGTTTAAGTGTGGCTCAGGTTCAGAATAATATTTATAATTATATTTTGGGTCATGCATTGCATACAGTATTGCAAGGGGCATGTTTACTTTCCATATATCACTATCTTTACCAGCTTCAAAAATTGCAACCTTATTTTTACTTTGTTCAGTTAGTCTATTAGCGAGAACGCATCCTGCTGTACCTGCTCCAATTATTAAATAATCAAATTTCAAGGTATTTATTGTGGGTGGTCACCTTCAATAGCAATTCTATCCATTACTCTTTCATATCCTAATCCTCTACCTGGATAAAAATCTGCAATTGCAAAGTGAATAACACTTCTATTATCCCATATACAGACTGTATTTTCAGTCCAGCTAAATCTACAGGTTAATTCAAGTCGTGCTTGGTGTTCAAATATTTTTTTTAAAATTTCGTCACTTTCTTCTTGTTCAAGTCCAATTATTTTTTTTGTGTATGTCCAATTGACAAATAGAATTTTTTTTCCAGTCTCAGGATGTGTTCTTACTATTGGATGTTCATTAGAATATTCATCAAAATTTCTTTTTTCATTTCCCTCCATTTTTTTATATTTTTCAATAAAAAATTCTGCGCCAAGAGAACTATGGATTGCTTTTTTATCTTTTATCTTTTCTTTTATATCTTCATCTAATGTTTCCCATGCAAGCTCCATGTTTGCAAAGCATGTATCACCACCAACAGGAGGAATTTTAATTGATTTTAATATTACTGCTTTCGTTGGTTTTTCATTGTAACTAACATCACTATGCCAATTCTCACCCCATTGGTTTTTTTCGTCTTCTGCTTTAATTATTCTTACTATTTCGGGGTGTTTACTTAATCCTTTTACATATGCATGTGTTTCTAATGGTCCAAATTTTTCAGCTAAGGCTATATGTTGTTCAGCATTAATTTTTTGGTCTCTAAAGAAAATAACTTTGTGTTCTAATAATAAATTATTAATTTCCTTGATGTTTTGATCAGATGTATCTTTAAGATCTATCCCTGTTATTTCTGCACCTAGTGCTCCTGATAAAAGTTTAATTTCCATAACTTATTTTTTTAACTTACCAGAAAACACTAAATTTTCTGAGTTAAAAGAAACCTTATTTTTATTTATAAAGTCATCCATTATTTGGATTTTATCTTGTTCAAATTCTGTGACCTTTCTTTTATCCAGATCAATATAAAGCGACAGGCTTTCAATAGTTGCAGCAAGCTTTTTTGACTTCTTTTCATACATTTCGCATTTTAAATGTAATCTTTTTTTATCATGATCAAAGAAGGTGCAATAAACATCTACCTCATCATTTTCTTTCACTTCATTGTCATAGGTAGTTCTCGTATCTACAACCATAGTACTTCTTTTATTAATTTTTGCATTTGAACCACCCATGTGAAACTTATTAAGCATTGTTTCCCATGCTTGATCAAAAATTAGAACATAGTATGCCATATTCATATGTTCATTGTAGTCTGTCCATTCCTTAATAACTTTTCTAGTGGCAAGATGAAATGACATAATTTAATTTAAACTTTATTTATTTTATCTGCTATCAATATTTTCCTTTTCATTTCTCGAAGGACAGGCTTTTCTATAAGTTTACCGTCTATGACTACTAGACCTGTATTTGAATTATTAAATTCTTCTAAAATTTTTTTAGCCTTGATAATTTCATCTTGAGGTGGTGTAAATACTTCATTTAAAATTTTAATTTGTTTTGGATGAATGGAACCTTTTCCAGTAAAGCCTAAGTTTCTTACTTGTTCAGCCTCTTTCCTCATTCCTTCCATATTCTCTAAGTCTAAATAAGGTACATCAATTACATCTACACCAACACTTGCACCTGCATGAACTAATTTAGATCTCGCATGGACAAGATTTTCCCATTTATTTTCAACTCTAAGCTCAGCTGCCATATCAACTCCACCAAAATATAAAGCAACTATTCTTTTACTGGCATGAGCAATATTATAAATATTTTCTAAAGCCTCATTTGTTTCCATTATTACATGAAGATCCGTATCTAAATTACAGTCTGTTAAAAGATCATCTATAAACGTTATTTCATCTGGAGTTTTAACCTTTGGTAACATGATAGCCTTTAGATTTATTTTGCTAGATATGAAAGCTTCTAAATCTAAAAGACCAAACTTTGTTCTTTGATTATTTAATCTGACAACTAACTCTACATCATTTTTTACTTCGAGAGTCTTTAGAGCCTCTATAGTATTTTTTCTAGCTTCTGCTTTATCATTGATTGCTATCCCATCCTCTAATTCAATACAAACCATGTCTGCACCTGATGCAATTGCTTTAGGAAACATTTCTGGATGAAGTCCAGGTGTAAAAATAAAACTTCGTCTTACTTTTAATTTGTTCAAGTCCATTTAATTTTTGTAATCAGGTTCTTCTTTATCTAAAATTAATCTTATTTGAGATAGGAATAGATTTGCAAAATCAGTTGGAAAGTTTGCATGTTCTTCTGCAGTTTTCTCTGCAACTTCATGGCTGACCACATTAAGTTCTTGGTTTGTTGAAAGAGCTGTAAGATATGTTTGTGCCGCTCTTTCAAAATAATAAAGTGAATTAAAACCTTCAGCCACAGTTTCTCCTGTTGTTAAAATTCCATGATTTGCGAGTAACATGTGCTGTTTATTCCCAAGAGAATTCGCCATTTTAATGGATTCGTCTTCTAGTCCTAAACCTCCAAATTCATTGTAAGTAGATACTCTATTGTAAAACATCATCGTATTTTGATCGATTGGTTTCAAGACTGGGTCTTTTAGCGTAGAAAGAGCAGTTGCATATTTAGAATGAACATGAAAAATACATCTTGCGTGTGGAGCTTTTTCATGAATTGCACCATGGATATACAAAGCTGTTGGATCAATAATGTCTGGCTTATTCTTCAACTCATCTTTATTTTCTTTAGTTACTAAGATCAAATCACTAGCCTTCATTCTACTAAAATGAATACCTGCTTTATTGCAGTAAAAATCAGATGTACCAGGTATGCATGCACTAAAATGGTTTGCAACTCCCTCATGCATATTAAGTCTAGCCGTCCATCTAAAAGTTGCAGCTAAATCCTTCTGTAATTCTGATATTTCCATTTGCATGATTTTAAAATATAGTTGAAAAATAAATTATGAACAACAACGTTTTTGTATCATGTGCTGTAACAGGGTCAGGCGATACTGCAAGCAAACACCCTGACTTACCAAAAACTCCAGAACAAATAGCTAAATCAGCAATAGAAGCAGCAAAGGCGGGAGCTGCAATTGCACATATTCATGTTAGAGAGGAAGATGGAACACCAAGTAGAAGGTTGGAATTATATAAAGAGGTAGTTGATAGAATTAGATCAAGTGAAACCGATGTAATTTTAAACTTAACTACTGGGATGGGTGGAGATTTGGACATAGGACAAGGAAAAAACCCACTAGATTTTGGCCCTATGACAGACATGGCAAATGTTATGGAAAGAATAGCTAATGCAGAACAATTTTTACCAGAAATTTGCACATTAGATGCTGGAACATTAAACTTTGGTGATGGTTCAGTCATTACAGTTAATACTCCTAATGATTTAAGAAAAGCTGCAAAAAAATTACAGGAAATTAAAGTTAAACCAGAGATAGAGGCATTTGATTTAGGAAATATGTGGTTTGGCTCTCAATTATATAAAGAAGGTTTGTTAGATGATCCTCCAATGTTTCAAATGTGTTTAGGTATTCCTTGGGGAGCTCCAGCTACTCCGTTAGCAATGCAAGCAATGAAAGATATAATGCCAGAACAAGGAGTGTGGTCAGGCTTTGCAATATCAAAAAATGAAATGCCTTTTGTAGCACAAACAGTTGTTATGGGTGGAAACCCAAGAGTTGGTTTAGAAGATAATTTGTATATATCAAAAGGTAAACTTGCAACCAATGCTCAGTTAGTTGAAAAAGCAATCAGAATTGTAACAGATTTAGGTGCATCAATAATGACTGCTGAAGAAACAAGGAAAAAATTAAAGCTTGTTAAACACGAGTAATGTCCAAAATTAAAAAAGTTGCAGTAATTGGCACAGGAGTAATTGGAGTAGGGTGGACAATAAGACTCTTAGCTCACAACATAAAAGTTTTAGCATACGATAAAAATTTAATTCAAAGGAATAGCTTAATCAAAGAAATAAAAAGAGCCGTACCTTTTGTAAAAAAACTATTTAATAAAAAAAAGATAAATTTAAATAATTTAAAGTTTTTTTCTTCTTTAGAGAGTACCGTTAAAGATGCAGATCTAATCCAAGAATGTGCTCCTGAAAACTATAAACTTAAAACTCAATTAATAAGTCAAATTTCAAATTATTGTAAACCTGAGGTTTTAATATCGTCAAGCTCATCTGGATTACTTCCCTCAAGAATTTTTTCAAAATGTAAAAATAATAAAAGAGGTATCATTGCCCACCCATTCAATCCTGTTTATTTACTACCTTTAGTTGAAATAGTTCCAGGAAAAAAAACAAGTTCTAAATCATTAAATGCAGCAAATAAATTTTATAAATCGATCTCAATGAACCCAATTACCCTTAAAAAGGAGCTGCCAGGATATCTATCTGATAGACTGCAAGAAGCTTTGTGGAGAGAAGCACTACATATTATAAATGAAGGTTATGCCTCAACAGAGGATTTAGATAGAGCTATTGAGGACGGTCCAGGCCTAAGATACTCATTAATGGGAACATTTTTAACTTTTCATTTAGCAGGAGGAAAAGCTGGAATGAAACATATGCTTGAACAATTTGGGCCCGCATTAAAACTCCCATGGACTAAGCTTAAAGCCCCAAAATTATCAAAAAAACTCTCAGAAAGATTGATTTCTGGTACAAAAAAGCAAGCAAAAGGAAAGTCA
>CACFTO010000004.1 GCA_902569245.1 uncultured Pelagibacteraceae bacterium | reverse complement strand
CTGATTATATTTCTGATGTTGCCAGGTTTGTCTACAAGTTTTACACCTCTATGACTACACACATTATGAAAAACTTTAATTTTATCTTTTTTATTTCTAACTATAAGCAATGGAAGACCTAATAGGTCAAAAGGCTTTATATCTCCTGCTTTTGGTAATGAGCTAGCAGTACCAATTACTGTCCACTTATCTTCAAAAAGTTTTTTTCTTTCAATTAAAGTATATTCTTTATTTGTATAACATTCATTTGGCAAACCGTGTGCTTTGCTAATTGTTTGTTTGACAACATCTAATTTTTTCTTTTCTATAATCTTGTAAATTTCTGACATTATTTAGTCACTTCATATAGACCCAACCAAGCATTGACATCTTTACTTGCTATATAATCTGATTTAAAAAATTCTAATTCTTTCCACTTTTTTTCCTCAGTTAATTTCTGAATCTTTTTATCAAAACCATACTCTTCATGAATGCCTTCATTAATTGTAAAGCAAATAAGACCTTTGTTTTTCGTGATCCTTATAAATTCATCAAGAGCTGGTGGTTTTACATGACCAAAAGTAAATGTACCAACGCACATTAATGCGTCGTAATCATTATCTTTTTCATTTATTGATTTATTTAAATCAACTTTTTCTAATTTCTTATAAAGATTGTTTGGAACTAGATCTAAAAGTTTTTGTGATAAATCAGCACCATAAAAGTCAGAAAAACCATATTTTTTTAATTCTAAACCCACTAAGCCTGTGCCACATCCAGCATCATAAATTTTTATATTTTTATCTTTTTGGTATTTTGCAAATACTTCTGCAGTCTCTTTTGGACCTGTATAATTCCAATCAAGCATGTCTTTGTCATATTTATTGTTTAGTCCCCATTCATCATAGAATTCCATAACCTCTTTTGTTTCTTTAAGTTTATAAATGGGTACTTTGTTGCCAACGTCTTTCTGTGCCATAGGGTTTAATATTTTTTAATAATTTATTTATAAATATGCAGGGTATAAAGACAATTTTCACACAACTCCAAGTTGAAACTTGTTTGCAATTTATCTATCTATATGTTCTGATGAATTATAATTAATTAATTAGGAGATAATAATGAAATTAAAAAGAATCTTACTTTCTGCATTATTTGTTTTAGGCGTTACATCTTTCGGTAATGTTGCTAATGCAAAATGTGGGGACATTAGTATTGCTAATATGAACTGGGCTTCTGCAAATTTAATGGCTGAAGTTGACAAAATCATATTAGAAGAAGGTTATGGATGTAATGTGGAATTGGTGCCAGGTGCAACTCAGCCAACTTTTGCATCTATGCAAGAAAAAGGTGAACCAGATATAGCTCCAGAATTTTGGGCAAATGCTGCAAAAGTTGAATTAGAAGCTGCTGTAGCTGAAGGAAGACTTCACTCAATTAATAAGGCACCAATTACAGGTTTAGGTGAAGGTTGGTGGGTATTGCCAGCAACTTTAGAGAAGCATCCAGAACTTACAACTGCCGATGCAATATTAGAGAGACCTGATTTATTTCCACACCCAGAAGATCCATCAAAAGGTGGGTTTCATATATGTCCTCCAGGATGGAACTGTGAATTAAGTAACAGAAACCATTTTAGAGCATGGGGAATGGAAGAAAAAGGTTGGGCTATAGTAGAAACTGGATCAGCTGCAGGTCTTGATGGTTCAATTGCTAAAGCTGCAGAAAGAGGAGAAAATTGGTTTGGTTACTATTGGTCACCAACTGCTATAATTGGAAAATACGGAATGATAGCTGTGGATATGGGTGAGTATGCTGGTAAAGATAACTGGGATAACTGTTTATCTAAACCAGAACAAGAGTGTGCTAATCCTTTAAAATCTTCATGGGTTAAATCTGAAGTTTATAGTGTTGCAACTGATAATTACAAAAAAACTGCTGGAAAAGAAGGTATGGATTATCTTAAGAAAAGAACATACCCTGGCCCAGTTATGAATGGAATGTTAGTTTGGATGGGTGAAAACCAAGCTGAAGGTGCAGATGCAGCTATTGAATTCTTAAAAACACAAGAAGACGTTTGGACTAAGTGGGTAACAAGTTCAGCTGCTGAAAAAATCAAAAAAGCACTATAATTAGTGTAAATATTACTGAACCCGTTTATAACGGGTTCAGTTAAAAAAATGGATTTCTTAAATTCGATACCTGTAATGGATAGAACAGCTCTTAGGGAGCTGAAAAAGGGTATTGATTTAAGTTTTAAAGAGTTTTCAAGAGCTTATGGAGATGGAATAGAAAGTTTTTTTGATCCACTACTATATTTTTTAATTTGGTTAGAAAAGTTATTAGTAAATAGTCCTTGGCCTTTAGTAATAGGAGCATTTGCTCTGTTGGCTTGGATTGGTTCAAGAAGTATTAAGCTGGTTATAGGAACTGTAATTTGTTTTCTAATTATAGGTTATTTTGGGATGTGGAAAAATTGTATGGCAACTGTTGCTATAATTTCTGTTTCTACACTTGTCTGTATTGTTGTTGGAATACCTATTGGAGTATTAATGTCAAAATCAAGTAGAGCAGAAAAAACGATTCTACCCGTATTGGACATGATGCAAACGATTCCGAGTTTTGTATATCTAATTCCAATAATTATGCTTTTGGGTATTGGAAAAGTCCCTGGTCTTCTAGCAGTATGCATATATGCTTTACCTCCAGTAGTCAGGCTAACAAATCTTGGTATTAGGGAAGTAGATAAAGAAACACTTGAGGCAAGTGAAGCATTTGGTGCAACACCTATGCAGAAGTTAAAATCAGTTCAAATACCTCTTTCTCTACCAACTATTTTTGCAGGTATTAACCAAACTATAATGATGGCTTTAGCTATGGTAGTTATTGCATCTATGATTGGGGTAAAAGGTCTTGGAGTACCTATTTTACAAGCAATTTCAAATCAGTATTTAGCGCTTGGAATGATGAATGGGCTAGCCATAGTTGCTTTAGCAATTATCTTTGATAGGGTAACTCAGAAGTATGGTGAGAGAATTCAAAAGCACAGAGGCCAAAAAAAATAGCTCTGACATTTTAGCTTACGATTTTTCTAGACAGACATTTTAAAATAAATAATTATTCAAAAATGAATTTTTCATTAGAAATTGGACCTCACACAGATCTTGATACTTTACCTGAAGTTAAAGATGTTTATGTGACTATGCTACCTGGAGGAGATTATAAAGAAACTGCGGATAAATCTGGTGACTTGGTTAAGAAAGGATTTAATCCAGTACCCCACTTCCCAGCTAGATCAATAAATAATGAAGAAGAACTTAAAGACTACATCTCGAGATGTAAAGATTTAGGTGTGAAACAGATATTGGCTATAGGTGGAAGTAGAGACCCAGTTGGAAAATTTGACAGCTCATATCAAATATTAGAGACAGGATTATTTGATGGAATTAAGATTGGAATTGCTGGACATCCAGAGGGTAGTCCTGATATATCCGATTCAGAATTAGAAAAAGCAATGATAGATAAAAAGCCTTATGCTGACTATATAGTAACCCAATGGTTATTAGATTCTCAGCCTATTGTTGATTTCATTTCTAAGCAAACGATACCAGTTCATGTTGGAATAACTGGGCCCATGAAAATTTCGAGCTTAATAAAGTTTGCAAATATTGTTGGTGCAAAAAATTCCATTAATTTTCTTAAATCTAATTTTAGTAAGGCATTAGATTTATTGAAACCTAAAGACCCTAATGATCTAATTGGGAAAGTTAAATCGCATACTGATTATTTTCACATTTATACATTCGGCGGCTTGAAGGAAACAAACAAGTGGTTGAAGGAGAATAACTATGTCTAATGAATTTGACTATAGTAAATTAAGACACGTAACGTCAGTAGATCAATCTGATAGAAAAGTGCCTTATAATTTAAGACAAAGCGGACCAACAAAAGTTGAAATGTTAATTTCAACACGTGTAAGAAAATCACCCTACTGGCATTTATCAATGAAAGAAGGTTGTTGGAGAGCAACTGTATATAATCGTATTTATCATCCAAGAGGATATGTAAAACCTGAGGATGGCGGTGCAATGGTAGAGTATGATGCAATAGTAAATCATGTAACAATGTGGAACGTTGCTGTAGAAAGACAAATTAGAGTGAAGGGTCCAGATGCAGAAAAATTTGTTGACTATGTAATAACAAGAGATGCTACAAAAATTTCTCCAATGAGAGCAAGATATGTAATTCTTTGTAATGCTTATGGTGGAGTATTAAATGATCCTATTCTCTTAAGAATATCTAAAGATGAGTTTTGGTTTAGCTTATCTGATAGTGATATAGGTCTTTATTTACAAGGTGTAAATGCTGATGAGAGATTTAACGTAGAAATTGATGAGATAGATGTAAGTCCAGTTCAGATACAAGGGCCAAAATCTAAAGCATTAATGAAAGATTTATGCGGAGATCAAGTTGATTTTGACAATATGCCATTCTACGGTTTAGCTGAAGCAAAAATTGGTGGGAGAAGTTGCGTGATATCTCAATCAGGGTTTTCTGGTGAAGCTGGTTATGAAATTTATTTAAGAGAATGTACGTTGTACGCAGAAGATATGTGGAATGCTGTTCTTGAAGCAGGAAAAAAACATAGCCTAATGGTTATTGCGCCTGCACACCATAGAAGAATTCAAGCTGGAATTCTATCTTGGGGTCAAGACATGGACAATCAACATAATCCTTTTCAATGTAATTTAGGTTATCAAGTATCATTGTCTGGTAAAGGAGAATGGAACAAGAAAGCAGATTACGTTGGAAAGAAAGCTCTTGAAAAAATGAAAGCTGATTTAAAAGCAGGTCACAAACCATACAAACTTCAATTAGTTGGTCTTGAATTAGGTGGAAAACCAATTGAGGAATATGCTCCTGACTTTTGGTTAATTTCAGATGAGGGTGGTGGAGAACCTATAGGTTTTATCACTTCTCCTTGGTATCATCCTGAAAAAAAACAGAACATTGCTATGGGTTATGTACCATTTGATGGAACATTGAACGCAAATGGATTTCCAAAAGGAAAAGTAGGGTCTAAGTTCAAGGTACATTTGCCAGAAAAATATTCTGAAACTCCAGGTAAACCTGTTGACGCAGTAATAGTAGACATACCATTTAAAGAATCTTACAACGCCAATACAAGAGAAGTTGTAAGAGGTTAATCAATTGAAGGGAGGAGTTTAGCTCCTCCCTAATTAAAATGTTCGCACAATTTTTAGAAATTTTTTTTAAATCTTTAAAATTAGATAAAAGCTTATACAGAGATAGCAAATACTTTGGTGAGGCTGCAATCTATTTTGCTGGTCTTGTAATGATACTTGATGGTGTTGCTGGAGCGGTAGCGGCAAATTCAATTGTGAGAACATCAATTGGCATCTCAGGCTTGACAGCTCTTTTAACATGGTTTGTTTGGGCTATTTTTATTTTTGTAATTGGAGTAAAAATATTTCCAGATAAAGGGAGTAAGGTTCCTTTTAAAAAGATTTTAATAGCTGTGGGATATGCTCATGCACCAGGTTTAATTAGGTTTTTTGCAGTAACACCTGACTTAGTTCTGCCAATTATCTTCCTTACTCAATTTTGGATTTTTGCATCTCTCATAATATCAACCAAACAAATTTTGAATTTAAAATCTAACTTGAAATCATTTGGAATAGTATTTTTATCTTTTCTAATAATAGCTTTTCTATCTATAACATTCATAATTAATAGAATGAATTCAATTCCAATTAGTAATATTAGCTAAAAAGGAAAAACAGTTTTAGATGTTCTGCAAGATTTGCATATTTTAAAACCAGTAAGGAATAAATTTTGAGTTACACTTTCATCTTCTTTTTTACACTCTTCACAAATATCATTTAAATCTGCTTCTAAATTCTTATTTAATTCTGCATCATATTCTTTAGTCATTATCTGTTAATCCAGCTCCTGCTGTTCGTTCCCTCGATTTATCACTTTCATCGACGTAAGTTTTTAGCGATAAATTGTAAATTTCAGACCAATCATCTTCGGTAAAACTGTTTTTATTATCTAAAAATTTTAAATTAATTTTGTCTGATTTTTCTAGTACATCTCCTGTTAAATAGTTGGAATAAATAGACTCGTTAAAATTAAATAAAAATTCTTTATCATCCATTTTTAAGAATATTCTCTTACCAATGATTTCAGAGGTTCTGCTTACAAACGATAAAAATATTAGTGGAAACGCAATCTTATTTATTTCAATTTCAGTAAATTTAGATATTGAAAAAGATTGATCAAAAAAGTTTAAACCAGATAATATAGGACAATAAAAAGTCTTTGGAGTATTTGAGGCTGATATTTCATCTATATTTTCAAAATTACTGATTTTATAAATTTTGTAGTATTGGTTTAAATTTTTAAGACCTGGTAGTCCAAACATTTCTAGTAATCGAATATTTTTACCAACCTCCTCTGATATTCCCCAGGAAAAACCAATAGCTTTAGATGCTTTTTTTGTAGTTACTTCTATTTCACTAAAGCTTCTCATTTATTTATGATTTATAAATCCATTTATCATCAAAATTTCCCAATTCTGAAGGCAAAGGTGCTCCTTGGAACATACAAATACGTAACCATTTATCTGATCTAGGATCAAACTTTATAGCTCCAAAAAATGATAATTTTAATCTTAACATATCAATTGGAACTAGTTTGGACCCAATTGTATTGTCTTGGATTTCTGAATAAGGAAACTTTTCTGCAATAAATGCCCTTCTGACAACGTGTCTTAAATGATTATTATCTTTTAAAAATTTGCCAATTTTAGAACTATTTTTTTTTGTAAATACAGCTTCATAAAGTTTATTTATGTCTCTTGCTATTGCCAAAGGTTGTTCTAAATCAGATCCCTCATCAATATATCTGTCTCCTATTCTAGGCTCTTCTTTATTTTTTGATATAAACCAAAAGTTTTGATTATTTTCGTCCTTTAAAAAATCAATTTTAAGTATCTCAGAATATTTATTTTCTAATATGTTTCTTAAATCTTCAATAGTTCTATCAACGGGAATATTAAAATGTTCTTCTTCATCAGAACTCATTTGCATAATCAATGGATTAACTATGTCATCAAATGGCTCCATCATCATAGATACAATATATTCTATACATTCATCATTTAAATTTTCCTCTGACCACTTGTAAATTTGATTAAATTGATATGAATTTTTAAATTTAAAATCTTCTTTCATAAATTTTATAAACTTCTTTAAATCTTCAATTAAAACTTTGATTTTTTCTTTTTGAAATTCGCTATCAGTGTGCCAACTGGTTATATTCTTTAAAGATTTAATTAGGCAATTATAAAAAATATCAATCTCATTTTTTGAAACTTGCTCTATTTCTCTTATTTGTTTCAAAGCAGTTTCTCTTGCATGTATCCAATTATTCAATAATGTTGGATGATTAACAATAAAAGGAGCCATACCAAGACCAGTGGAATTTCCTATTCCTAAGTTTCTGCTAATTGCAGGATCTAATTCTACTGCTAGTTTTGGATTTTTATTTTTTGCAATATGATTAACCTGGTCAAATGTAAATTGTCTAACGAGATAAACTAGCATCATCTCTAATCTAAAAGGTCCTCTGATTTCCTCTCTATTTTTAATTCTAAACCTGTCCGCTAAACCAAATTTTCCTGATCCATAAACTGCTGTTGTTCTATATAAATACCCAACCTTTGATAAAATTTCTTTATTAGGTTGCTCTCCATTTGATAAACTGTCAACCACATGGTCGAAAACTCTGACTGACTTGTTAGCTCTTGATAACGTTAACTCCTTATACGAAAGTCTTCCCACCTCTTGTTTTGGAACATTATTGTTAAGTCTATCTATGTCTTCTTTTGATGGAATTCCATCAAATAAGGTAAAAGCAGCATCCCACTTAGTGGCTATTACTCTATCTGATCTTTCATCATCTTTGATTTCATTAGCAAAACAAATGAGAGAATATGTTCTTTTATTTTTTGTAAATGAATAAACTGCTCTACCATGTCCTTTGTCATTTAGTTGAAATAAATCCCGGCTATATTTCCAATCTTTAAATTCAGATAAAAAAGATCTTAAAAATGATAATTTTGATTGATGAAAAGATCCCAATTTAGATAGTTTCATCAAAAATTTTGGATCTCTTAATCTTATTTCCATTAATTAATTCCTTTATAAAAATTAAACCAATTATTTCCTAAAATTCCTTCTACTTCTTGCTTATTAAAACCAACTTTTTTTAATCCACTTTCTAAATTATTAAACCCTCTAGCATCCAAAAACCAATCAGGTTGTTTTGGAAAACCAGGTTTTTTTTTGCTTCCCTCTCCATAATTTGTCCTTTTAGACCAAGTTCCATTTCTCATCCACTCAACAACACTGTCAGGTTGGTTCAAACATAGATCTGACCCAATACCAATATTTTTTACTTCCATTATTTCTGCAGTTTTAGCAACCATTTCACAAAAGTTTTCTAATTTACAATTTGTTCCATCTTTTAAATGATGAGAATATAATGATAAACCTAAGATACCTCCACTTTCAGAAAGTTTTTTTAACAAGAAATCTGATTTATTTCTTAAGGCTTGATGCCAGAAAGAAGGATTAGCATGGGTAATTGCAATTGGTTTTTCACTTATTTCGATCGCATCTAAAGTGCTTTTTTCTGCTGAATGAGACATATCCACAACTATACCGACCCTATTCATCTCTTTAATTGCTTGTCTTCCAAAATTTGTGACACCAGAATCATTTTTTTCATAACATCCTGTGGCTAGAAGAGATTGATTATTATAAGTAAGTTGCATAAATCTACAACCATGCTCATGGACTTTCTCTATTAAGTTTATATCATCCTCGATTGGGGAACAATTTTGAAAACCAAAAAAAATTGCTGTTTTGTTATCAGATTGTGCTTTTGTAATATCTTCGAATGTTTTTCCCAAAAAAATTAAATCTGAATTTTCTTCAAAAAATCTATCCCACTCTTTAACTCTTTGTAAGAATTCGTCATAATCTTCGTGATATACTAGAGTAACGTGTACTGCATTTAATCCAGCTTCCCTATTGATGAGAAAAATATCTCTAGACCAATTACAATATTGAAGATTATCTATTCGATAGTTCATATTTAAAGACAATATAAGTATAATATAATTTGTCGACTAGTTTAAATTTTAAGAATATATTAATCTATATAAATTCAAATTCGTATCGTGAAAAACAAAAAATATAGTCACAAGGTATCAATTGTTATGGGAAGTAATTCTGATTACTCAACCATGAAATTTTGTGAAAAAATTCTTAAATTACTTAAAATTAATTACGAAACAAATATAGTTTCTGCTCATAGGACTCCGGAACGTATGTTTAAGTATGCAAAATCTGCAGAAAACAATAACATTTCTGTGATAATTGCTGGAGCTGGAGGATCGGCCCATCTACCAGGAATGATTGCATCTCTAACAAGAATTCCAGTAATAGGAGTGCCAATCGAAAGTAAAAAATTAAAAGGTCTAGATAGTTTACTATCAATAGCTCAAATGCCAAAAGGTATACCTGTTGGAACAGTAGCAATTGGTAAAGATGGAGCAATAAATGCAGCTTTGTATGCCGCATCGATTATTTCTACCTTTGATAAGAGTGTTAAAAATAATCTGAATAAGTGGCGATCTAAACAATCAAAATCTGTTAAAAAAAAACCAAAATAAATGAACCAGCCAGTTTTAGGAATAATTGGAGGTGGTCAACTAGGTAGTATGCTTTCTGAAGCTGCTAAAAAAGTAGATATAAAAACTGTAGTACTTAGTGATGATCCAGATGCGCCAGCCAAAAATTTTACAAATAAGTTCATATATGGAAAGTATCATGATACAAAAATTATAACAGAATTTGTTAACAGCGTTGATTTAGTTACCTATGAATTTGAAAATATACCCTTTGATATATTAAATGAAATAAATAAATCAAAGAGTGTTTTACCCAAACCAGAAATAAATAGTTTAATCCAAAATAGATTAACTGAAAAAGATTTTTTAAATAAAAATAATATTAGAACAACTAACTATGTTTTAATTAAAAATAAGGATGAAATAAAAGATAATGAAAACCTTTTGCCTGGGTTACTTAAAACTACTACTCTTGGATATGATGGTAAAGGTCAATATAAATTAAATAGTTTAATTGACATAAATGAAGACATTGATTTTACTAAAGAATATATTTTAGAAAAATTTATTAATCTTAAAAAAGAAATTTCAATTGTCATATGTAGATTTGGCAATCAAAAATATGAGATATATGAACCGATTGAGAATGTTCATGAAGATCAAATTTTGAAACATTCAAAAATTCCTGCTGAAGTTTCAGAAACAATAAAGGTTAAATCAAAAGAATGGGCAAAACAAATTGTTGAAGAACTAGATTATATTGGAACATTATGCGTTGAGTTTTTTATTGATAAAAATGAAAACTTATATGTTAATGAAATTGCTCCTAGAGTTCATAATTCTGGTCATCTAACAATAAACTCACACAATGTTAGTCAATTTGAAAATCATATAAGAGCTGTTTGTGGTTTAAAAAAAATTGACACTAAAAAAATATATAATGCTCAAATGATTAATCTAATCGGTGATGACATAACAATTTATAGAAATAAAACTTTTAAAGAGAATGAGTTTTTTTATGACTATTTAAAAAAACAAATAAAAGCGAAAAGAAAAATGGGACATCTAACAATAATTGAAAAATAATTTTATATAGGTTGTATTAAAGAAATATTGTTATTTGTTGGCTTATTTACATCCTTAGAAATTTCATAAAAAGAAAGTTTTGATTTTGAGGATTGTTTTAAATAATTTGATCCTGAAATTTCAATATTCAAATATTTATTAACATCGGCTTCATTTAAGATAACTGGCTGTCTGTGATGAATTTCTGCTACATTTGAACTTGCTTCCTCAGTAATCATGCAAAATTGATCTTCCTCATAAATACCTGCGATATAAATAAGTTTCTTATCCTCTCTTAAAAAGTAATAAGGCGTCTTCTCTTTTTCTATTCTCTTCCATTCATAAAATCCGTCGGCCACAGCAACACATCTTTGAAGCTTTATTAACTTTTTAAAAGAGACCTTTTCATCAATCGTCTCTAATCTTGCATTAATTAATGGTTTAAAGTCTTTTTTTTTAGCCCAACTAGGTACAATCCCCCACTTTAAATTTTCAAGAGTATTTCCATTGTTATATTTCTTAATAACTGGAAGTTTTTGGTAAGGATGTGCATTATAATTTTCTGAGTCTTCTACTTTAATTGCAGTTTTAACGATTTTACTTGTTTTTGAAACCGCATTGGTGATGACGTATCTTCCACACATATTTTTTCGTATTGGTTTAATTTTTTTTTAGATTATATGTTCATGCTAATGATTAAATCAATAGAAAATAACTTTGACCACCCAAAGGTAAATCATCTTTTAATAAAACACTTTATTGAATTAAGATCTGTTTCTTCTAAAGGTAGTACTCATGTTTTAGATATACCTGGACTTAAAGATCCAAGTATAAAATTTTGGAGTTTATGGGATAACAATTATTTAATTGGATGTGGAGCATTAAAGTTTATTGGACAAAATCATGGGGAATTTAAATCAATTAGAGTATCTAATGATTTTAGAAATAAAGGTATTGGTAATAAAATAATCTCACATTTGATAATTCAGGCAAAAAAATTAGGTATAAAAAAACTAAGTATTGAAACGGGATCTGGAAATTTCTTTTTACCTGCTAGAAAACTTTTTGAACATTTTAAATTTACTAAATGCAAACCATTTGCTCACTACAAAGAAGATCCTAATTCCTGTTATTATACTTTAGATTTATAATTTTATGAAAGATGAAAATAAAAAACCTTACATACTTTATGTTGCTGAAGCAATTTATTTAGAAATATTTAAAATTAAAAAACAAAATAATGATATTTCAAATATAGATGCAATTGAAAGATTTATGGGTTCAAAATTGTACGAAAAAGTAAGTAGTGGTAAATTTCATGATGAATGGCTTGAGAAACTAAAAGAGAAGGATTTTGTTGATGAGACCTCAGGAGAAAAAATTTCTAAAGAGGTTTTAAGGCTTTTGAATTTACAAAAAGAAGCTATGATTAAACAATTGATTAAATTTCCTGATTTGTACTATGCAAAAAGTCATTTTCCGTTAGAAATATCACAAAGAGCTACAAATCATTTGTGGAGAGTGTGCGAAAGTTATGAATTGTGGTGCAAAGAAACAAAAAATAATAGTCTAATTAAATTAAACCTTTTAGATTAAGAATAAATGGACAAAATCATTCAATTTATAGACTCAACACTTTTTGATTTAGGAAGACAATTTAAATTGTCTTATTTACCTCCGTTAATGATTTATGTTGCAGCAGGTATATCCGGACTTACAGGAATAGTAGGTACTTTCTTTGTAAAAGATTACTTAAATTTATCTGCAGCATTTCTTGCAGGATTAGGTTTCTGGGCAGGAATACCTTGGGCTTTAAAGATGCCACTAGGGCATTTGGTAGATTTAATATGGAATAAAAAGAATTACATGGTTTACGTCGGTGCCTCATTAATTGGTGTAAGTTTATTAATAATGTACGGACTAATAATTCATACAGAACAAATGTCATCTTATTTAAAAGTTGAAACTTGGTTTGTAATAAGTGTTCTTTTAGCTCCTATTGGATATGTAGTCCAAGATGTTGTTGCTGATGCAATGACAGTCGAGGCTGTGCCCTTAATAAATGAGAACGGAGAAAAATTTACAGCAGATCAAATTAAAATTATGCATACGACGATGCAAACACTTGGAAGATTTGCAATTATAGGTGGGACAGTGTTGGTTGCTCTTGCCAATGTGATTTTATTTAAGGGGGTAGATGATCTTGAACAGGCTGAAAAAATACAATTATACGGCTCGATATATCTTTATGCATTAATAATACCAATGGTTTCAATTTTAGGTGTTATTTTTGCTGCTTATTTAAAAAATAAAAAGAAAAACATTTTAATTAGACAAGGTCTTTCAGGTGAGGAAGATAATTTTAATCATGAGCAAACAAAAGTTAATTGGTGGATACTAGGTGGTAGTTTAATTTTTGTAATTTTCACATTGAGTGTCGGTTCGTTAGGATTACCTTTTGCACAAGAAATTGTTTTTTTAGGTTCTATGTTAATCATTTTATTTCTTATGAACAAACTTATTAAAGAGTTACCTGAAAAGTTAAGATTTACTATAGTTGGAACTGCTATAATTATTTTTATATTTAGAGCCATGCCTGGACCTGGACCGGGCTTATCTTGGTTTGAAATTGATGAACTACAGTTTAATGAACAATTTTTTTCAATACTGTCTTTACTAGCTTCTGTTCTAACATTAGTTGGAATAATAATGCTTAGACCATTTATGGCAAAAAATTCTATTGCTAAAATAATCGTAATTTTATCAATTGCTGGATCAATATTATTTTTGCCAAGTGTTGGAATGTATTATGGATTTCATAACTGGACTTCTTCGTTAACAAATGGAATTGTTGATGCAAAATTTATAGCAATAATTAATACAGCATTAGAATCTCCATTGGGTCAAATATCTATGATTCCACTTTTGGCTTGGATTGCTAAGAATGCTCCTTCACATTTAAAAGCAACTTTTTTTGCGGTTTTTGCCTCATTCACTAATTTAGCTTTGTCTGCAAGTGCTTTATTAACAAAATATCTCAATGAAATTTTTACAATTACAAGAGAAGTAAAAGATAAGGTTACAAACGCAATTTTAACTACAGCAGACTATTCTGAGCTAGGATTGTTATTAATTACAGTTACAATTATTACCTTAATTATACCAGTGCTATTTGTTTTATTTATTCAGAAATCTAGATTTAAAACTGAGGAATAATAACTAATTACACTTATAGCCAAATTCTAAAGAAGCATCAGTGATAGAATGGTATAGAGATTCCCCAAAACTTCTTAGAGAAAAAATTCTTGCTTTTTCTGGTTCATTTTCAACCATATCAACTATAAAAGAAATTCCATTATAAGCTGAGTTAATACTCATATTTTTTGTTAAAATGTTAAAATTAAAAGGACATCCTTTTTTTAAAACTTCTTTTAAGTATGGTCCTTCTAATTCTATTGTTGCTTTTGAATGAGAAAGGTCTGTAACAGCAAAATCATTTTCATTAAAAGTACTGTAAATTTCTTTTAACAATTCTTTTTTATGAGAAACTAAAAGCCAATTATTTGGTGAATTCCACAAAACTCTTATATTTTCATTTGAAACTACTTTTTGTGCCTGATTTACAAATTTTAACTTGTTAAAATTTATATCGTCAATTTTAATTGAAGAATTTTTATACTGAACTATTTGAACGATTAATAAATTTTTTAATTCTTTAATTTTTAATAATTCATTTTCAGATTTATTTTCAAAGTTTCCAAATGACCCTTCGACATGGACATTTTGTAATGCAGAAATCATTTTCATGCCCTTACTCTCTTTCCTTCAGGATCAACATAATGAGATGAAACAATTTCCACAGGAATAGTCTTATTTTTTAAAGGTGACATAGCAAATAGCTTTTGTCCTATCATATTTTTTCCATCTTTAATTATCGCAAGCGAGAATGGATTATCATACTCAACACTCCAACATGATGCTGAGACATGACCTAATTTAGGGTTTGGAAGTTTTGCTTTAGGGTCTTTAACAATATATGAACCTTCAGGAATACTTGTTGTTTTGTCTAATGGAACAACACCTACTATTTTTTCTCTATCCGGTTTTATGAAAGCTGATCTGCTTAAAGATCTTTTACCAATAAAGTCTTTTTTCTTACTTACCAAACCTTCAAGCGATGCATCATGAGGAATTGTTCTCCCATCAAGCTCAGAGCCAGCAACGTGACCCATTTCTATCCTTAAAGTAGATAGGGCCTCAGTTCCATATGCCTGTATTTGAAATTCTTTACCAACTTCGATAATTTTTTCCCACATGAAATTACCATAGTCTGACTCCACATTAACTTCATAAGCAAGCTCTCCTGAAAATGAAATTCTATAAATCTTTGCAGGAATACCAAATAAATCAGCCTCTTTGTAACCCATAAATGGTAGAGCTTCATTAGATACATCAGTATTTGGAAATAATTTCATTAGTAATGCTCTTGAATTTGGGCCTGCTATTGCAGCACCAGCCCACTGCTCTGTTGTTGAAACTACATTCACATTTAATTCTGGCCAAACTAGCTGCAAATAATATTCTAAATGAGATAGTACATTGGCTGCCTGCGCTGTTGTAGTTGTCATGTGGTAATGATTGTCAGAAATTCTTGTTGTTGTTCCATCATCCATTACAATTCCATCTTCTCTTAGCATCACTCCATATCTTGCTTTACCAACTGGTAGCTTAAGCCATGCATTAGTATAAACTCTATTTAAAAATTCTGCAGCATCGGGACCTTTAACATCTATTTTTCCTAAAGTAGTTACATCACATACACCTACATTTTTTCTTACATTTTTTGCTTCTCTTTTTGAAGCTTCAAATAATGTTTCATTTCCTTGCTTGTAGTATCTTGGTCTCAACCAAACTCCAGCATCAACAAATACTGCATTATTTTTTTCGTGCCACTCGTGCATTGGTGATTTTCTTGTCGGTTTAGAATGTTTGCCAACTTCTCTTCCCACAATTGCTCCAATTGAAACAGGTGTATAAGGTGGCCTAAATGTAGTGTGGCCAACTTGTGGTACAACTTTATTTTCAATGTCTGACACTAATTGTAAACCATTAAGATTACTTGTCTTTCCTTGATCTGTTGCCATTCCAAGGGTGGTATATCTTTTTACATGTTCGATTGATCTAAAACCTTCTCTTAATGCCAACTCTATATCTGTTACAGCCACATCGTTTTGAAAATCTAAAAATCTTTTGTAAGATTTACCTTTTGGTAATGGAACACACCAAAACTTGTCATGCTCTGTAGATTTTTTTTCAACTACTGTTGGAACAGAAACTTTATTATTATTTTCAGTTATTTTGTTTGAGACTTCGTATCCTTTATTAAATGCTTCATTAATAGTTTCCTCTAAAGTAAATTTACCGTTTGCTGAACCAATAGTATTTTCTTTCTGTTTAGATTTTTTTGGAATGAATGCATCTATTTTCTCATTAAATTCAGATTTATTTCCAGATTGTGATGCTAAATGAATTGATGGCGTCCAAAACCCTGAAACACAAATACAATCACATTCAATATTTTCTATATTTGATAAATCTTTTTTATTATCAGATATTTTTGCAATATCAGCTGATTTAACTTTTTTGTATCCTTTAGCAGCAACTACCACATAAGAATATTTAATTTCAATTCCTAAATTTTTTGCTTCAGTAATAATGTCAGAAGATGGTTCTTTTCTAGTGTCTAAAATTAATGGATTAACACCATTTTTTTTGAACTCTATAGCGGTTTCATATCCACTGTCATTATTAGTAAATATCAAAGGTTTTTTCCCAACTAAAACTCCATAGACCTTTATGTATTCTTTAGCTGCCGAAGATAACATTACACCTGGGGTATCATTGTTACCAAATACTAATGGTCTTTCAATTGAACCTGATGAAATAAGAACTTCTTTTGCTCTTATGTACCACAAACGTTGTTTAGGTAAATATTTTTGGGTTTTAGGCAAGTGATCACTTATTCGTTCCGACATTACCAACATATTATGATCATAATAACCAAATACTTGTGATCTATTTTTTACAATCACATTTGACATTGACTTTAACTCAGTAATTATTTTCTCTGACCATTCAGCACCAGTTTGATTACCAATATTTACATCACTAGTTAACAAGCTACCTCCGTACCTAGGTTTGTCTTCAGCTAAAATTACACGCGCACCATTTTTTGCTGCTGCATATGCACTAGCTAAACCTGAAGGTCCTGATCCAGTGATTAATAAATCACAATATTCATATTTATGCTCGTATCTTTCTTTATCATGTTTGATAGATGCTTCTCCAAAACCTGCTGCCATTCTAATGAAAGGTTCATAAATTTTGTACCAGAAACTTGGTGGCCACATAAAAGTTTTATAATAAAACCCGGCTGGAAAAAACATTTTTAAGAAATTATTAATTGCTCCAATATCAAAGTTTACACTAGGCCAACAATTTACACTTTTAACCTCTAAACCTTCAAAAATCTCCTGTTCAGTAGCTCTAATATTAGGATCTCTCTCATTATTTCTTTCTAATTGTAAAATTGCATAAGGTTCATCAACACCAACTCCAAAGAAACCTCTAGGTCTATGATATTTAAAACTTCTCCCAACAAGATGCACTCCATTTGCTATTAAAGCAGAAGCAATAGTATCTCCTTCATAACCAAAATATTTTTTACCATTAAATGTAAAAGAAATTTTTTTATTTCTATTTACCATTCCAATGTTATCTAATCTAAAATCTTGTGACATTATTCAGTCAGTTCATCTGCTTTATAGGTTTTAAAAATCTCGTGAGTTGAAGTATCTCTTTCAACTTTTATCCATTGTCTGCAGCCAGATATATGGTGCCATAACTCAAGGTGTTTTCCTCTAGGACTTTTTCTTAAATAAACAAAATTATTCCACTCTTGGTCACTAATTTCCTTGTTAAGCTCTGGTCGTTTTACTGTTGCATCTCCACCATAAGCAAACTCATTCTGTGATCTTGATCCACAATGTGGACAGAATATATAGAGCATTTAAGATATCCAAGTTTTGGTACCAAGACCTTTTTCATCAATTAAATCACCAGTATTAAATCTATTTAAACTGTAACCTGCGTTTAATTCATGAACTCTATCTTGCGCAATTGTATGTGCAAAAGTCCAACCTGAAGCAGGTGTAGCTTTAAATCCACCATAACACCAGCCACAATTTAAGTATAAGCCATCAATATGTGTTTTATCAATGATTGGTGAACCGTCCATTGACATATCCATAATTCCACCCCAAGTTCTAAGCATTTTCAATTTGCTTAGAAATGGAAACATTGCAATACCTTCAGTCAATACGTGCTGGAGTGTTGGTAAATTTCCTCTTTGTGAGTAACTATTGTATCCATCCAAGTCTCCACCCATAACCATCTCTCCTTTATCTGATTGACTACAATAAAAGTGACCTGCACCAAAGGTAACGACATGGTCAAGCAAAGGTTTAACAGGTTCTGATACACATGCTTGAAGAAGATGAGTTTCAATTGGTAATGTCATGTTTAACATTTCTGCTAAAATATTTGTGCTACCTGCAACACACAAACCAACTTTTTTCGCTTTAATATCTCCTCTAGAAGTTCTTACACCAATTATTTTACCGTTAGTAACATCAAATCCTGTAACTTCACAATTTTGAATTATGTCAACACCCATTGAGTCAGCTTGTCTTGCATATCCCCAAGCAACAGCATCGTGCCTAGCAGTCCCAGCACTTGGTTGCATCAAACCTCCAAAAATTGGAAATCTAACATTGTCTGAAAAATCTGCCATTGGAATTCGTTTTTGAACTTCTTCCCTACTTAATAAAACTGCATCAATTCCATTTAAACGCATTGAATTACCTCTTCTAGAGTATGCATTCATTTGTGCATCTGAATGGGCAAGATTAATTATTCCTCTTGGAGAAAACATTACATTGTAATTTAAATCCTGACTCATCTTTCTCCACAAATCCATACCAAATTCACTGAACAAAGCATTGTCATCATGCATATAGTTTGATCTAATTATTGTAGTGTTTCTTCCAACATTACCTCCACCTATCCAGCCTTTTTCAATGATAGCTACATTTGTAATATTGTGCTCCTTAGCTAAGTAGTATGCAGTTGCTAAACCATGACCCCCGCCACCTATGATAATCACATCATATTCTTTTTTAGGAGTTGGATCTTTCCATGCTACTTCCCAATTCTGATGATCTGAGAATGCATTTTTAATGAGGCTAAAAACAGAGTATTTTTGCATTTTATAATTTTATCCAATTAAACATAAATTTTTTCTTATTTTTTATATATATATTTTTTAGATGTTTAAAATCAAACCAAAAAAGTATAGACATTTTGCACATTAAACAATTATAAATTTTAAACTAAATGTTAAAATCAGATATTCAAATTGCTAGAGAAGCAAAAATGAAACCTATCCAAGAAATTTTGGATGGAGTGGGAGTACCCGACAAAACTGAGGCATATAGTCCAATAAGCAGATATATAGCTAAAATCAAACTTGAATACTTAGAAAAATTTAAAGACAAAAAAGATGGAAAATTAATTCTAGTAACAGCAATTACACCTACTCCGGCAGGGGAAGGAAAGACAACAACTTCTGTAGGATTGTCAGATGGATTAAACAAAATAGGTAAAAAATCTATTGTTTGTTTAAGAGAACCAAGTCTTGGTCCTTCTTTTGGAATGAAAGGTGGGGCTGCTGGTGGTGGTTATGCTCAAGTAGTTCCTATGGAGCAAATAAATCTTCATTTCACAGGAGACTTTCATGCAATTACATCTGCGCATAATCTTTTATCTGCATTAATAGATAACCACATATATTGGGGAAATAAACTAAATATAGATGTCAGAAGAATAGTTTGGAAAAGAGTTCTCGACATGAATGATAGAGCTTTAAGATCTATAAATATTAATCTTGGTGGTGTTGCGAATGGATTTCCAAGAGAAGATGGTTTTGATATTACTGTTGCGTCAGAAATAATGGCAATCTTTTGTTTATCAAATGATTTGCATGATCTTGAAAATAGAATTGGTAATATTACTGTTGCTTATACTAGAGATAAAAAACCGATATATGCAAAAGATTTAAACGCGCAGGGTCCAATGACTGTATTGTTAAAAGACGCTATTAGACCAAATGTTACACAAACCTTGGAAAACAATCCTGCTATAATTCATGGTGGACCATTTGCAAATATTGCTCATGGATGTAATTCAGTTTTAGCAACTAAGACAGCATTAAAACTCTCAGATTATGTCGTAACAGAAGCAGGGTTTGGAGCTGACCTAGGAGCAGAAAAATTCTTAGATATTAAATGTAGAAAATC
The DNA here is from genome assembly GCA_902569245.1 of uncultured Pelagibacteraceae bacterium. Classification (GTDB taxonomy): domain Bacteria; phylum Pseudomonadota; class Alphaproteobacteria; order Pelagibacterales; family Pelagibacteraceae; genus Pelagibacter. The sequence goes on along the minus strand of CACFTO010000004.1, from coordinate 79,943 downwards.
AGGATTAAAACCAAGTTGTGTTGTGATTGTTGCAACTATAAGAGCTCTAAAAATGCATGGAGGAGTTAAAAAAGATGAATTAAAAAAAGAAAATGTAGATGCAGTTAAAAAAGGATTGGTTAACTTAGAAAGACATATAGAAAATATTCAAAAATTTGGATTACCTGTAACAGTAGCTATTAACCACTTTGTTTTAGATACTGATAAAGAAATTGATGAAGTTACCCAATTTTGTGAACAAAAGGATATTAAAGCCTCTATATCAAAGCATTGGGAAAAAGGTGGAGAAGGTGCAACTAATTTAGCAAATGATGTAGTTGAACTATGTGAAAAAGATAGTGATTTTAAATTTTTATATGATGATAAAACTTCGTTATTTAAAAAAATAGAAACAATTGCCAAGGAACTTTATAGAGCAAGCGAAGTAGTAGCAGATACTAAAATAAGGGACCAATTAAAAGCTTTTGAAGAAAGAGGTTACCAATCATTACCAATTTGTATTGCAAAAACTCAATATAGTTTTTCCACTGACCCAAATCTAAAGGGAGCACCTTCAGGTCATGTATTACCAATAAGAGAAGTAAGACTATCATCAGGAGCAGAATTTATCGTTGTTGTATGCGGTGCAATAATGACAATGCCAGGATTGCCAAAAGTGCCAGCTGCGGACTCAATTCGTATTAATGAAAAAGGTGAAACAGAAGGTCTATTTTAAAAGATAATTAAGCCAGTTTTCAAGTTCACGCATTCTAAGATCTTTATTTGTAATCTTATTTTCTTCAGCAATCATTCTTACATGATTATTTATCTCTTGCTCATCTACAAAGGCATTATTGTTTAAAAGTCGTTCTTTTCTGAAATGTATAAGGCTTATCATTTTATCGTAAGTTATTTCAGGATGATATTGAATACCCCATATATCACTTATTGCAGACTGAAAATTTACTCCCATAACTTTATTTACAGGATTTGAGGCTAGTAATTTTGAATTTTTTGGTAATGTTGCAACTTCATCAAAATTAAAAGCAGGTGTATTAAAAATTTTATCTTTATTTTTATATATTGGATGTTTTAATCCCTCATTATTTATTTCAATGTTTAGTGCTATACCTCTGTGAGATCCGTTAGTACATCTTTTTACTTGACCTCCTGCTACCGTAACAGCAACCTGAAGTCCCCAGCAAATAGCTAATATTTTTTTAATTTTTTTTTGACACTCTCTCATAAATTCGATCTGTCTTCTTATTTCGATGGTATCATTATAAATATTTAGACTACTCCCACCCCATATTAGTCCATCATATTTATTGAGATCAGTTACTTTTTCAGAAATATTTTTATCAGATGAGGGATTTACAACATCTATTTCAATTTTATCAGTAAAATAGGCTATGCTATCTTTAAGACTTTCTGTATGTGTTTTAATTCCACCATCAGTAAAACTCTGATTTTCCTCTCTTAAATTTCCCTCAACTATTAGTATTTTTTTCATTAAAATAAATCTCCTGAAATACTATGCTCATACATAGCTTTCATATCATTTATAGTCAATTTTTTTGGATTTGAAGATGTTGATGGATCATCAAGAGCCATCTTTGATAAATCATCTAAGTTCATTTTTTTTGCCTCTATTAAGTCTGATAGTTTATGTGGAATATTTAATTCTTTTCTTAGCTCTAATATCCATTCAAGAAAAGCATCAAAACTTTTACTTAAGTTAAGGTAATCACATATAGAAATTATTCTTTCCTCAATATTTTCTTTATTAAAAGTTAAAACATAAGGCATAAATATTGCATTAGATAATCCGTGATGAAGATTAAATTGAGCATTTAGTGGATGGCTAAGTGAATGAATGGCTCCTAAGCCTTTTTGAAATGCAGTAGATCCCATACTTGCTGCAGCTAACAAATCTGATCTAGCATCTAGATCACTTCCATCTTTAACAGCTTTCAAAAGTGATTTTTTTATCAACCTCATTCCTTCAATTGCTATTCCATCAGCCATTGGGTGAAAGCCAGGTGCACAAAATGCTTCTAAATTATGCGCTAATGCATCCATTCCTGTCGCTCCTGTTAATCGGGGAGAAAGATCTTTAGTAAGAACTGGGTCCAATATGACAATAGATGGTAAAAATTTTGGGTGGAAAATAATTTTTTTTATTCCAGTTTTTGCATTAATTATTGCTGATGCTCTGCCAGTTTCAGAACCAGTTCCAGCAGTTGTTGGAACTGCAATTATTGGAGAGATATTTTTTTCATCTGCCCTTTTCCAATAATCACCAATATCCTCAAAATCCCAAATAGGTCTAGATTGACCAGACATAAAAGCAATGGCTTTACCCACGTCTAATGCACTTCCACCTCCAATAGCTATTACACTGTCACAACTATTATTCTTGAATAGTTCAACGCCTTCATCAACATTCTCACCCGTAGGGTTTCCTGAGAAATTAGAAAAAGTAGATAATTTAAATTTCTTTTCTAAATCATTAATTAAATCTTTTATAAATTCTAAATTGATTAAGTCTTTATCTGTTACTAATAATGGATTTAAAGTTTTAATTTCATCACAAGCCTTTTCTAAATCCTTAGCTCTATCTTTGCCTACCCAAACAGTTGTTGGATAATTCCAATTGTAATTAGTCATTTTTATTTTCAAGTATTAGGTCTAAAAATAATGCGGCAGTCCAAGAAAAATTTGTTGCACCAAATCCTTTACCAGTTTTACAGCTAAAGTATTCATTAAACCCTTTTTGCTTTACTAAATTAATAGTTTTTCTTTTTATTTGTTTAGCAAATTTAATATTCTTATTTTTTAACCCTTGATATATTATCCAATTACAATTAATCCATACCGGACCTCTCCAATATCTTTTCTCTTCAAACTTTTGGTGATTTGGTTTTACACTTGATAATAAATATTTTTCTTTAGAACTGTGTTTTTTTAAGTTTTTAATAATTTTATTATTTAATACTTTGTCTTTTAAATCTGCAAATAAAATAAAATAATGAGTAATTGATGGAATGTTTATTTTTTTTTTATTTTTTATATCAATGTTAAAAAATGTATTTTTTTTCTGATTATATAATTTTACAATTTTATTTTCGGATCTTGATATATAAGATTCTAATTCAATACTTTGCAAATTGAAGGTATTTAATAATTTAAGAAGATCTTTATTTGCTCGCAAAAATATAGAGTTAAAACCAACATCAACTACATTGAATAAAGATGCTTTATAAAGTTTTTTTGGATTATAATTATTTTTTCTCAAATGATTTTTGATAGTTACGTATCTATCGTAATCAATATCTAATGGTCTATATTCAGGATTAACAACTTTGTTATCTCCTCTTTTGTATTTAAGGTTTTTTGGGACTTTTACTTTGCTCATAGGATCATCCCATAATGGTGAATTATCATAGCCACTCTCCCAGGGGTGTAAAATTGAGACTAATCCAGAATTATTTGGATCCCTAAATTTAATAAACCATTTGTGATATTTTAATATCCCCTTAATTATTTTTTTTATTTCGGGTTTATCTTTTTTGTTAATTCTTTTTTTATCTAAAATTAGTTTTAAAATTATTGCAAGAATTGGTGGTTGAGTAATGCCAGATGAATGTATTTTATTTCCACAAGCCCAAACAGAATGGTTTGGATAATAATTAGTATTTAAATCGTGAAATAATATATGAGGTATCATTCCATCTTTCCATTGACCTCTTATAAGCGTCTTTATTTCATCTAAAGCATATTTAAGTTTAAAATGAGAATATCCTAAAGCAATGAAACCTGAGTCCCAATTCCATTGTGCTGGGTACAATTTGTTATTGGTTGGTAATGTATATCCTTTTTTTTTATTGCCTAATAAAACTTTCTTTGCTGATTTGATAAAATCTTCCATTAACCCTTTACACTTCCTGCAGTAAGACCACTGACTAAATATTTTTCAAAGTATACAAAAATTAACAAAACAGGTATTGTAACAACTACTGACCCAGCCATTAAATATTGTCTTGGAGTTTCAGCGTCACCGCTAAGATATTGTATTGCCCTTGATAATGTAAATGAGTTTGGATTGTCTAAGAACATAAGAGAAAATAAAAACTCATTCCACGCAATCATAAATACATATAAAGCAACTGATGAGATTGCAGGTATACTTAAAGGCAAAATTATTTTTATAATTATGCCAAACCAATTTAATTTATCCATGATTGCTGCTTCTTCTAGTTCTTTGGGAATGCTTCTAAAGTAACCTTGTAACATATAAATTGCAACTGGCAAAGTAGTTGCTGTGTAAACAATTAATAAACCGCCTACTGAGTTCCTTAACCCTAGTTGACTAAAAACAGTATATAAAGGAATAACCAATACAATAGCAGGAAACATATAAATAATTAAAATTGAAGTCGACAGAAAGTTTTTTCCAAAGAAATTTAACCTTGCTACAGCATAAGCAGCTGGGATTGCAAATAGTAAAGTAACTATGACTGTACCGACAGAAACAAATGTACTTATTAGTATGTATCTGCCAAATTTGTAAGTATCAAATATCACAAAGTATGACTTAAATAATACCTTAAAGTCTTGATTAAAATTAATACTAAAATCTAAAGGATTAATTAGTAAAGCAGCTTGGGTTTTAAAGCTTGTTATCAACATCATGTAAAATGGAAATAAAATGACAAATGAAAATAAAACAATTCCAAAAAGAGTTAAAAAATCAAACACCACTATTTGAGATGAATGCTCGGTCGCTAAGTATTTTTGATTATACTTGTTAATTTTTAATGAAAAAAATATCAGAATTCCAAATATTCCAATATTATACCAAACTGGCATTAACTGAACGATATACCCATCAATAAAAGTAAATATAAGGGCAAAAAAAGTTGATTTTATTATATAATTTAACTTGTCCCCTATAAGTGTATTTAAAAGACTAATAGCGATACCTAAAGTAATAATTATCGCAAAATTGAAATTTTTTAACTCAATTCCTTGTAGCGTTGCTAAAATTTTCCAAATAGAAACTAAAGAAAACAAAAATATCGAAGAAATTAATGCGTAGTATATTAAACTTTTAGTTTTCATCGGCCCTCTTGCCTATTAATTTAAAGTAAATGAACATAAATATTAGCAACAAAGCAACTATTACAATTGATACTGCTGATCCCATACCAATATCGGAAATAGTAAATCCTTGCTCGTAAACATTTATTGGCAAAGTTCTAGTTCCAGATGCACCTCCAGTTAATAAAAAAATATCCTCAAATTTATTAAAGTTCCAAATAAACCTAATCATAAAGAGAATGGATATCACAGCTGTTATTTGAGGAAGTGTGATATTAATAAATTTTTGTAAAGGACCAGCGCCATCCACTTCCGCTGCCTCATATAATTCTTTAGGCACTGCTTGCAGTCGAGCTAATATAAATAAGAATGCTAAAGGAAAGTATCTCCAAATTTCAAAAATAATAACAGTTGTTAATGCTAATCGTAATTTAAGATCAAAACCAAAAAAATTTACAGTTAAATATTTTTGACCTAGTAAATTTAAGGGTTCCTGGATAACTTGAAAATTCATAAGAAGATTGTTTAAAGTTCCACTGTAAGGATCTAGTAATAACTCCCAAGTATAAGCTAAGGCAACAACTGGACCTACATATGGAAAAAGCAAAACACTTCTCATAAATGTTCTTCCAAAAAACTTCTGGTTTACGAGTTGTGCAGTGAGTATTCCAAATACAATTGAACCAATTGTACCAAAAAAGGTATAGTAAAAAGTAGTTGATAATAACTCAAAAAATTCATTTTGAAAAAAAACCTTTTTAAAATTCTTTAATGTAAAATTAGTATTTAATAGAATATTATCTGATTTACCTGTTAATTTTGGTTTAATGGTTTTTAATTCTTTTTTATTTAATTCTTTGCCATCAGAACTCTTTAATAATATTTGAAAATTTTCCTTGTATTTTGCTTCCCAATTTCCAAATTCACAATAAATTTTATTTGATTTGACCCTGCATCTTTCATCTAAATTAATAGGCTTGATATTCTTAGGTAATTTATCTTGAAATTTAACATCCCTTATTTCTAAAATTAATGAACTATTTCTAAGTTTATAAATAACCTTTAATTGATCTGGATTATCTTTAATGGATTTTACAATTTTTTTTGCTCTAGGTTCAGGGATCCTGATATCTTTTAGACCAACCTCTTTAAAACTTATCCATACATTTGCAAATATTGGAAATAAGATGATTGAAAAAACAAGGAAAACTGCAGGTAATATTAATATATATGCAGTTCTTTTTTCTATTTTTGAAAGTGTGTCACTCATAATAAAAGCGGATAATACATATTATCCGCTTTTATTTAAATTAAAATTTCTAGATTAAAATTGAGAGAGTTTTTGATTGATCATATCTACTGCTTGATCTATATCAATCTGTCCATCAACATAAAGTCTAGTTATTCTATTAATAAACTTGTTATTAATAATTTTAGAAGCTCTAGAAAGTTCACCCTCTTTTACACCCCATCTTTGAGCCTTATCTAATCCAGCAACGATATTGTTTATAACATCTTCTGAATACAAGTCTGATAAAGGTGCTTTTCTATCAACTCCAACAGGTAGTTTACTCCATGCTTTTGTAAATGCTTCAGGATCGCTTGAGTTTCCTCTTCTCACAGGAAATTTACCCTCTGGTGCGATTGAAAGAGTTTTTGTATAACCCTCATCCATTGAGTATTTAATAAAAGCACTTGCTTCTTCTGTATCAGCATCAGCAGTTATTCCAAAATATCTGACATCAGCCCAAGCAGCTCCTTTATTATTATTAGGACCTTTTAGGTTCGTGATGAAGCCAGTTTTTGAAGCTAACTCCCCAGATGTTGGATCACTATTTATTGTTGGCGGCGCTGAATCTCTTAAACCAGCTAATTCATCCATAATAAATGGAGACCAAATTATCATTGGAGTTTTTCCAGCAAAATACAATTCTCTTGATTGCTTCCAATATAATTCTCCTGGAGGACTTGCATTTGCAATAACTTTATAAAACTCTAAAGAAGCTTTTAACTTTTTGCCTTGTTTTCTTATTGCGCCTTTTTTAACAACATTTACTCCATTTGCTAAAAGAACATGTTCTAAAACCTGACTCATAAAGTTTTCGTCAGTTTTTGTTGCAGCAACAAATCCAAACATTCCATCACCAGAAAGTGCTTCAACTGCTTTAGTAATATTTTCATAGCTTGTTGGTGGTGCAAGACCTGCTTTTTCAAATAAGTCTTTTCTATAAACGACCATTTGCGTCCAACCATCAACTGGTACAGCGGCTATTTTTGATCCTTTTTTAGCCATATTTAAAGCACCTGGCGCAAAAGTTTTTTTGCCAAGTTCTTTAACAACTGCATTATTAGCATCTACATCTAATATTCCAGCTTCTGCCCAAGGTAGTACATACTGTAATGTATGATAGATTACATCAGGTAGATCACCAGCTGCAGCTGCTGCAGTTGCTCTTGTTCCTAAATCTTTTTCTTCTACAGGAATAACTTCAACTTTGATGCCAGTTTTAGCTTCAAAATCTTTAGCCATTGCCTCTTGTTTAGCCATTCTAGCTGGCTGAACTTCTGTAGTCCAAAAAGTGATGTCTGCGTAACTAATATTTGAAATTAGAAATATAAGCGTACAGACGGTTATTATTGTTTTTTTAATCATTGATTCCCCTCTTTTCGTTGATTAATAATTTAAATGTATCAGCGAGAGAAATGAATGACAATAAGTTAAAAAAGTCTACCCTAATCAAAAAGTCAATAAATATAATATTTTTTAAATCAAAAATTTTTTATTTTTTAGAATTGCTCTAATCATTTTGAACATTAAAGGAATTTTTTTTGAATTAAATTTTTTTAGAATAAATGGCGCAATTTCTCTTACAAGTTGTTCGCCTTCTACTGTATCATTTACCATAAACTTTTTTTTAGCACTTTTGAAAGTAAAACCTTGCCCTAAATAGTTTCCCATTTTGCTATTTCTTCCACCTGCAGCGCTTACATACAGGTCTCCAACTCCTGCTAGACTTAAAACTGTTTCTTCTTTTCCTTTTAACTGTCTAGTTATGTATTTCATTTCTGATAGTGATTTTTGAAATAGACTTGAAGATTTATTCAAACTTAAACCAGAGCCAATTATCATAGAATAAATATTTTTTATTGCTGAACATATTTCAACACCAATTACATCTTTAGAGTATTCTATTAAATAATATTTATTTGAAATCATTTTACCTAACAGTTTTGCAATTTTAATGTTTTTGTTAGCTATAATTACACTCGTTTGACTTTTTCTTGCCAATTCTTTAGCTAAACAAGGTCCCTTCAAAACTGATACATTTAGTTTAGGAATATTTTTTAAAAGAGTTTGAGAAATAGTTGTAATTTTTTTATTTTTCTTTTCATATTTGAGACCTTTTGTAAGAACTAAAACTGGAGATTTTATTTTATACTTTTTTAATTCTCTACTAACAAAATTAATACCTGATAAACTTAATGCAATAACAATAAGATCATATTTTTCAAAAAATAATTCCTTGGAATATTTTTTAAATATTAGTTTTTTTGAAAGATTAATTTTTAAACCTGAATGAAATTTATTTTTTGATGATAAATTTTTAATAAATCTTTGGCTATATGGTTCTGTAATAAATACTTTATTATTATTATCTATACATGGAACAGAGAATGCTGACCCCATAGCTCCACCTCCAATAATTAGAATTTTTTTCATAAATAAATTCACTAAAAATAAACTATTTATTAATAACAAGTAAATTTAAAGAAAAAATAGTTTTATTTTTTTTGATTTGTTTAATAAGATAAACTTTTAAAATTATACAGTTTATATGAATAAAATAGCAATAATTGGTGCAGGGCCTTGTGGTTTATCAATGTTAAGAGCCTTTGAACATGCTGAGCAAAAGGGAGAAAAGATTCCAGAAATCGTATGTTTTGAAAAACAAGATGATTGGGGAGGACTATGGAACTACAGTTGGAGAACTGGTTCAGATCAATATGGCGATCCAGTACCCAACAGTATGTATAGATATTTATGGTCAAATGGACCAAAAGAATGTTTGGAATTTGCAGATTATTCTTTTGACGAGCATTTTGGAAAACCTATCCCATCTTTTCCACCTAGAGAAGTATTATATAATTATATAATTGGAAGAGTAAGTAAAGGAAACATTAAAAGCAAAATTAAATTTAGCACAAGTGTAAAGAGTGTAAATTATAATTCAGATAAATTTGAAGTTATTTATCAAGATAAAACTAATAATAAAATTTTGTCTGACAAGTTTGATTATGTAATTGTTTCAACCGGACATTTTTCAGTGCCATTTATTCCTGAATACAAGGGTATGAGTTCTTTTCCAGGAAGAATAATGCATTCTCATGATTTCAGAGATGCTGAAGAATTTAGAGATAAAAATGTGATAGTGCTTGGAAGCAGTTATTCAGCTGAAGATGTTGCTCTACAATGTAATAAATATGGAGCTAAAAGTGTAACCATAGGTTATAGACATAATCCAATGGGTTTTAAATGGCCTGCTGGTATGAAAGAAGTTTACTATCTAGATAGATTAGACGGTAACAAAGCGATTTTTAAAGATGGTACAGAACAAGAAGCAGATGTAATTATATTATGCACTGGCTACCTGCATCATTTTCCATTTTTGAGCGAAAAACTAAGTCTCAAAACTCACAACAGATTATATCCACCAAAATTATACAAAGGAGTAGTTTGGCAAGAAAATCACAAGCTAATGTACCTAGGCATGCAGGATCAATTTCATACTTTTAATATGTTTGATTGCCAAGCATGGTTCGCAAGGGATGTGATAATGAATAAAATTAAAATTCCAAATGATAGTGAAATAGAAAAAGATATTTCTAAATGGGTTTCTATGGAAGAAAAATTAGAAAATCCAGATCAAATGATCGATTTTCAAACTGAGTATACTAAAGAGCTTCATGATATGTCAGATTACCCAAAAATTGATTTTGAGTTGATAAGAAAACATTTTAAAGATTGGGAACATCATAAAATGGATGATATTTCAACTTATAGAAATAAATCTTTTTCATCACCCGTGACTGGATCCATAGCCCCTGTTCATCACACACCTTGGTCATCTGCGATGGATGACTCTATGGATACTTTTTTAAAATAATAGAATTTACAATAAAGTTTTCTCGACTGAGAGTTTCCACCCATTCAATAGTTTTTTTCTCAATGTCGAACTTAGTTTAGGTTTAAAGGTTTTATCTTTTTTCCATTTTCTCTTTATTTGATCCAATGATTTAAATATTCCTATTTGGAATCCAGCAAATAAAGCAACTCCAAGTGCTGTGGTTTCCAAAACTTTGGGTCTTTCTGCTTTAATATCAATAATATTTGCCAAAAACTGTGAAAACCAGTTATTTTCGGCCATGCCTCCATCAATTTTTACTATTTTAGGTTTTAATCCATCTTTTCTAATGGCATTAAATAGATCATAGCTTTGGTATGCCACAGATTCTAGAACTGCTCTTACTAGGGTTTTCCAATCACTATCTCTAGTTAATCCAGTTATAACTCCTCTTGCGTCAGGCCTCCAGTATGGAGCTCCCAGTCCACTAAAAGCTGGTACGACGTAGACACCTTCATTATTTTTTTTTGATTTAGCAATTTGATCTATGTCGGAAGCATTATTAATTAATTTTAACTTATCTCTTAACCATTGAACACCTGCTCCAGCGATAAAAATTGAACCTTCGAGAGCAAAAGTATTTTTTCCGTTTAATCTGTAACAAATTGTGGTTAATAATTTATTTTTTGAAAAAATTTTTTTTGACCCAGTATTCATTATTACAAAAGCACCTGTGCCATAAGTACTTTTAATTGAGCCTTTTTTAAAACAAGATTGTCCTACTGCTGCAGCTTGTTGATCACCCAAAACCGCAGATATAGGAATTTCATATCCAACTATTTTTTTATTTGTTGATCCAAAATTATCCGCTGAATTTTTTACATTAGGTAAAATACTTTTTGAGATATTGAGCTTTTTTAAAATTTCTTTGTCCCAGGTGTTATTATTTATATTATACAACATTGTTCTACTTGCATTTGTTGCCTCTGTTAAATGATGTTGTCCGTTAGTTAGTTTCCAAATTAAGAAAGTATCAACAGTGCCAAATAATAAATTATTAGATTTTTGAAGTTTCTTTGAAATTTTTACGTTTTCTAAGATCCATTTAATTTTAGTAGCTGAAAAATATGGATCAATAAATAAACCAGTTTTTCTTCTAAAAATATTTTCATATTTTTTTTGCTTAAGCTTTTCACAGTACTCATGAGTTCTTCTATCTTGCCAAACAATTGCATTGTATACTGGTTTACCCGTTTTCTTGTTCCATAGAATGGTAGTCTCTCTCTGGTTGGTTATCCCAATACTTAATATTTTACCTTTTAGTAGAGATGCTTTTTTAATTACTTTTTTTAAAGCTTTAAGAGTTGTTAACCAAATTTCATTTGGATTATGCTCTACCCATCCATTTTTTGGAAAGTATTGATTAAATTCAAACTGAGATGTAAATTTTATATTGCCATCTAAATCAAAGAGAATTGCTCTAGACGATGTTGTACCTTGGTCGATAGCAACAAGAAATTTTTTCACAATTTTAGTCTATACCTAGATGTTTTTTTCTTTGTCCTACCCAAGTTCTAATTAAGTTGTCAAAAATTAGTCCAATAAATGCAACACAAATTCCGAGTGTTAATCCAATACCTGCCCCTTTTTTATCTGACAGAGCTTTTAGAATGTACTGACCTAAATCTTCAGTTCCAATAAAAGCACCAATAATCACCATAAATAATGCAAAAACTATTGTTTGATTAAGCCCCAACATCATGTGTGGAAATGCTAATGGAAATTCTATTTTAAATAGTCTTTGAAACTTTGTGACACCTGACATCGTTGCAGCATCATGTAGTCCAGCTGGAACACTTCTAAGACCCTCAATTGTGTATCTTGTTGCTGGTATCGTAGCATAAACTATTACAGCAATTAAAACTGAAGTATCTGTAATTCCAAAAAGCATCATCACAGGAATTAAATATACAAAAGATGGAAAAGTTTGAAATATATCACAAACATTTAACATAAAGTTTGTAGAATGTTTATTTTGAAAACATAAAGTTCCAACAGTAAATCCAATTGTGCAAGATACTAGTACACCAAATGTAGCCATGTATGTGGTTACTAATGCTCTATCCCACCATGGGCTTAGAGCTATAAATAAAGTTAAACCACAAACAACTAAAGCAGATCTAACTCCACCAATTAAATATCCAGCTCCAACGACTAGAACTAATGTGGCTACGGCTGGCATTCTCAAATATAAAGCTCTCATCGGTTGGAGTACATCAACAATTAGCCAAGTATTAAATGCTTTTATATATACAAAGAAAGTATCAAATATCCAGTCAACACCTTTATTCCAAAAGTCTGCTGTCGATATTCCTTTATTATGCGGAACTTCAAATAAATAATTATACCCGTCTTTAAAATAAATTGATCCAAAGTAAGCTAATAGAATACCTATTATTACTATAATTCCAAAGAATAACGAATTTTTATTTCGTTGAAAAAAATTTAAATTACCAAAATAATCAACCTGTTTATTTGCCCAAGCTAAAGACATCTTATCTAATAAAATCGCAATCAAACTAATACAAAGACCTGCCTCTAATGCTAATCCAATATTCAACTGATTTAGAGCTAATAATAAATTAAAACCTAAACCTTTTGCTCCTATAAATGCAGAGATAACTGCCATAGAAAAACACACCATTATAACTTGGTTAACTCCTATTAAAATATCTCTTCTCGCTGTTGGAATTAATACTTTTGACATTAGTTGCCAGTTGCTACATCCACTCATTCTACCAGCTTCAATTACCTCTGGGGGGACAGCCCTTAAACCTAATAAAGTTAATAGTATCATTGGTGGCACAGCAACAATCATTGTTATAATTACTGCAGCATGGTCTCCTACCCCAAAAAGAACTAGTGCAGGAACTAATACCGCATACTGGGGCATTGTCTGCATAACTAAAAGTATTGGATAAAGGGCTTTTTCTACTCTTTTGCTTTTGTATGCCGCAACACCCAAACCTAAACCAAAAATAAATGAAAGAGGTGCTGCAACTAATATAAAAGAAAGTGTTTGCATAGACGGTTTCCATTGTCCAAATATTGAAATGTAAGTCATTGATAAAAGTGCATATAAGGCCAATCCTTTACCTCCTAACTTATAAGCAAGTATCGCTGATCCTGCTGCTACAATAGTCCAAGGTAAGCCTGGTAATTCTGCCCAGGGATTAGCATCAATCCAATCCCAACTAGTAAAAGCAACAATTGTTTCAAGACCACCTAATAAAATCTCTCTAATTAATTCTATTAGAAAAGTCATAAATGCGGTTAGGTTTCTAGTTATTTGTAAAACTAAAGGTCGTGTCTTATATTCCTGCGTATCTTCATTCCAAAATTCCATTGGCATCCAATCATTCATTAAAAAGAATAATGAATCATTTATCCAAATTGGAAGCCATCCAAGTAATGGTGGCAATCTCCAGAAAACATCAAAAGCGTAATATCTAACCTCTTTACCTAGAAATACGAAGGCACTCTGATTAGGATCTTTTACAAATTCTGCTTGTCCTCTAATAAATTTATAAGTTTCAGGAACATCAATTGCAAAACATAGTGCAAAAAATACAGCTAATAAAAACAACCATTGAAACAATTTAGGATATTTTTTAAGTAATTCCATAATTTAATGATTATTTTTTCTTCCCCCAAAAACTGTATTAATAATTTTTGCAGGATTAATTGAACCTACAATATTATTTTTGCTATCTATTACAGCTACTGTTTTTTCTTGTGTTAATATTTTTTCAGCAACATTTTCAATAATCTCGTCTTTTGAAACTTTTATATCTCCCATGTCGTCAGATGTTATTTCATCCATTACATCTTTAATTAATAAAACTTTTTCTCTCGGTACTTCTTCTGTAAATTTTCTTACATATTCAGTAGCTGGATTTAAAACAATGTTCGCAGGTGTATCTAATTGCTCAATTATTCCATCTTTCATAATTGCAATTCGATCAGCTAGTTTTAAGGCTTCATCAAAATCATGAGTAATAAACATTATAGTTTTTTGTAATTTTTCTTGAAGTCTTAAAAATTCATCTTGCATTTCTTTCCTTATAAGTGGATCTAATGCAGAGAAAGGTTCGTCTAAGAACCATATATCTGGCTCAACTGCCAATGATCTCGCAATTCCAACCCTTTGTTGTTGCCCTCCAGATAACTCTCTTGGAAAATAATTTTCTCTTCCATCTAGACCAACAAGTTTGACCATATCCATTGCTTTATTAATACTATCTTCAGTTTTAATACCCTTAATTTGCAGAGGAAAAGCAATATTTTCTAAAACTGTTTTATGTGGAAGTAGCGCAAAACTTTGAAAAACCATTCCCATTTTATTTCTTCTTAAATCAATAAGTTCCTTGTTATTTAAATTAAGCAAGTCTTGACCTTCAATAAAAATTTTTCCACCAGTTGCGTCTGTTAATCTAGATATACACCTTAATAGTGTTGACTTACCTGATCCTGATAAACCCATTACAACTAACATTTCACCTTTAGATACCTCAAAAGAAGCATTGTTAACTCCTACAATACATCCATTTTCTTGAAATGTTTTTGCATCAACATTACCATTTGCTTCTTTGAGCATCCTTTCAGCGTTTGCTCCAAAGATTTTATAAACAGATTGACATTTAATTACTGGTTCAGACATAAATAATATTCAGGTTATACGAATTTAAGATAAAATAAAATCTCTATAATTTGTTACATTTCCTCCTTAAAAATTTTTAATAAAATAAACTCTTGTATCAATACCTGTACTTAAAAAACTCAAAGCTTCTCCACTTACTTTTACAGTTTCATCTACACCAACATTATTTCCACTTACAACAAAACCTGCAAAACATTTATTTTTTTCATCGTCCCATTTTACAAATGTTTCATCTATTTTATTTCCGTTAATTGTATAAATTTCATGAGCTCTAAAGTTTAGAAAATTCGCGCCCATAATTGCACGTTGAGGTATAAGCTTAGTTGCCTTACAAACAGCTTCATATAATTCATCAGATAATTTAAAATTGTCAGTGCCATCAAACGAAACCAAAACTCCTGAGGGAAGACTAGAAATTAGCTTATTAAGTTTTCTTTCTTGAGCTATTCTTTCTTCTTCAATTTTCATTTTGGCAACCAGTTCATCACCTTCACCAAAAATATTATTTAAAATAAAAAAAGTTAAAAAGATAAGAATAATTATACTAATTAATCCACCAAATTGTTTGACTGGCTCTGACAAAGTTTTAAAACTATTCTTGGAAACTTCCATTTTTCCAAATACCTGTTTTTTGTTTTCCATCTGACCAAGTAAAAGTGCCTTTACCGTTCATAAAACCATTGGCCCATTCACCTTCATATGTTGAACCATCAGGAAAAAATAAAATTCCTATACCGTTCCACTGACTTTCTTTAAATTCACCTTTGTAAATATATCCATTCGGCCATGTTTCAGTTCCTTTGCCATGTTTTTTCGTAGCTACCCATTCACCTTCATAAGTTGTTTTATCTGTGTAAACCCACTTACCATAACCATTTTCACAATTTCCCTCTTTACACCCTGTACTTCTTGCAAATGCTAAAGAAGTGATTAATGACGAAAAAAGTATAAAAAATAAAAGCTTTTTCATGGAAATATATTACACAAAATTTCTTAAAAAAAAATTAGGCATTTTTTGATTTATTCTTACAAATATAAATTGAAATATCTTTTTCTGAATTTTCGGTATTTATATTTTTGGTAATTTCATGAATTAATTCGCCTGATTTTCTTGTAATTATCGCAGATTCTGAATACGTTTTTTCATTATTAAAGGCTTTAAATAAAACTACGTCCTTATTTACTATTTTGACATCAAAATTTGAATTTTGAGAAAAAAATTTTGATAATCCATTTACCATTAATGTGCTTGGTTTATTTGAATAAATCTGAAATGAATCTAAATTTTTAATGTTCAAATCTTTTGCTAGGAAAGTTTTATAATTATATTCCGAATTCTTAACAATTTTTTTTTCTAACTCACATGTAAACTCTAAATTTAAATTTTCACCAATACTTATGTCTTTTGCATAAGCAAAATTGAAAATAAAAAAGTTTAATAATATTAAATAAAATACTTTTACCATTAGTTATTTGAGGTGATAAAAAAAATCTCCCCCAATAAAATTGGGAGAGATCTTAAATTTATTAAATTAACCTTAATGATCGTGTGTAAATTCTTCCCACACACTCTTATTGTCAGCTAACCATTTTTTTGCTGCATCTTCATGAGTCATTTTGTCGACATCAACTAAAGCTGCCATTGCTCCAATTTGACTTGTAGAGAATGACATTTTTTTAAACGTTTTTGCAGCTGCTGGATGAGTTTTTGGAAAATCTTCATGTGCTGCTTTTTTCAAATAACCATCCGGAGAACCACATTTTCCATCTCCACCATCTTCTGGTCTACAGCCAGCTGTGTATGGAGGGAAGTCGATAAATGTAAAACCAGCACCATCTGTAAAGTTTGGTGTCCAGTTAAATATAATAGTTCCTCTTCCTTCTTTTTTAGCAGCAGCTAACTCTGCCCAAAGTGCATCTGCACTTCCAGCAAATTTAACCCACCATAGATCTCCTAATCCTAGAGCATCAACTCTTTGAGGTATTAAATCTCCATGCCATGTTTGTGGTCCTTCTAACATTCTACCTTTTCCATCTGGTGAATCAGGTGTTGTGAAATTTTTCGCACAATCAGGGTTTTTTAATGCAGTCCAGTCTGGTAGACCTGGGCATAAGCCTTTTTCTACAACCCAGTTTGGATATCCCATATCCTCAAGAGTTCTAGCTTCATGATCACCCATATCTAATAAACCACCTTTATCTAAAGCAGTTGTGAATGATTTTCCGAATGCAGATTCCCATACTTCATGAGATATTGTTACATCACCAATTCTAATCGACTCATAAACTGCTTGAGAGTCAGCATTTACATATTTTACATTGTTCCCCATACTTTCAAAAATTCCGCCAATTACGTAGGCCATTACAATTTGGCTTGACCAGTTATGAGTTGGGATAACAATTGGTTTTTTACTATCTGCTGCGTTTGAAATCCCTGCAAAACTTACAAGAGATATCACCATAGCTGATAATAGAGATATTATTTTTTTCATTATTTCCCTTTCCTTAATATTAAGTGTTTAAAGTATCCCCTCTATTAAAGTTACAGTCAACTAGCAAAATAGATACAAATGTATATATAAAATTTATATATAAATTTGTTTATACTTTTGTATAATTTTTAAATATTTTTTAAAAATGCAAACAAGTTTAAGTATTAAAGAACCTGGTTTAAACGTATTACCACCTGGAGTTGAAAGATATGTGGTCAATGCAGGTGGAATTACTGGTATTCAAATATTTCCTGAAGATGAAATTAAAATTGTAAATAATGAGGGAAATCAAATTTGCGAAATAAACATTTTCGATAAACATGGAAAATCAGAATTGGGAATTTTAAATTTAAAAGAAAATAAAAATTCCTCAGAAATAAAAAAAATACTTTTTAAAAAAGAAGAGAGTTCTATGCAAGCTTTGCTGCAATTAAAAAAAAGAAATTTACAAATTGATAAAGCCACTTCGTCAGTAATTTTTGATAAAAACACTTCTGCAGGGGAAGAAATAATTCTTACTTCGAAGGATAACTGTTATTGCATCTTTGCTGCTCCAGGAAATGACATGCTTGTTCATGATCAAAATCCACCTTCAGATCTAACTGTATTAGTTAAAAGAGCTAAAATTAAAAATTCTGAAAAAGAATTTTCAATAATTCCTGATCCAATTTACGATCCTGACTATGAAGTTAATATAGATAGAAAAACTGCAACAGGATATCAAGTTAAAGCTGGAGACTATATTCAAATAATTACACCAACGGGAAGACAATGCTCAGATTTTGTTGCATACGACACTGCTAAACTAGAAAAAGGTATAGAAAGAGGTCTTGATTGGCAAACGACAAGAACCTTTATGGGACATACTTTCCCTGGTCCTGGTTTATTCTCAAAATTCTATGATACTGATCATGAGCCATTGGTAGAAGTTGTAAGAGATACAGTGGGTATTCATGATACATTTAATTTAGCTTGTACCTCAAAGTACTACGAAGATTCAGGATATTTTGGTCATGCAAATTGTTCTGACAATTTAAATTACTCAATGAAAAAATATGGTGTAGAAGAAAAAAAAGGTTGGCATGCAATTAATCTTTTCTTCAATACATCTTCAGGCGGTCAAAATTCTGTTACATCTGATGAGTCTTACGCGAGACCTGGTGATTACGTTATTTTTAAAGCTTTAAAAGATTTAACATGTGGTACTACTGCATGCCCTAGTGATATTGATAGCTGTAATGGATGGAACCCTACTGATATTTTTGTTAGAACTTATGAAAAAAGCAAAGAATTTACTAAATCATATGGTTTTAGAGTGAAAACAGATTCAGAAAATAAACTTACAAGAAATACGGGTTTCTATGAAAGAACATCTAAATTAACCAGAAACTTTGTCGATGCTAGAGGTTTTTGGTTACCAAATGATTATACAAAACATGGTGTAATTAATGAATACAATGCATGTAGAGAAGACGCCGTCCTAATTGACTTATCTTCATTAAGGAAATTTGAAATTCTTGGTCCAGATGCTGAAGAATTAATGAATTATACATTAACTCGAAATGTAAAAAAACTTTCAGTTGGTCAAATTGTTTATTCGGCAATGTGTTATGAAAATGGAACTATGTTTGATGATGGAACGTTATTAAAACTTAGTGATCATGGTTTTAGATGGATTTGTGGTGATGAATATGGAGGTGAATGGCTTAAAGAACAAGCTAAGAAAAAAAATTATAAAGTTCATATCAAAAATTCTACTGACCAAATAAATAATTTATCTTTACAAGGTCCCAAAAGTAGAAAAATTTTAGAAAAAATAATTTTTACTCCCCCTACCCAACCCTCTATATCTGAATTGGAATGGTTTAGATTTACAATTTGTCGATTGGAAGAATTAAACGGAATACCATTAATTGTTTCAAGAACAGGTTACACTGGTGAACTTGGTTTTGAAATTTGGTGTCATCCAAGTAATGCTACTATAGTTTGGGATAAGGTAATGGAGGCAGGAAAAGATGAAGGTTTGATACCAGCTGGTTTTGCTGCTTTAGATCTTTTAAGAATTGAAGCTGGTTTAATTTTATTTGGTAATGAATTTGACGGACAACAAGATCCGTTCGAAGCAGGAATTGGGTTTTCAGTTCCTCTAAAATCCAAAACAGAGGATTTTATTGGAAGAGAAAATTTAATTAAGAGAAAAGAAAATCCTCAAAAAAAACTTGTAGGGTTAGAGTTAATAGGTAAAGAAATTGCAAATCATGGAGATTGTGTTCATATTGGAAGATCTCAGGTTGGAATTATAACTAGTGGATGTATTTCTCCGACATTAAATAAAAATATTGCATTATGCAGAATAGATGTAGGTCACTCAGAATTAGGTAATTATGTTGAAATTGGAAAAATAGATGGACATCAAAAAAGAATACCTGCAAAAATTGTCGGATTTCCTCATTACGATCCAAAGAAAACTAAAGTAAGATCTTAATGGCTAAATCAACTAAGGATTTGTTAGAGTTTTGGGAAGATCAAATGAAACTTTCACACACATCAAGTAACTATTTTTTTAGAAAATCACCTTCTCATTATCATATGATGCTTCTAGTTATGTCAGCATTTAAGCAAAAACAAAATTTATCAGTAGAGGAGCTAAAAACTAAACTATTTAAAACCTCTAGACCAAAATCTGCATTAATAATTAATGAGGCATGTGAAAAAGGTTTTTTTTATTTAGAAAAAACTGCTCAAGATCAAAGAAAAAAACATATAAAACCAAGTACTTCGTTTATTGAGGAATTTAACGATTATTTATCTACTCTTAAAAATTTGAGCTTTTAACAATAATCAAATCCTAAGTTCTATAAGTTTTTATTTCTAAATTTTATATATAAAAAAAATTATATATTTAACCCTTTTCAAAAAATAGTGTTTAAGTATGTCATTACCGACAAAAGCAAAAGTAGTAATCGTTGGAGGGGGAATTCACGGTCTAAGTACTGCTTGGAAACTTTCCGAAACTTACAAAAATCCAGGTGATATTGTCGTATTAGAAAAAAAAGATACCGCAGCTGGCGCAAGTGGTATTGCTTGTGGTGTTGTAAGAAATAATTATTTTCAGTCTGCAATGAGAGAATTAATGGCTCATTCAGTTTCAGTCTGGGAGAGTGATCCTAAAGCATTTAAATATAATGCAGTTGGTTATTTACAGATTTCACCAGAAGTAATGCATGCAGATGTTGCAACTATTTACGAACAACAAAAAGCAATTGGTTACGAATCTGAATTTATAGAAGGTGAAAAAGATTGTATGAAATATATGAAAGGTATGTTTGGTGATTGGCAAGCACAAAGTATAACTTCTGTTCTTCATGAAAAAAAAGGTGGATACGCTTTTAATAAAGATTCAATTAAAGCACTTGAAAATAAATCTACTTCAAATGGTGTTGAAGTAATGAAAGGTGTTAAAGTCACTGGTTTCAAAAGAGGAAGTAACAGCAAAGCTGTTACAGGAGTTGAAACAGACAAAGGCACAATAGAATGTGAACAAGTTGTCATTGGAGCAGGTCCTTGGGCAAGAGATTTTTGGAATATGTTAGAACTTCCTAAAACTGCAAATATTAAAGGTAAAGATGGCAGAATTCACGAAACGGACATGTGGAAATATTGGATGCTTCAAGAGGGTGTCCTTGGTGTAGAACCAGACTTTTTAAAAATGGACAATGGTGAACAGCCACCAGTAATCCATGTAGACTCAACAGCTCCTTTATATTCAGACAAAACTAAAAAATTAATTACAGATAAAATTTGGGGAATATATTACAAACCTGATATTGAAGGACTTGGTGTTCAAGGTGGAACTTCACCTTACATTGTTGATAAACATTTTGATCAAGTAAACGTTGATCCGTATGGAATAGAGTCCCCTGAATATCAAACTACAGAAGCTTTTAATGATATGTGGTGTTCAGCTTTGGCTCATTGTCAAAAAAGATTTGAAGGAAAATCAGATTTATATAGAAAAGGACCATCAGGCGGACTTGGGTGTATGACGCCAGATTCTTTTCCAATTTTCGATAGATTTTTAGAAAACGTTTACATGATAGCAGACTCTAACCATGGCTATAAAATGATTGGAGTTGGAGAGCTAGTAGCAAAAGAAATTCTTGGCACAGAGAGTGAATTACTAAAACCATTTAGATTCAACCGTTACGAGAAAGGTGAATTACACCCAACATCTAATAGTCCGTTTCCTTGGAGCTAATTTATCTAAGTAGACAGATGTTTTTTTTTCAGTTAACTTTTTGGTCTAAAAATTCTTAAGGGGGAATATGACTGATCTAGAGAAACATGTTAATCAACCAGGTAGAGCAAAATTAGTTAAACAAGTTAGAGCTAAAATCAACGAACTAAAAATTGATTATATTTTTTTTCAATTCATATCAGTAACAGGAAGAGTTGTTGGTAAAGGAATTCCTGCTGATCATTGGGAAAGAACATGTGAAAAAGGTTTTCAACTAGTTTACGGTGCAACAGCTAATTTATTCTTAGATCGTCACAATAACTACATAGGATATGGTCCTGAAGCAAAAGAGTTAGTTGGAATACCTGATCCAGAAACATTTTGCCAACTACCTTGGGATAAAAAAGTTGCAAGAGTTTTTGTAACTTGTTTTAGAAATAGAGAAGAAAGAGAAAATCCAGGTGGTCACCTAACATCTGATTGTAGAGGTAATTTAAGAATTATTGCTAAAGAATTTAAGAAAAAACATGGTTATCAACTAAGAGTTGGAACAGAGCCAGAAATGATGTGGTTGACTAGAAACGATGATGGTACTCCCACAGGAAAAGGTTTTTCTAAACCATATTGTTATCACATAGATCAATTCGAATCTTTAAGACCAGTATTTATGAAAGTAATGGAATACGCAAGAGCTATGGGCTTTGATATGATTCAAGGTGATCATGAAGATGCTCCTGGTCAACTAGAACTAAACTGGATGTACGATGATGTTTTAAGAAATGCAGATAGATTATCTACTTACAGACAAATTTGTGCTCAGGTTGCAAGAGAGTTTAATTTAATTGCATGTTTTATGACAAAACCTTTTATGGGAGTTTCTGCTAGTGGTTGTCATACTAATATGTCTTTATGGACAGGTGGAAAAGATAAGATAAATAAATTAGGCCATAAGTCTCTGCCAGGTATGGATGAAGTGTTCAGTTACGTAGAGGGTGGTACTAACACGTTTATGCCAGATACTAAAGATGTCCAGTTACCAGGAAAAATTGGTTTAAAATCAATCGGAGGTGTAATGAAACACTTACCTGCTTTAACAGCCATTGGTTCGTCAACAGTTAATTCATATAGAAGATTGTGGGATCAGGGTTTTTGGGCACCTGTTTATGCTGATTGGGGATACCAAAATCGAACTTGCGGATTAAGAGTTTCCGCACCAGGTAGATTTGAATATAGATCCGTAGATTCTATGCATAATCCATATTTAATGGGAGCGAGTTTATTAAAAGCTTTTGATGATGGAATAACGAATAATATCAATCCTGGAAAACCGGAGTCTAGAAATATTTATGAAGCTCAAAAAGCTGGAAAAAATGTTAAAAAATTACCTTTAAGTCTTGGTGAAGCTTTAGATCGTTTAGCAGAAGATAAGGTTATTCAATCTGCTATGCCGGATGAAATGTATAAAATATTTCATTGGTATAAAAATGATGAATGGGAAAGATTTTTAGGTGCAACAACTCAATGGGATCTAGATACTTATTTGGATTGCCTGCCATAAACAAATTTAGTTAAGGAGAAATATGTGCGGAATAGCTGGTCTTATACATAGAGGAAAATCCTCTAATGTAGGAAATGAATTACAAGCAATGCTTCAGGCTTTAAAGCATAGAGGTCCTGACTCAACAGGTTATGCTCTATATGCAGATAATGATGGTGAAAACTTCATATTGAGATTCAAGGTTGGAGAAAATGTTGGTGAAGGTAGTTCCTCCATAAATGAAGATGAAAGCGTTTATGATAAGAGGAAAGAACTTGTAGACGATATGTTAAAAAATCTTGGTGCAAAAGTATTGAAGGAAGAAAAACTAACTCCATATTCCTACAGATATGAAATGAAATATGACGACGATTTAATGGATTTTTCAAAGAAAATTGAAAGTATTGAAAGTGTAGAAATTTTATCAATTGGTAAATCACTTGAATTAATTAAAGATTTAGGAGATGCAAAAGTAGTTTTAGATAGGTATGATCTTGGAAAAGTAACAGGAACTCATGCTATAGGTCATGCTAGAATGGCAACTGAGTCAGGTGTAGATATCAAATCTGCTCACCCTTTTTGGGGATATCCTTTTAGCGATGTTTCAGTTGTGCATAATGGTCAATTAACTAATTACTGGAATAATAGAAGAGTGTTAGAGAACAAAGGCATGAGATTTATGTCTGAATGTGACTCTGAACTGATAGCTGTTTATTTAGCAGAAAAAATGAGAAATGGAGCAACATTAGAAGAAGGCATGAAGGATAGTTTGTCAGGTTTAGATGGAGTATTTACATATTTTGTTGCAACGAAAGATTCTTTGGGAATGGCGAAAGATACAATGGCAGCAAAACCATTAGTCTTATACGAGTCAGATGATTTGGTGGCTATGGGATCTGAAGAGATAGCAATTAGATCAATTCTTCCGCATGAAATTGATACGTATGATCCTTTTGATGGAGAGGTAAAAGTATGGCAAATTTAAAAACAACAGAAAAAAAAACGAAAGCCCAATCAATGGGACTTCACTCTGAAGTCTTAACAGGAAAAACACAACAAAAATTTTTCAATCCAGATGAAGCAGAAAACTTTTATTATTGGGGAACTTATGATGTTGATTTTAATAAAAGAATTGATCTTGATGTAAATGATCTAGATTGCAAAGAGGCAAACAAAAAAATTGATGAACTAATGAGTCAAGGTTATGGAACAATAGTTATAAAGAACCCACAAGGAAAACACAGTTTAGGTGTTGGAGTGTTGAATAAATTAAATTTAATATTTGAGGGAAGTTTGGGTTATTTTGGTGTTGGCTCTATTGATGGTCCAACAGTAAGAATAAATGGTAGAGTTGGATGGTCATGTGCAGAAAATATGATGGCAGGAAAAGTAGTAATAGAAAAAAATGCAGGATCATGTTTTGGTGCAGCAGTTAGAGGTGGAGACTTAATATGTAAAGGTAGCGTTGGAGCTAGAACAGGAATTGATCAAAAAGGTGGAACAATTATTGTTGGTGGTGACGCTGGAGCATTCACTGGCTTTATGATGCAAAGAGGTAGAATAATAATTTTAGGTGACGTCGGTATAAACCTTGGAGATTCTATGTATGATGGAACTATTTATGTGGGTGGAAAAATTGGATCATTTGGTAGTGATGCGATTGAGTCACCTATGACAAAAAGTGATATAGATTGGATTAAAAGAAAACTTAAAGTCGCTGAGATTGGTGAAAATTTTGATGTTTCAAAGATGACTAAAGTAGTTGCAGGTAAAAAACTCTGGAACTATGACGCTTTAGAACCAACTGAGAAAAAAGGAGCAATTTAATGGCAAAGAAAAAAAACGGAAAATCAAATGGTCATTCTAATGGGAATGGTGGTAGTGAATTTTCAAAAAGAAATAAAAGTTTACTAGGTTATAACGCTATATTTACACCTGAAGTAATCGACGACATTCATATCAAAGCTCAGTTAGGAAGATACCGAATGAGAGGTATGGCTCTAATGAAAAAAATTCCTACATTTGATGATTTAGTATTTTTACCTGGAACACTTACAAGATTTGTAATCGAAGGTTACAGAGAAAAGTGTGAAACAAAAACTATCATTGGTCCAAGATGTGAAAACCCAGTAGAATTAGATATACCAGTTTATATTACAGGTATGAGTTTTGGAGCTTTATCGTATGAAGCAAAGACAGCACTTGCAAGAGGAGCAACTATGGCAGGTAGCGCAACATGTTCAGGGGAAGGTGGAATGATACCTGATGAAAGAAGATATTCAGAAAAATGGTACTATCAATGTATTCAATCAAGATATGGATTTAATCCTCATCATGCACAACTTGCTGATGGAATTGAAGTTTTCATTGGTCAAGGACAAAAAGTTGGAATGGGTGGTCACTTGATGGGTCAAAAAGTTACTGACCAAGTAGCAGAGATGAGATCATTACCTGCTGGTATTGATCAAAGATCTCCTGCGAGACATCCTGATTGGTTAGGACCAGATGACTTAGCTTTAAAAGTTCAAGAATTAAGAGAGTTGACAAAAAATAAAGTTCCAATTCAATTAAAACTTGGAGCTGCAAAAGTTTACGATGATGTTCGTATGGCAGCAAAATGTGATCCAGACTCTATTTATCTAGACGGTATGGAAGGTTCAACAGGTGCTGGTCCACACATCGCAGCAGCAAACACAGGTATACCTGGTATAGCTGCAATTAGAGAAGCAAGAAGAGCAATAGATGATGTTGGTAAAACTGGAAAAGTTACTCTTATTTATGCAGGTGGTGTTAGAGACGGAGCTGATATGGCAAAAGCATTAGCTCTTGGTGCAGATGCTATTGCTATAGGTACGGGCGCTATGATTGCACTAAACTGTAATAAAGAAATTCCAGAGTCTAATTTTGAAAAAGAAATGGGAGTGCCAGCAGGTCATTGTTATCACTGTCATACTGGTCGTTGCCCAGTTGGTGTTGCTACTCAGGATCCTAAATTGAGAAAAAGACTAAACCCTGATGAGGCAGCTCTTAGAGTATATAATTACTTACATACTATGACGTTAGAAGCTCAATTATTAGCTAGAGCTTGTGGTAAAACAAATATCCATTCATTAGAGCCAGAAGATATGGCAGCTTTAACAATGGAAGCTTCTGCATTAGCAAAAGTACCACTTTCTGGAACAAATCACACAGTAGGAGTTGACGACTTTCATAAAATATAATTATGCCAAAAAAAAAAAGTAAGAAATCGAGCAAAAAAACAGTTAAAGGTCAGTTAGGTAAAAAGAAAGAAACTGCTCGAGAAAAGATGATAGGTCAAACTATTGGTTATAGGTATGATGTAAATTTATTGCCAGACTATTCAAGAATAACTCCTTTCCTAAAAAAATATATTGAAGCAATGGGTTGGGATGATTTAAATTGGTTGGAAGATGTTCACATGGGGTATGAAGAAGATAGACCTGCAGTTTTTGATAGAAACGCAAATGGTTGGGTGACTATTCCAAAAAAAATTAAATTACCAAATAACCAACAAGATAGAGACATGATAGCAAGAGAACTATTGGTAAAATTTCAAATGTCTCCAAATCACCCATTAGTAGATTTAAAAAAAGCTTATCGAAAATTTTAGAATCACCAACAATTTATATATACTTATAGTTGTAATATTATAAATTTGTATTGATATAATTGTTTTATTTAAGATTGATCCCATAATTCGAAATATTAATATTTAAGTAATTTGTTTAAACAATTGGAGGTTAAATGACTGACGAACTAGGTGCATTGACAACCATATTCACAGAATTTTACTATTGGATAACAGTAGTACTAATGTTTCTTATCCACGTAGGATTCTGTATGTATGAAGTTGGAGCTTCCCGATACAAACATCATCAACATACATTAATGAAAAATACAATGCTGATTCCTTTGGTAACAGTAACTTGGTTTTTATTTGGTTGGTGGATTTATTGGGCATTTCCAACAGGACCAGGTCTTGCACCATCAATAATGAATGAAAGCGCAGCGCTAATTACAGATGACTCAGCTTTTAGTGCTAAGTGGTATCTGCCAAATAGTGAATTGATGGCAGTAAACTTAGGAGATCATATTAGTGGAGTATTTTGGGCTGCATTTTTACTTTTCTCATGGACAGCTGCATCCATTGTATCAGGTGCTGTAATTGAAAGAATTACTACTTTTGCTTTTGGAATTCTTGCGATTGCAATTGGATCTGTATTTTGGAGTATAGATGCTGCATGGGGATGGCACTTTGACGGATGGATGTTGAAGATACTCGGTTACCATGATGCTTATGCCTCAGGTGTAATTCACGCAGTAGCTGGTGGATTTGCTTTAGGGGTACTTGCTGTTTTAGGACCAAGAATTGGAAAATTTTCATCAAGTGGCGAACCTAGAAATATTGGACCCAGAAATCCTTGGTTAGTAACTGTTGGATTATTCTTAATTTATACAGGTTTTTGGGGATTTTATGCTGCTTGTAATATTCCAATTTACGATCTTGGACCTGAGTATGGCATGGAAGGTGTCACTTACTTTACTGCAACCACAATTTATGTAACGCCAACCACACTTAGTGGAATAACAATGAACTTTTTAATGTCTCTCTCAGGAGGATTATTAGCAGGTTATGTTGTTTCGAAAGGTGATCCTTTCTGGACTTACTCAAGTGGTTTAGCTGGAATAATCTGTGCATCTGCTGGAAATGACCTTTATCATCCAATACAATCTTTGATAATTGGAATGATTGGTGTCGTTATAGCTTACAAAATGCATTACTGGGTTGAACGTAGGTTCAAAATTGATGATGCAGTTGGAGCAGTAGCAGTTCATGGTTATGCTGGGTTTGCAGGACTAGTGATATGCGGTTTTGTATTAAATGGATACCCTTCTTCAGGATACAGTGTTGGTGCTATGTGGGATGGAACTACATATGCTGCAATAAATCCTTTAGGAATGTTCATAGGTGCAATAATCATGTTCTTTGTTCTTGGAATGATCCCAGGCTACATTATAGCTAGAGTGTTAAATGGTATTGGCAAACTCAGAATTCCAAGGGAAGTTGAGTTAGCTGGATTAGATTACCAAATAATGGAGGAAGCAAAAGAAGATGAAAAAACTGTTGCTTCTTCAAGTACTTAAAGGAGGATAATATGGCTACAGTATCTAATTGGATAGATCACTTAAATAAACCTGCAGAGGATGTTGTGGGTGCTATTTATCCTGGAGTAGGATCAGAAGGTATATTAGTTCTTATACTTGCTGTTATTTGGATAGGTTGGACAGTTGTAAGCTCAAAACAAGAAAGTGATAAACTTTCTAAGCTTGCAAGAAAAAGACCAAGTTCAAATGCATGGAAGAGTAATATTACTGATGGATAAATAAAAAACGATAAGGGCGCATAAATTTAGATGCGCCCTTTACAAAGTATGGAAGAAGATAAAAAAAATCTCAACAAAACACCGAGTAAAATGGCTAGATTAGCATGGCCTAAATCTAAATATGGTGTCTATGCCGCAATCATTATCATTGTTATAATTAATGTGCTTTACTATAAAGACCAATTATTATCACTACTTTAAAACTTATTTATGTGTGGCATTGTTGGAATTTATCTAAAATCTAGAAAATTTGAAAAATCTTTAGGAGGAATGCTTTCTAAAATGTTAGTCAGTATGGAGTCTAGAGGTCCTGACAGTGCAGGTTTTGCAATTTATAAAAGTGATAAAAAAAAAATTTATAAATATTCTATTTGTTTAAATGATATGAGTTTTGAAAAATTCAAAAATGAAATTAAAAAGAAAGTAAAACTTACAAATATAGAAAAGAATTCAGACCACGTAATTTTAAAATCTATTGAAAAACCTAGTAAAATTCTCCCTATTTTAGAAGATTTTTCGACAATATCACTAGTTGGGTACGGAAAATCTATTGAAATTTTTAAACAAGTTGGAAGTCCTAGTAATGTTGTGAAAAAATTTAATTTAGATAATTTTTCCGGAACACATGCTATTGGTCATACAAGAATGGCTACAGAAAGTGCAATTACAACTGATGGATCACATCCCTACTCTACAGGTGAAGATGAATGCTTAGTACATAATGGTTCCTTGTCTAATCATAACAATTTAAGAAGAAAATTAAAAAAAAATGGATCCAAATTTAGTTCTGATAATGATACAGAAGTAGCTGCTGGTTATATTTCAGATAGTTTAAAAAAAAGAAATTTAAAACAAACATTAAATAAAGGCTTAAGCGATTTGGATGGATTTTATACTTTTATTGCAGGAACACATAGTGGTTTTGCAGTTCTAAGAGATGAGATAGCATGCAAGCCTGCTGTAATTGCTGAAACAAAAGACTATGTAGCAATTTCATCAGAGTTTCAAGCAATGGCACATTTACCAAATGTAAATAATGCAAAAATTTTTGAACCTGAGCCAGGTATCGTTTATTCTTGGGGAAAATAATGATACTTGATTTAAAGAAATTGAAATTGAGATCTGTTAATGAAAAACTTCAAAATATTGATCGTAAAAAAAATAAAAGAGACTTTGTAATATCAAACCCTGAAGGTAATCATGCTGTCTGTGCAGGTCTTACAGAAAATATTGATGTAACCATTAAAGGTCATGTTGGGTATTATTGTGCAGGTATGAACCAAAATGCAAATATTATAGTTGATGGAAATGTGGGAACTGGAGTTGCAGAAAACATGATGTCTGGAAAAGTTCATGTAAAAGGAAATGCATCACAATCTGCAGGTGCAACTGCTCATGGTGGAACTTTGATTATTGATGGTGATGCAAGTTCAAGATGTGGAATATCTATGAAAGGTATTGATATAATTGTAAAAGGATCTGTTGGTCATATGTCAGCATTTATGGCACAATCTGGAAATTTGGTTGTTTGTGGTGATGCAGGTGAAGCATTAGGTGATAGTTTGTATGAAACAGACATATATGTAAAAGGAAAAGTAAAATCTTTAGGAGCGGATTGTGAAGAAAAAAAAATGAGTAAAAAACATAAGACAAAATTAAAAGAGCTTTTAAAAAGGGCTGGATCAAATATTAAACCTGAACAATTTAAAAGATATGGTTCCGCAAGAAAACTATATAATTTTAATATTGATAACGTATCTAATTATTAATTATGAAAAATAAAACTCTCCCTCGTCAATCCTGGACCTTTGATGAATACACTAACTCTGAAATTAGGAGAGCTGCTGAAACTGGAATTTATGATATTAGGGGTGGTGGTTCGAAAAGAAAGCTTCCACATTTTGATGATTTATTATTTTTAGGTGCTTCAATGTCTAGATATCCTTTGGAAGGATATAGAGAAAAATGTACTACAAATGTAACTTTAGGCACAAAATATGCAAAAAAACCATTAGAGCTTGATATTCCAATTACGATTGCAGGTATGAGTTTTGGAGCATTGTCTGGTCCAGCAAAAGAGGCATTAGGAAGAGGAGCAAGTGCAGCTGGCACATCTACCACAACAGGTGATGGAGGAATGACACCAGAGGAAAGAGGCCAATCTAAAAATTTAGTTTATCAACTTTTACCATCAAGATATGGGATGAACCCAAAAGATTTAAGAAAAGCGGATGCTATTGAAGTGGTAATTGGACAAGGTGCAAAACCTGGTGGAGGAGGAATGTTGCTTGGACAAAAAATAGATGATCGTGTTGCAGAAATGAGAACTCTACCAAAAGGTATTGACCAAAGATCTGCGTGTCGTCATCCTGATTGGACTGGTCCTGATGATTTAAAAATAAAAATTTTGGAATTAAGAGAAATTACTAAATGGAAAGTTCCTATTTTTATTAAAATTGCTGGAGCAAGACCATATTATGATACAGCATTAGCTGTAAAAGCTGGAGCAGATGTTGTTGTCTTAGATGGTATGCAAGGTGGTACAGCAGCTACACAAGAAGTATTTATTGAAAATGTAGGTCAACCAACTTTAGCCTGCATAAGACCAGCAGTTGATGCTTTGCAAGATTTAAATTCTCATAGAGAAGTTCAGCTTATAATTTCTGGTGGAATTAGAAATGGTGCAGATGTAGCCAAAGCTCTTGCCTTAGGAGCTGATGCAGTATCAATTGGGAGTGCAGCCATGATTGCAATTGGTGATAATGATCCTAAATGGGAAAAAGAATATGAAAAACTTGGAAGTAAAGCTGGGGCGTACGACGACTGGCATGAGGGAAATGATCCTGCAGGAATTTCAACTCAGAAACCAGAGCTAATGAAAAGATTAGATCCAAAAAAAGCTGGTAGAAAATTATCAAATTATTTAAAGGTCATGTCTTTAGAAGCACAAACTATTGCACGAGCGTGTGGTAAAAACAGTCTTCATAACTTAGAACCAGAGGATTTATGTGCATTAACCGTTGAGGCTGCAGCAATGGCTAGAGTTCCTTTGGCAGGAACTAGCTGGATACCAGGTATAAAAAAGAAATAGTTATTGATAGTTAATAAATAATTCGTAGTATAATTATAAATGCCCAAAAATTTATCTAATATTGCTAAATCTAAAAAAATTAAATATTTTTTAATAAGTTTCGTTGATTTGTTTGGTGTATTAAGATCAAAATTAGTACCTGCACAAGCAATAAAAGAGATGCAAAAAAATGGTGCAGGATTTGCTGGATTTGCGGCGTGGCTTGATATGACACCAGCAGACTCTGATATGTTTGCTATACCGGATCCAAATAGCTTGATACAATTACCTTGGAATAAAGAAGTAGGTTGGCTTGCTTCAGACCTATGGATGAATGGCAAACCTGTTGAGGCATCACCAAGAGTGATGCTAAAAAACCAAATAAAATCACTATCAAATGAAGGTTACACGATGAAATCGGGTGTTGAGTGTGAATATTTTCTTACATCACCTGACGGTAGTTCTATTGCAGACTCAAGGGATACTCAATCTAAACCTTGTTACGACCAATCAGCT
The DNA here is from genome assembly GCA_902569245.1 of uncultured Pelagibacteraceae bacterium. Taxonomy (GTDB): domain Bacteria; phylum Pseudomonadota; class Alphaproteobacteria; order Pelagibacterales; family Pelagibacteraceae; genus Pelagibacter. The sequence goes on along the minus strand of CACFTO010000004.1, from coordinate 47,761 downwards.
TTAATGAGGCAATATGATTTAATAAAAGAGATATGCGATTGCATGATTACATTGGGATGGAACCCATATCAAAATGATCATGAAGATGCTAATGGCCAGTTTGAAATGAATTGGGACTACACTGACTGCTTAACTACAGCAGACAGACATACATTTTTTAAATTTATGGTTAAGTCTATAGCAGAAAAGCATGGATTGAGAGCAACATTTATGCCTAAACCATTTGAACAACTGACAGGTAATGGATGTCATGCACATATTTCACTATGGGATAAGAAAAAAAATAAATTTTTAGATAAAAATGATAAACTTGGGCTTAGTAAATTAGCATACAATTTTTTGGGTGGAGTAATCAAGAATGCAGGTTCATTATCAGCATTTTTTAATCCAACATTAAATAGTTATAGAAGAATTAATGCACCACCGACAAAATCTGGTGCAACATGGTCGCCAAGTAGTATTTCTTACACGGGGAATAATCGAACACATATGATAAGAGTTCCAGATCCTGGAAGATTTGAACTTAGATTAATGGATGGATCAGCGAATCCATATTTACTACAAGCAGGAGTTTTAGCAGCAGGCATAAATGGGATTAGAAAAAAAATTAATCCTGGAAAACCATTATTCTGTAATATGTATACTGATCACCAAAAATATCCAAACCTACAAAAATTACCAAATACATTAGAAGATTCCCTAGAATTGTTAAATTTTAATACAGTCCTGAAAAATGCTTTTGGAAAAAATGTTTTAAACAGTTATATTAAATTAAAAAAATCTGAAATTGAAAATTTCAAGTCAAAAGAAAAATTTGATAAATTAAAACCTATTACAAAGTGGGAAAGATCTAATACTTTGGACTGTTAAAATATGTCTATAGATTATAGTCATATTAATAAATTTTCATCGTTTATTAAAAATAAAAATTATTCATTCAGTAGAGAAAAAATTTTAAGTGTATTAAATAAGGAAACTATTGATAATGCATTAAATACTATATCTCGTTGGGAAAATTACGAACCCACTCCCCTACTCAAGTTAAATAAACTTTCAAAAGACCTTAATCTTAAAAATATCTTTTACAAAGATGAGTCCAAAAGGTTTGGACTAAAATCTTTTAAAGCACTTGGAGGAGCTTATGCGGTAGCAGAGGTTTCAGCTGGAAGAAAAGATGTAGTTGTTGCTACAGCAACGGCAGGAAATCATGGAAAATCAGTTGCCTGGGGAGCAAAAAGACTCGGTATTGCATGTAAAATTTTCATAAGTGAATTTGTAAGTGAAACAAGAGCCGATGAGATGCGAAAACTTGGAGCAGAAGTAACAAAAGTAAAAGGAAATTATGAAAATTCTTTAAATGAATGCATAAAACAATCTAAGGAAAATGGATGGGAAATTGTACAAGATGTTGCTTGGGAAGATTATCAAATGGTTCCAAAGCTAACCATGGCTGGATATTCAGTGATGATAGAAGAAATCTCCAAACAAACCGATCATTATATTACTCATATATTTCTACAAGCAGGTGTTGGAGGCATGGCTTCTGGTGTAATTGCGGGAGTTGCCAGATATTTTAAAAGAATTCCAAAAATTATTATTATTGAACCAAAAAATGCAAACTGTGTCATGGAAAGTATTGATGCCGGTAAACTTACTAGAGTTGAAATAGAAAAAGAGAGCATTATGGGGGGAATGTCATGTGGAGATGTATCATTAGTCCCATGGCAAATTCTGAAAAACTCAGTAAATAATTGTCTGAGTATTCCAGATGCCGACATACCATTATCAGTTGCAATGTTAGCCAAGGGATACTTTGGTGACGATTACATTGTTGCAGGAGAATGCTCAGCACCTGCTCTAATAAGTATAAATGTTAGTTGTAATAACGAACAAATTAAAAAGGATCTTGAATTAGATATGAATTCGAACGTTTTATTAATTGGATGTGAAGGTGATACAGATTTAAAACTTTATAACGAACTTCTGTCTAAAGGATCAGAACAGTTATCAAATGGCTAATACAGCACTCGTTTGGATAAGAGATGATTTTCGAATACAAAATAATGATGCGCTCACTTATGCTACAAATCAACATGATGTTGTTACTGCAGTATTTATTTTTAATAGTAATATTTTCGATCATAAAAGAGAGGCTCAAAAATGGTGGGTAAGTAAATCCCTAGAAAATTTTAAATCCGATTTAAAAAAATTAAATATTGGATTAGAAATAATTAAAGATGACGAAATAAATTTTTTTTCTAAAATAAAATCTAATAGTAAAATATCTGTTTATTGGAATAAAGTTTATGAACCTAATGAATTAGAAAAAGATAAAAAAATTGGTACTGACTTTTCAAAAAAAAATATTGATTTTAAATTTTTTAAAGGAAATGTGCTTAATGAGTATAATAAAATTACTAAGAATGATGGAACACCTTTTAAAGTCTACAGTCCTTTTTGGAGAAATGCAGAGCAATTTTATTTAGAAAGACTGCCTGATAAAATAAACAAAGTTAAGAAGTGTAAAAAGATAAACACATTGTTCAAAAATCAAATAAAATCTGAGGATATTTTACCTAAATCTGATTGGTATAAGAAATTTGAAAAATATTGGGAGCCTTCAGAGCAAAAAGCCCATGAAAAATTAGATAATTTTGTCAATAAAAGCATACTTAGTTATGGTGTTGATCGTGATTTTCCATCAATTAAAGGAACATCATTACTTTCTCCATATATTAGAAATGGACAAATAAATGTTGGAGATATTTGGCAAAAATGCAAAAAACTAAAATCAAATAATGTGAGTATAAAAAAATATACCAATGAAATTGGTTGGAGAGAGTTTTCACATAGTCTTATAAATTACTTTCCACAAATGCTTAAAGGAAACTTAAGAAAAGAATTTGATAAGTTTCCATGGGTAAATAATTCTAAATTTTTAAATGCATGGAAAAAAGGTATGACAGGCTATCCAATTGTTGATGCTGGAATGAGAGAATTGTACGAAACAGGATGGATGCATAATAGGATTAGAATGGTCGTTGGATCTTTTCTAGTGAAGCATTTAAGAATTAACTGGAAAGAAGGAGAAAAATATTTCAGAAATTGTCTTCTTGATTTCAATGAAGCAAACAATGTTGCACAATGGCAATGGGTAGCTGGATGTGGTGCAGATGCGGCACCATATTTTAGAATTTTCAACCCTATTTTACAGGGTGAAAAATTTGACAAACAGGGAGATTATGTAAAAAAATGGGTTCCTGAATTATCAAAAGTTCCTCCAAAATTTATTCATAAACCATGGGAAATGGAAAAAAAATATCAAGAAGCAATTAATACTATCATAGGCTCGAGCTATCCAATGCCAATTGTTATTCATGAGAAAGCTAGGGCTGACGCTTTGAGTGCTTTTCAATCAATTAAGAAAAAAAATTAGTCTCCAATATAATGATGAATTACAGTTCTTGTTGTTGTATCTAACCTGTGTTCGAACAAATATATACCTTGCCAAGTTCCTAGTAGTAATTCACTATCTTTTATACTTAAGGAGATTTGATTATTGGTTAATGCAGATTTGATATGGGCTGGCATATCATCCTTTCCCTCAGTTGTATGAACATACAACTTGTTGTCCATGGGTACCAATTTATCAAAATAATTAATTAAATCTTTTTGTACATCTGGGTCAGCATTTTCTTGGACAATTAGTGAGGCACTAGTGTGTTGGATGCTGAGATTAATGATTCCATTTTTAAAGTTATTATTATTAATCCATTCAATTGTTTTATCAGTAAACTCATACAGTTTTTGACCATTTGTATTAATTTCTAGATTGTAAAATTCTTGTTTCATAAATTAATTAAAATTTTGTGATGTTAATTCATGCAATCGACTAACTGTTCTTTTGAAAGGCTTTTTCATACTATTAGTGGATTCGAGTGAATTTAATTCAACTTCTGATTTGATCGTCAATGGTATTTTTTTTTCATAAATAATATCGATAAAAGTAATAAACCTTTGTTGCTGGTTAGAATTACTTTCATTAAAGTGAGGTAGATTTTCAATAAAAATAAAGTCGCTCTCGTTAGCAATTTTAATGTAGTCCTCAGATCCAAGATTTCTATTACAAATTTCGTCAAATGAAACCTTAAGAACTCCTTCATGAAAGTTATCAAATACTAATTTTCGACCCTTCACATCTAATATCTTGGTCGTTTGTTTTTTATTCTTTGTGGCTTTTCTAAAAGATTTATTAAACTTAAAATTAGATGAATTATCTATTGGTGATAAAAATCGACTTAAATTTGAATTTTTTGTAGCTCTATAATCTTCTTCAATATTAAGTTCTAATTCAGAGCAATTATTTTTTAAAATATTTAAAAAAGGGATGAATTGATCTCTCTGTAATCCATTTTTATATAAATCTTTAATATTTGTATTTGAGGAAAAAATAACTTTTATATTTTCATTAAATATTCTTTCAAATAATTTACCTAAGATCATAGCATCAACAATATTTGTTACTTGAAATTCATCAAAATATAATATTTTTGTATTGTCACTTAAATTTTTGACAAATTTTTCTAACCCTTTGTCATTTCCTTTTTTTTTATTTTCAAATATAAAATCATGAAATTCAACCATAAACTCGTTAAAGTGTAATCTTGATTTTTTTTCTTTTAAACTTTCAAAAAAAAAATTTAAAATCATGGTTTTACCTACACCTACATCGCCAACTAAATAAAAGCCTAATTTATTTTTTTTATCTTTGAATATTTTTTTAATAAATGACTGACCGAAGTTAAGATTGTAATATTCACTTAATTTTTGGACTATTTTTATTTGATTTTCGTTTATTTCTAAGTCCTTATCTTTGCAGTATTTAAGATAAGATTTTTTTAAACTCATTTTTTTGTTTTAAAATCTATTCCATATTCTGATCTTGGTCCTTTTCTCAATCCATATGGGCCTGCTAAAAAAATTGTCATTGGTTTTGTTCCTGGCTCTAAGTCTACTCTGTGAAAATTATTAGCAGACCTAAACCCAATATATCCTGGTGCTCGCCAGACTTTTCCTGTTTTTAATGTTTCCCAATATCCTCCTCTTAGAATGATTGTGATGTAAGGAAATAAATGGTTATGGACTCCATCACCATGATCATCGTCTAACATTTCATGGATTAGTATATTAAATGGAAACCACTTTGGTCTATGTCTGAATAGAATATAATACCTATTCATCCAAGGTTTTGCTTTTTCAAATTCTGGGTGTGATGGGCCTCGGTCAAATACTACTTTTTTTCTACCAAGTTTTTCTAAAATCTTTAAAAACATTATTTTGTTCTGGCTATAGCATTGTCTTTTATCAAATACATACTACTCTTAAATACATAGGGTCTTGAAATTTTTGATCCATGTATTTTTGTAATCTTTTCTTGTAAACCAGTTATTGAATTAATTGTTAATAATCGTCCATTATTTAATGAGACAAATATCTTATATTTTCCGTGTATAAATCCTGTTGGTTTTATATCCTTTCTATTTTTAAAATTTGTCAAGATATCTGTAATTCTTAAAATATTGCCAGTTCTATCATCTATTACAAAAAGGTATCCTTCGTTAGAAACCGTAAATATTAAACTTTCGATTATAGTTGGTCTTAAACTCGAATTTATCGATTGCGTCCATTTAATTATTCCTGTTCTTGCATCTATTGCAAAAAACTCATTTTTGTTATTTGAAAAATAAATTGTATTATTTTCAAATACTAGGTCTGAATTTTCTAGACTAAATGCGTCTTGATATATTAAACTACTTTGTGTTGGTGTTTGCCAAACTAAACTTCCATTATTTACATCTAGTGCTGTTACATCTCCTAAGTTATTAATAAAAAAAACAATTTCATCCTTCAAAATTATTGAGAGTTTTTTTTGTGATTTTATAAAAGAATTTTCTGTTTTAAAATTCCATGATTCATTTCCATCCTCAGTAGATATGGCTCTAATAATGTTATCGAAATCTATTGTTAAAAATTTATCTTTATAAACTTTGATATCAGAATTAAAAGATGATGAACTATATTTTGACCAATTTACTTTTCCATCATTTAAATCAATTGAATACATTTTTGACAAATTATCATTTACAATCAAACTTTTACCAGCTTGAGCAAAATATAAAATAGGATTAAGTTTCTTTTCTTTTTTACTATAATTATTAATCTCCCATATTTTCTTAAGGTCTTCACTTAACTTGATAACCGAACCTTTTCCATTGAAAAAAATAACATTTTCGTTTTCTGTAAAAAATAATTCAGGCTGATTTGAATCAAATTTTTTAATTTTATTTATTTTGTATGTTAAAAATTTATCAAAATTAGAGTCAAAATTAATATTGCCATTACTATTGCTGTTATTTTTTTGAAAAGGTTTTATTTTAAAAGTATTTAATTTCTTAATCTTTAATTGTTGATTGAATTCTTTTTCAATGGGTTCATTTTTCTTAAAAATATCTATTAATTTCTCATTGTCGACTGCATCCTTTTTTGAAAAACTACAATTTGATAAAAATATTAAAATAATTATATATTTAATAGCTTTATTCACTGAAATCTGATCTTAACCTTCTTTGGACTTCTAATTTAACTTTTGGACTAACATTTTCCATTTCTGCTATTTGATTAAAGAATTCTTTTGATTTCTGCTTTTGGTTTTTTGATAAATAAAACTCAGCCATAAGATATAATGCTTGTGGTTTCCAGAGACTGTCTGATTTTATTACTGGATTAAGTATATCTAATAATTCATTTTCTTTTGCAAAGTCTGAATTAAATAGACCTTTTTTGTATATGGTTAAGTTTTTAATTTCTTTCTCAAGAGATACATCATTTATAAGAAGATCAAAATATGAATTTATTTCATCACTAGACGTTATTAAATCATTATCTAATAAGAAAAAGAAAGCTAATGGGGAATAGGTTTTATCTTTAGCATTTATGATTTCTATCAAATTATTATTTATATTATCTTTTTTGCCTGTCTCAAAATTTGTAACAATTGAATTGAATTTATTTGCTAACTTTTCTTTACTGCTAGACTTGAACTCTTGATAGCCAAAAAAGGTGATCAATATCAAAATAATTAGTATTAACAAAGTTATTAATTGTTTTCTTTTTGATATTAAAAAGTTTTTTAATTTTTCAACTCTTGTATTTGTATTAATAATTTCTATTTCTTCATCCATTAATCATATTCCTTAGAACATATTGTAGAATACCACCGTTCTTGTAGTATTCTAATTCATTTTTAGTATCTATTCTGCATAACATTTTAATTTTTTTAATGTCCCCTGTTGAATATTTAATTTCAACTTCTAAATGATCGCCAGGATTAATTCCTTTATCAAGACCTAATACTGAAATTAATTCTGACCCTTTTAGGTTTAAATTCTGTCTATTCACATTTTCTACAAACTGCAAAGGTAAAACTCCCATACCTATAAGATTAGATCTGTGTATTCTTTCAAAACTTTCTGCAATCACAGCTTTTATACCTAATAATTTTGTTCCTTTTGCAGCCCAATCTCTTGAAGAACCGGTTCCATATTCTTTTCCACCAAATACTACTAAATCTGTTCCTCTTCTTTTGTATTCAACAACAGCATCATAAATAGGCATTACTTTTTCTTCGGGATATAATTTAGTGAAACCTCCCTCTGTTCCTGGAGCCATTTCATTTTTAATTCTAATATTGGCAAATGTTCCTCTCATCATTACCTCATGATTTCCTCTTCTTGCACCATAAGAATTATAATCTTTGGGTAAAATTTGATGCTTCATAAAATAGTTTCCTGTTGGGCTTTCTTTCTGAATACTTCCAGCTGGCGATATATGGTCTGTTGTTACCATATCCCCTAAAATTAATAATGGTCTTGCATCTTTTATTTCCTTAAAACCTTCTGGTTCATCAGGTAAATTTTCAAAAAATGGTGGTTTTTTTACATAGGTAGAATTTTCTTCCCAATTATAAATACTTCCTTTGTCCACTTTAATTTTTTGCCATTGTTCCGGTCCTTCAAGGACATTTGAATATCTGTTCACAAACATTTCTGGGTTCAAAGATTGTTTAAGAGTATCTTCAATCTCTTTATTTGAAGGCCAAATGTCTTTTAGGTAAACATCTTGTCCTTTGTTATCTTTTCCCAACAGATCTTTATATAAATCAATTCTCATAGACCCTGCGATTGCATAAGCTACTACAAGAGGAGGTGAAGCTAAATAATTTGCTTTTACTAAAGGAGAAATTCTTCCTTCAAAGTTTCTATTTCCAGACAAAACTGAAACTGCGTATAAATTTTTTTCTTTAACAGCATCAGTAATATTATCTGGCAAGGGTCCAGAATTACCAATACAAGTAGTACAACCGTAACCAACTAAATTAAAACCTAATTCATCTAAATATTTACTTAAACCAGCTTTATTTAAATAGTCAGTAACAACTTGTGATCCAGGTGCTAAAGATGTTTTAACCCAAGGTTTAACGGTTAAACCTTTTTCAATTGCATTTTTGGCTAACAGTCCTGCACCAATTAATACATTTGGATTGGAGGTATTTGTGCATGACGTAATAGCTGCTATTAATATATCTCCATCTTTTATCTCAAAATCTGTGTCTTTAACTTTTGATATTGTTGGCTCAGTTTTTTTACAAACATCTTCAAAAACTTTTATAAAATTTTTTGACGCTTCTGTTAAAAGAACTTTGTCTTGTGGTCTTTTTGGTCCAGAAATTGTTGGAACTACTGTAGACATATCTAGAGATAAAGTATCAGTGAATATAATATCATCACTTGCCCATAAATTTTGTTCTTTTGCATATTTTTCTACAATTTGAATATTTTCATTTGATCTTCCTGAAAATTCTAAATATTTTAAAGTTTCATCATCTATTGGGAAAAATCCACAGGTAGCGCCATACTCAGGTGCCATGTTTGCAATAGTTGCTCTATCAGCAAGTGTTAGGTTTTTTAGACCTTCTCCATAAAATTCTACAAATTTACCAACAACACCTTTATCTCTTAACATTTTAACTACTGTTAAAACTAGATCGGTAGCAGTTGTACCTTCAGGTAGCTTATTTTTCATTTCAAATCCAACTACTTCTGGTATCAACATTGATATAGGTTGTCCCAGCATACCAGCTTCTGCCTCAATTCCTCCAACACCCCAACCTAACACTGATAACCCATTAACCATTGTAGTATGGCTATCGGTGCCAACTAGCGTATCTGGAAATAAGTACTCTTTATCGTTAAATTTTTCATTCCAAACTACTTTTGATAAGTATTCTAAATTTACTTGGTGACAAATTCCTGTACCTGGAGGAACAATTCTAAAATTATTAAAGGCTTGCTGTCCCCATTTTAAAAAAGAATATCTCTCAAAGTTTCTATCAAACTCAATATCAACATTTTCTTTTAATGAATTCTTTGTTGCAAACTTATCCACTTGAACTGAATGGTCGATCACTAGATCAACCGAAGAAAGAGGGTTAATGGTATTTGGGTCTTTATTCTTTTCCTTAACTGTATCCCTCATTGCAGCAAGATCAGCTACGGCTGGTATACCTGTATAATCTTGTAAAAGCACTCTTGCAGGTCTATATGCAATTTCTGTTTTGGATTTTTTTGAATTTAACCACTCTTTAATCGCCAAAATTTGTTCTTTATTAACTGTAACATTGTCTTCATATCTAAGAAGATTTTCAAGTAAGACTTTTATTGATTTTGGTAATTTATTTATGCCTTCCAAACCATTTTTCTCTGCTTCTTTTAGTGAATAATATGAATAATTTTTTCCATTTACTGATATTTCTTTTAGACATTTAAATGAATTTTGATTTCCTGGTTTCATATTTTTTAGTAATAAAAAGTTGCTATACAGCTTAATAAGAGTGCCGACATAACATAATTAAACCATTTAATAAATTTCTCATTTGTCGCGAATTTCCTCATAAATTTTCCAATTATAGTCCAAAAAATAATACTAATAACTGCAAACAAAAAGGCAATGCTTAATAACCAAATTGAATATGAAATAAAGTTTCCACCAGACTCTACATAGGTAGAAACTGCAATTATAGCTACAATTACTCCTTTAGGGTTTAGAAATTGATATAGAAATGTTTCAACAAAATTTACTGGTTTTAAATTATCACTTTCACTTGATGATTTTGAAAATGATATTTTATAAGACAAATATATTAAAAAGATTGTACCCGTTATTATTAAACCTTTTTGGAGTATTGGATAAAGCTTAAATATATTTATTAAACCAAAGTTAATTACTGCTAACATAAATGTGAATCCAAAAATTACTCCCAACATCAAAGGAATAGTTTTTTTAAAACCGTGATTAAATCCAGAGTGAGAGGCAACAATATTATTTGGTCCTGGAGAACAGCTGGTAACAAACATAAACAAACATAGAGACAGTAATTCGGGGTGCATGTTTATGCTACAGGCAAACCATTTTCTACTTTTTGGGATGGGTGAACAAGAACAACTTTGCCTTCCTTATCTATAGAACCAAGTATTAAAACCTGAGAGACAATACCTGCTATATTTTTTTCAGGAAAGTTACATATGCCAATAACTTGTTTCCCGACTAGATTTTCCTCATTATAATAATGAGTTATCTGTGCTGATGATTGCTTAATTCCTATATCTTTCCCAAAGTCAACTTCAACAACAAGAGATGGTTTCCTTGCTTTTTCATTTTTTTTTACCGATATTACTGTTCCTACTCTAATATCTACTTTGTCATAAATGTCGTAGGTTATTTGTTCTTTCATAAATTTAATATATAATTAAAAATAAATGAGTACAGGAAATAATTTAGAAGAAATATATAGTAATTCTATTAAGATACTAAAAGATTTAATTGCTTTTAAAACTGTTTCTGGTGAAAACAATACTCAACTAATTGACTATTGTGATAATATTTTAAATTCATTGGGAGCGGTATCCTTTAGAACATATGATGAAGAAGAAAAAAGAGTAAATTTATTTTCAACCATAAAAGCTAAAAAAAAGAGTAAAAAAAAACCAATAATTTTATCTGGACATACTGATGTGGTTCCAGTTTCTAGAGGATGGGCAACAGATCCTTTTGATGCGACAATTAAAGATGACAAATTATTTGGTAGAGGCTCATGTGATATGAAAGGATTTATAGCATGTGCATTAGCATACGCACCTATTTTCTCTTCTTCAAATTTAGACAGAGATATTCATTTTTCATTTACGTTTGACGAGGAAACTGCTTGCATAGGTGCCCCTATATTAATTAAAGAATTAAAAAAAAGAGAAATTCATAATTGTATTTGCATAGTGGGCGAACCAACCAATATGAAAATAATAGATGCACACAAAGGATGTTATGAATATACAACATATTTTGAAGGTCTTGCAGGACATAGTTCACAACCAGAAAAAGGTGTGAGTGCAGTTGAATTTGCTGCAAGATATGTGAATAAACTATTAGAATTAAAAGAAAATCTTAAATCTAGACAATTAAAAGACTCGATCTTTGAACCACCTTATTCAACTTTACAAATTGGTGGAATTTTTGGTGGCATAGCACACAACGTCATTGCTGATAAATGCCATGTAAACTGGGAGACAAGACCTGTAGTTAAAGAAGATGGAATTTTCTTAAATAACGAAATAGATAAATTCACAAATGAAATTCTTTTACCAGAAATGCATAAAATTTATCCAAAATCTTCCATAAAAAAAACTATTATAGGTGAAATTACTGGTTTCGATAGAGTCCCTAACTCTGAAGCATGCGAGTTTGTTTCGAGTATAACTGGAGATAATTCTAGAGATGTAGTTTCTTTCGGAACAGAAGCAGGATTATTTCAGGAGATTGGAATTAGTACAGTTGTATGTGGACCAGGATCTATAAAGCAAGCTCATAAGATTGATGAATTTATAAAACTATCTGAAATTAAAAAATGTATTATTTTTTTAGATGGTATTAAAAATAAATCTTTAAATTAATTCCAACCACCAATAGATTTTACTTCTAAAAATTCTAATAAACCTTCTTTTCCACCTTCTCTTCCTATTCCAGAGTGTTTAAATCCTCCAAATGGAGCATCTACAGCTAGTGAAGCTGTATTAGCAACTATCATCCCAGATCTAAGCTTTCTTGCAACTCTTTTAACTTTTTCTTGATCTTCGGTTTGAATATAGTTTGTCAAACCATAGGGAGTATCATTTGCAATTTCTATTGTCTCCTCTTCTGTTTCAAATGGAATTACTGATAATACTGGACCAAAAATCTCAGTTCTGGCGATTTCCATATTATTATTTACATCAGCAAAAACAGTTGGCTTTACGTAATAACCATCTTTCAAACCATCAGGTTTTCCAGGTCCCCCAGCTATTAAATTAGCGCCTTCATCTATACCCTTTTTAATTAAACCTTGAATTTTATTATATTGTGTTTCTGATATTACCGGACCAATGTGATCTCCTTCTTTTTGGGGAATATCAACTTTATATTCATTAGCAAATTTTTTTAATCTGTTAACTGCATCATCATAGATTGATTTTTCTACGAGCATTCTTGTAGGTGCATTACATGATTGGCCTGAATTTCTAAAACACCGTGCAGCTCCTCTTTCAATTGCCTCAGAATCTGCATCTTCAAAAATAATATTTGCTCCTTTTCCACCTAATTCAAGACTTACCCTTTTAAAGTCTTTTGCTGCGTTTTGAGAAATTAGAGCTCCAGCTCTTGTTGAACCTGTAAAAGATATCATATTTACATCTTTATGACTGGTCAGTGCATTGCCTGTAGTTTCCCCATCTCCATTAACTAAATTAAATACACCTTTTGGAAAACCTGCCTCATCAATAAGTTCTGCAAGTATCATTGATGATAAAGGTGCTAGCTCAGAAGGTTTTAAGATCATAGTACATCCTGCTGCTAAAGCTGGGATTACTTTTAAACAAACTTGATTCATTGGCCAATTCCAAGGTGTTATTAATACGCAAACTCCTTTGGGTTCATAAATAATTCTCTGATCTTGTGCATGATCTCCTAAAGGTTTTTCAAAATCAAAAGCTTTAAGATACTTTATGAATGATTTCGTATGACTTGCGCCTGTACCAGTCTGAAGTTTCGATGCAAAATCTTTGGGAGCACCCATTTCCATCATTATTGCTTCTGTAGTGTCATTCCATCTTTTTTTATATAGCTCATAGAACTTTTCTAATAGTTTAATCCTCTCTTCTTTTTTTGTGAAACCCCATGTTTGAAAAGCAGTTTTTGCAGCTGATACCGCATCATCAACATCTTCTTTTCCACCCAGTGAAATAACTGCACAACTTTTTTCTGTAGCAGGATTTATTACTTGAATGTCTTTTGAATTTTTTGGTTCTACCCATTTACCATTTATATAAAAATTTCTTTTTTCTAACATATATTAAGCTATCTATTCTTTAGGCTTTTGCAAACAAATTTGTTAATTCATAAACAATTGTTGCAGCCGCTAAAGAAGTTACTTCTGCATGATCATATGCTGGTGCTACCTCAACTACATCTGCTGAAACTAAGTTTAGTCCTGACAATCCTCTTATAACATTTACAATTTCTCTTGTAGTCATACCTGCTATCTCGGGTGTACCAGTCCCAGGAGCAAAAGCTGGGTCTAGAACATCAATATCTATCGATAGATATAAAGCATTGTCTCCTACTCTGTTTCTAATTCTCTCAACTATTTTATCTATACCTTCTGTTTGAAATTCATCGCAATGAATTATTTTAAAACCAAAACTTTCATCGTTCTTAATATCTTCCCTGCTATAGAGTGGACCTCTAATTCCAATATGCATTGATGCATCATCTAAAAATAAATTTTCCTCTCTGGCTCTCCTAAATGGTGTACCGTGTGTGTAAGGTGCTCCAAAATAAGTATCCCAAGTATCTAAGTGAGCATCAAAATGGACTAATGAAACTGGGCCTTTATTCTTTTTATTAATTGCTCTAAGCAATGGAACGGCTATTGTATGATCACCGCCAAGACTAATAATACCACCTACTTTATTTAAAAGATCTGTAGCACCAACTTCTATTTGTTTTATAGCTTCATCTATATTAAATGGATTACAGGCAATATCTCCTGCATCAGCAACTTGTTGTACTTTAAACGGTTCAACGTCGTAACTTGGATGATAATTCGTTCTTAAATGTCTTGATGCTTGTCTTATACTTTGGGGTCCAAATCTTGCTCCAGGTCTGTAACTAGTTCCAGAGTCAAAAGGAACTCCTACAATTGCTACATCACAACTTTCAACGTCTCTTAATTCCGGTAATCTTGCAAAAGTTGATGGTCCCGCATATCTTGGTACTTTTGTTCCACTTACTGGTTGGATTGGTTTTTTATTTTTATCTTTCAATTTTTAGAGCTATTTTTATGAATAAATTCAGCTGCTTTTTTAAAATCATTGATATTTTTTTGATACATAGAGAGCTCTTTATTCGAATTTGAGGAAACTAGAATAATTATTAAAGCAATTATAATAGCTGCAGCATAATAAAAAGGCATTTTTTTCTTCCAAGAAATTAGAATTTTTGTTGCGTTGTCTACTTGTTTTTTTGTTGGTCTATTTGCCATGAAATTAGTTTACCAGAGGTTTACCAGTTTTCAATGTATGTTTAATTCTTTCTTGAGTTTTTTCTGTCTCAATTAGCTTCATAAATGCATCTAACTCTAATTTATATAGATCATCTTCTGATAAATTTTTTTCTAAAGTAGTATCTCCACCACTTAAAACTTTTGCTAGTTCTTTCCCTACTTCCATTCCATGATCAAGAATAATTTTATCATTGTATAATTTTTCTAACATTTTTACCATTTTGTCATAAACACTTTTTCCTGACAGTTTAAATGTACATTCCTCTGGAGGAGAAAAATCTTTATTATTTTGAATTATCTCTTTAGAAACCTGTAATAAACTATTTCTACTCATTATTTTTTTATCCTCTGGTCTTAAATATTTTAATGGTTCAGCTTCAATGGGTGAAGTCGCAGTTTTAGCATATCCAATTATGTCAAATACTTTTAATGGAGCATAATCAGGATCATTTTTAGCTTCTTCAGTTTGAGACCATCTCCAAAGCATTTCTTTACATCCTCCGCCTGCTGGAATTAATCCAACCATAGTCTCAACTAAACCAACTACAATATTGGTATGGGATGCAACAAAGTTACTTTGACATAAAACCTCAAAACCACCACCCAATGCTAATCCTGATGGTGCTGATACAACTGGGTACTTAGAATATTTTAAGTGTTTACAGGTCTCTTGAAAATATTTAACAAACTTTTCAATAGATTTAAAATCTCCTTTGTCTGCAAAATTCATTGTGTAAGACAAGTTTACACCTGCTGAAAATTGCATTGCTTCATTAATTATTATTAAAGGTTTGTCTGTTGCATTTTTTAAGCTATCCATCGAGTCATAATCTAAAGCGTTAGCCTTAGTTGTGAATTCAACAATATTAAAGTCGTCAAATCTATAGGTTTCAGCAGAGTTATTTTTATCTAATTTAGTTGCTCTAGGTTTTATTTTTCCTAAAGTTTCTAAATCAGTGTATTGCTGTCTTTCACCATAAAAATTTTCGTCTTTACTTTGTGATAAGTTTTCAAGAAACTTGTTATTTTCAAATGTATCTATTCTCTCAAAAAAATCCTTAACGCCGATTTCTTTTAACATTTCAAAAGGCCCCTTAGACCAATTAAACCCTAGTCTCATTGCTTCATCGATATCATTAAATTTATCCGTAATACCTGGAACTAAAGATGATGCATATTTGATAATTTTTGAAATTACCGACCAAGCGTATTCACCATATTTATCTTTTCTGTTTATAAGACCAGCAATATCCATTTTTTCTGATCCTAAATTGAACTTTTTAGATAGTGAATATTCACCTGTTTCTAAGTTTATACCCTCTAGAATTTTTTTATTATCAGACTTATTCATTCTATAGAAACCACCTTTTCCTTTTCTTCCTGTGTATCCAGTTTCTATAAGTTTTTTAACTAATGGTATTTCTTTTGCTACAACTTGAAAGTCATCAGTTTCTGGAAGTTCTTTTATAAAACTTTTCAAAACATCGGCCATCAAATCAATTCCAATTAAATCATAGAGACCGAAAACTCCTGTTTTTGGTATTCCCATTGGCCTTCCAAAGACGGCATCAGCTTCTTCAATTGTTAATTTCATTTTAAAAGCTTCAGTCATAGCCACTTGCATAGCGTAGACACCAATTCTATTTCCTAAAAATCCTGGAGTATCATTACAAATTAATGCACCTTTTCCTAAATCTTTTTCACAAAAACTTTTAAGTGAGTTTATTTGATCTAAATCATTATTTTCATTTTTTACAATTTCTAACAAATCCATATATCTGACTGGATTAAAGAAGTGAGTTATACAAAAATCTTTTTTTTCTTCATCTGAAAGTTTTTCTGAAAGAACTTTAATTGGAATAGAAGATGTATTTGAAGATACTATTGATCCTTTCTTTCTTTCTTTAAAAATTTTTTCATAAATATTGTGTTTAATATCAATTCTCTCAACGACAGCTTCAACTATCCAGTCTGCTTCACCAACTTCATTAAAATTGTCATTTATATTTCCAACATTGATATTGTTTATTTTTGACTTATCTATTAATAAAGGAGGTCTAGATTTTAAAATTCTTTCTCTAGCTTTTTCAGAAATTTCAGTAGTTAAGTCTAACAATGTAACTGGAACATTTGCATTACATAATTGAGCAGCTATTCCACTGCCCATTGTACCTGACCCTATGACTACTACTTTATTAATTTTCATAATGAGAATTAAAACTTATAATGAATATCTTATTCAAGAGCAACTTAAAGCGATTAAATATTTTTAAATTATTATTTAATTATTTTTGTAATTGATGGAATTATTGCCACTGCTAGAGCAATTTTGAATAATTCACTTGGTAAAAAAGGATATAGACCAACAGCTAAAGCCTTCTCATAACCGATAACTGAGCCCAAATAACCCACCCCAATAATAAAAATAATAGAAGTTGCTATTAAAAGAGAAAATAAACTTTTGATATAGGAGTCATTAAAATTTCTTTCTGCCAAATAACCAACAACACCAGCTGCAATGGTCATTCCATAAAGATAGCCAGCTGTCGGACCAGTTAAATAAAGTAATCCACCACCTTTTGCAAAAACTGGAAGTCCAATAGCTCCTTCGAAAAGATATAATAAGAGTGTAAAAAACGCTAACTTTGAACCAAATGTCATTGCAATTATAAAAACAGCAAAAGTTTGCATTGTCATAGGAACAGGCCAAAATGGAACTTGAACTTTTGACGAAAAAGCTAGGATAAGTGTACCAATTAACATCAAAGAAATATTCTGAAAATAAATATTTATTCTAAAATCAGATAATAAGTTTTTAATCAATGTAGAATTATTTTTCATTCTGGGAGTTATTTAAACATACTTAAATAGAAATTTAAAATAATAAATATAACTTTAATTAATCTGGTCTTTTTGCAATTCTTTTAAAGGTATGTGGCATCTAATAGAGTTTCCACTGTTAGTTATTTGCCATGGTGGTACCTCATTTTTACAAATATCACCTAATATTCTTGAACATCTCCCTTGAAAACTGCATCCTTTTTGAGGTGGTTTTTCTTCTACAATATCCTCTGCAACTAATTTTGGTTTGATATCTGGATCTGGTTCTAGCACCGCTCCTAATAAAACCTCTGTATAAGGGTGTGATGGAAATTGATAAACATCTTTTGATGGTCCCACTTCACACAATCTTCCTTGATAAAGAACAGCAACTCTATCGCTTATAGCTCTTACGACAGCTAAATCATGTGAAACAAATATATATGTAGTTCCAAAATCTTCTTTAAGTTGTTGTAGCAAATTTAATACAGCTGCTTGAACTGACACATCTAATGCAGATGTTACCTCATCACATAATATAATATCTGGTTTAGCTGCAAAAGCTCTTGCTACTGCAACTCTCTGTTTTTCACCACCAGATAATTGTCTAGGGTACCTGGACATATAAAATTCTCCAAGTCTTACTTTTTGTAATAGATCTATAATATTTTTTTTTAATTCTTCACCCTTTAAACCAAAATATAACTTTAACGGTTGAGCTATTATTTCTTCAACAGTATGATTTGGGTTTAAAGACTCATCAGGATTTTGAAAAATTAATTGAATAATTCTTAAGTCATTGGGATCTCTCTCTTTAAGGTCAGAAGATAAATTTCTATCTTGGTCAAATTTTATTATTCCACCTTTGGTTCTGAGTAACCCGGCAATAGATTTAAGAATTGTTGATTTTCCGCTACCTGACTCTCCAACAAGAGCTATAGTTTCACCCTTCTTAATATTAATATTGATATCTTTAACAGTTGGGTTGTCGTCAGAAATTCTATTTAACACTTGATCTAAAAGTTTTTGCTTAGCGTAACTTATTGAAACTTCTGAAAGGTTTAATATTTCTTTATCCTGCAAACTCGTCTTAATTTTATTAACAGTTTGATTAACCTGACTGTCATTCATTAAACTCTTATAATTAAAACATCTAACACTTGTTTTTAATTCTTCTAAATACTCAAGTTGGGGAGAGTTATTTTTACATTTTTCTTCTGAAAAATTGCACCTATCAAAGAAACTGCAGCCTCTATGCATTGTTCCAGGTTGAGGTTGGCTACCAGGCATTGATTGTGGAAGCCCTGCTAGTGATAATTTTGGTATAGATTTAAGCAAACCATAGGTATACGGATGAATTGGTTTTTTAAGAATATCTCTAGAGGGTCCCTCTAAAACTATTTCACCTGAGTACATTACAATAATACGGTCACTTACTTGAGCTATTGCTCCTAGATCATGGCTCACATAAACCATTGATGTTCCAGTGTCTTTGGCAATGAAATTAAGCAGTTCTAAAACGTGAGCTTGTGTTGTCACGTCTAAGCCAGTGGTAGGTTCGTCCAATAGTAAAAGGTCAGGAGTTCCAGCTAGTGCCATAGCAACAGCAACTCTTTGTTGTTGTCCCCCTGAAAGTTCATGAGGATATCGAAGAGCAATTGTTTCCGGTGAAGGAAGTCTCACTTTATTTAACAATTCAGAAATTTTTTGTTCTCTTTCCTCTTCCTTTAAATCAGAATGCAACTGTAATGCTTCATCAATTTGATAACCTATTTTTAAATTTGGTGTCAATGCCTGCCCTGCATTTTGAGGTATCATTGCGATTTTTCTACCTCTGATTTTTTCCAAATCTCTATTTTTCATTTTTAAAAGATTTGATGAATTAAATTCGCATTCTCCTCCAATTGTGTAGAGACCATGCTTAACATACCCCATCATTGCTAGTGCAAGAGTACTTTTTCCAGATCCAGACTCTCCAACAATACCTACGGTTTCTCCTTTTTTGATATTTGTGGTAATGTTTCTTAATATCAAAATCTCTTCACCTTTTTTACTTTTAAACCCAATTGATAAATTTTTTACTTTTTGAATTATTTCAGTCATTTTTAAACAGGCGCTTTTGTTGATCTATCTATACCTAAGGCTTTAGCAAAAGCATCAGCTGTCAAATTGATGCCTATTATTAAGCTGCTTAAACCAACAATTGGAGCTATCACTGACCAATAAGCAAATGACATTAGACCTCTTGCGTTTGATATCATCAATCCCCAATCTGGAGTTGGAGGACTAACACCAAAACCTAGGAACGACAAAGAACTAAAGCCAAGTAGCATCCATGACCATCTCATTGCACCTTCCACTAAAATTGCATCTCTTACATTTGGAATTATCTCGTTCCATATTATTGAAAAATTACTATGCCCTCTTGCTCTAGCGGATACAATAAAGTCTTTTGCAATAACATCGTGGGTTGCAGCTCTTGCTACTCTTACAATTCCTTTACCATAAAAGAAACCTAAAGCAGGTATCAATACTTCAGTTGATGTACCTAACAAAGATACAATTAACAACATTGCTAATATCCACGGTATAGATAAAAATGCATCAACAATTCTCATCACTATATCGTCAGTTTTTCCACCAACCAGTCCACAAAAAATTCCTAATAGACCACCCCAAAGTAGTGCTATCAAAGATCCAAAGAAAGTAATTGTTAATGCTGTTCTTCCACCTAAAATTGTTCTAGTAAAAACATCTCTTCCAAGATCATCAGTTCCAAACCAATACTCAGCCGAAGGAGCCTGTAGCATTAAAGTTGGGTTAATTGCTTTAAAATCATATGGCGCAATATAAGGGCTAATAAATGCAAGAACTACGTGGAAAATCAATATACTTAAACCAATGAAACCCGATGGTCTTGAGGCCATTGTAATTATTATTTCAGCGACTTTTGCGAAATTACTTTTCTTTTCTTCCTGATAAATATTATCCAATTTCATATTATTTTCTTATCTGTAACGTCTTTAATCTTGGATTTAGCATCAATGTCATTAGATCCGCCAATAAATTTATACTGACATATATAGACGCAAGAATTATTGCTAATGCTTGAACTGTAGGTAAATCTCTATTTGAAATCGACTCAATAACCAATCTTCCAAGACCTGGGTAATTAAATACAACTTCGGTTACAACAACTCCTCCTAATAACCATGCAATTGTTAAAGCTACAACATTAATAGCCGGTAATAATGCATTTGGTAATACATGTTTAAAAACCATTTTCCAATATGGAACACCTTTTAAAATTGCCATTTGAACATATTCACTTGCCATAACTTGAATGACACTTGATCTCACCATCCGTGCCATATGAGCTGTCATAATCATTGCTATAGCGATTACTGGTAAAATAATATTTGGTAATAGTTCTAAGAATGAAACATCAGTTGGAACAATTACAATTCCTGGCAACCACTCTAACCATATTGCGATTATTAAGATTAATAAAGTAGCACTAATAAACTCTGGGATAGTCATAGCAAATATAGTTACTGTTGAAATTGCTACATCAGGCAATTTATCTCTCCAAAGGGCAGTTACTATTCCAAGTATTAGAGCGATTGGAATGCCAATAAAAATAGCAGCTGATGCTAGAACTAATGAATTTTTAATACGTGGCCCTAGTACCTCTTTAATTGGCATTTCTCCACTCAATGAATAACCAAAGTCTCCTTGAATAGCATTTACTGCCCAGGATACATATCTCTCATATGCAGGAACATTCAAACCCAATCTTCTATAACAAGCTTCTAATTGCTCTCCAAATGCTTGTCTTTCAAGATACGTTGTACATGCATCACCGGGTAAAATTTCTGTT
This sequence comes from uncultured Pelagibacteraceae bacterium, assembly GCA_902569245.1. Taxonomy (GTDB): domain Bacteria; phylum Pseudomonadota; class Alphaproteobacteria; order Pelagibacterales; family Pelagibacteraceae; genus Pelagibacter. Next base: position 26,354 of record CACFTO010000004.1, on the reverse strand, counting down.
CCAACAAAAGTGATTAATGATACAATAAATAAAGTTATTAGACCTAATAGAATTCTCTTTATAATTAAAAAAAGCATAAGAATACTTAAATTTTAAATTATTTATTTAGAAATGAAAGAGGTTTTACAGGCCTACTTAAAGGCCTGTAAAACAAAATTATTATTGAACGCTAACTGTGTGCCATCTTATTGAAAAATACTCAACTTCGTCGAGGTTTTTCACTTTAGAAGATGTGACTACCAGTCTAGATACGTGGTACGGAATCATAGTTCCAGATTCTTCCCATAGTGTTTTCTGAGCATTGATGTATGCCGCTTTTCTTTTGCTAAATTTTAACTCTCCTCTAGCTTCAGCTAAATTTTTGTCAAAAGAAGCACTTTTATAGAAAGACTCGTTCCATTTTGCTTCACTATGATAAGCTTCATGCAAAATACTGTCTGCAGGTCTCTCATTCCAACGTGTCATTGCTACAGCCTTTTTCATCCAAGTTTCATTCCAATAACTTTTTGAAGGTGTCATTTGGATATCTGCTCTAATGTTAGCTTTTGCAAATTGTTGTTGTAAAACCTCAGCAATAGTTGGCCATGTTGGTTCTTTTGTAGAAACGTGAATTGTCATATCAATTCCATCTGGATAACCTGCTTCAGCAAGTAATTTTTTTGCAGTTGCTGGTTGAGGTGGACAACTCTTCTTCATTCTGTATTGGTCAGAAGGTGCAACAGGAGTATCACAAGATACTGTTGCTGCTCCAGCCATAACTAGATCAACTAATTCTTGTCTATCTACAGCTATTCTTACAGCCTTTCTTACTCTCACATCATCAAATGGTGCAACGTCAGTTCTCATTACCATACCTCTCCAGTTTCCTGTAGGAATAACTGAAACATTAAACTTTGAGTTACCATCAAATATTTTTTTCTGATTGAATGGAACATATCTATTCATATCTATTTGACCTGTAAGTAGAGCTTGAATTCTAGCTTGACCATCTGGGATAGCTATTACATGCACTTCAGCAAGTTTAGGAGCCCCTTCCCAATAATCTGGGTTTGCTTTAAGAATTGTTGTTCCCTCAGCATCAAATTTTTCTACTATAAAAGGTCCAGTTCCAATACCTGTTTTTCCAATAGTATCACCTGATCCGCTAGGTATCATTCTTAATCTATAGTCAGTTAATAAAAGTGGAAAATCTGCAAATGATGTATTCAACTTCATTTTAACTGTGTGTGAGTCTACAACTTCAATATCCGTTACTGCACTCATACTTTTCTTAGCAGGCGAACCAATTTCAGGATCTTTAACTCGCATCAAAGAGTATTTTACATCCTCTGCATCGAACTCAGATCCATCATGGAATTTAACACCTTTTCTTAAATTAAAAGTCCATTCTGTTGCATCAGCATTTCCTGACCAGTCTGTTGCAAGCTCAGGCGATGTAACTCCTTTAAGATCTTTTCTAACAAGACGGTTCTGTGTCATTATTACTACCTGAAACAGTCGTCCCTTAGTAATTGCGTCTAAATTTGTATCTTTTCCAAAACCAACATCATGAGATAATTTAAAAACTCCACTTGATGCATTAGCAAAAGAAAACGTTACAAATAGTGATACCAATGAAACTGATATCAATTTAAAAATGTTTTTCATAATTTCCTCTCTTTAAAAAAATAAAAGGTAACAATTAGCAACTTATATAGCAACAGTGAAAATGGTTCTTTTTTATTTGTTTTATTGATGTATTTTGATTATTTAAAAAAAAAATAATGAAAGATTTAATCAATAAATATAGGTTTACAGTTAAGCCTGTTAGCCTTGAAAATTCTAACTCTTTGGAGCTTGCAAGGTCAATTCAAGTTCATCCACTAACTTATCAAGAACTTCCTTATAACCCTGAGTATTCTAATTATGCTGGAAGATTAACGCTTGAAAAATTGTCAAATGTTAGCCCTGAGGAAATGTATTGGAAAGGAAGGCAAGAAATAATATTTAGACATACTGGTGAACATCCATTTGAAATATCTGGTCCAGACTCATTAAAATTATTACAAAAAATATTTCCAAGAGATGTATCAAAAATATCAAAAGGAAGGTGTTCTTACCAGTTTGCTTGTTATCATGATGGAGGAATGATCACGGATGGAGTTCTATTAAAAATTGATGAAGATAAATATTGGTTTGCCCAAGCAGATGGAGATCTTTTTTCTTGGTATAAAGCTCACTCTAATAATATGGATGTTGAAATAAAAGATCCTGAAGTATGGGTAAGTCAAATCCAGGGTCCTTTATCAATGAAACTGTTAGAAAATATAGCTGAAGGTTTTTCAGAGAATGATTGGAAATATTTTGATTGGAAAGAATTACAAATCTTAGATCAAAAAGTAATTGTAAGTCGAAGTGGTTTTACAAATGAACTTGGTTGGGAAATTTATTTTCGACCTGAAAATGAAACTGAAAAAATAGGAGATTACATTCTTGAAGAAGGAAAAAAATTAGGTATGATTTTAGTTGCCACTCCAGGTTTTAGATGTAGAAGAATTGAGGCAGGTCTACTATCTGCAGGACAAGATTTTACAAAAAAAACAAATCCATTTTCAGTTGGTCTTGGGCGTTTTATAAATTTTGATAAAGAAGATTTTATTGGAAAAGAAGCTCTCATGACGTCAGATAAAAAATGCAAAACATGGGGGATTAGAATTGCAGAGGGAACTGCTATTAAAGGTGAGAGCATTAAAATAAATGAAAAAAATATTGGTAAAATAACTTCTAGCACTTGGTCACCATATCAAATTTGTGGAGTTGGTATTGTGCACCTCGATAATAATGAAAATGGACCAGGAGATGTTGTTGATGTTAAATGCACTGATGGAAAAGTACATAAAGGAGAAATCTGTAAATTGCCAATGTATGATCCCAAAGGAGAAATTGTTAGAGGTCTAAATAGAAATATTCCTAAAGCACCTAATCCTTGGCCTGGTATTAAAACCACAAATTAAAAAAATTTATTTAGTGAAGGGTAAAAAACAAATAATAGCAGTTGGAGGTGGTGGTTTCACTCATGATGAAGATAGCGATTTAGATCAATTTTTTTTAGATCAAGTAAGTAAAAAAAAATGTTCTGTAGGGTTTTTGCCAACTGCTAGTAATGATGACGTAAAAAAAACTGAGCTATTCTATAAAAGATTTAAAAATACTAATTTTAAAGTTTCACATTTCAATCTTGTCTCAAATGTTAAGGGTTTTGAAAACTGGATTTCAAATTTAGATGCTATTTATGTTGGCGGAGGAAATACTAAATTTATGCTCGACTTATGGAAAAGAAATAAATTATTTGAAATTTTTAAAGAAGTTTATAACTCAGGAATAATTCTTTCTGGTGTAAGTGCTGGGGCTGCATGTTGGTTTGATTATTTTCTTACAGACTCAGATGGACCTGGTTTTAAACCATTAAATGGTATTGGACTTATATCTGGAAGCTTTACTCCACATTATTCAGATGCAAAAAGAGCAGATAAATATAGACAAAGTATAAAAAATAAAACTTTACCAAATGGTATAGCAGTTGATGATGGAGTTGCGGTACTTTTTATTGACGGAAAACCAACTGAGGTTTATTCTTCAAGAGAAAGTCATAATGCTTATTTTGTTGATCAAAATAAACAACTTAATTTAAAAGAATATATTAAAATTAATAATGAGTGATAATATTTTACCAAGTCAAAAAATTTTTAGCATTAAAGATGCAAGAGAACTGTCAAGAAAACGTCTACCTAAATTAGTTTTTGATTTTATCGATGGAGCTTCTGGAGATGAAAAATTAGCAGAAATAAATAGCAAAGCATTAGATCAGATTAGACTTGAACCTAAAGTATTAAGAAATGTTGAGAAAAGATCTCTTAAGAAAAAAGTATTAGGTTATGAATTTGATTTTCCATTTGGTTTTGCTCCAATGGGAATGACTAATTTATCATGGCCTGGAGCAGACTCTATGTTAGCGGCTGAAAGTGCGAGGAATAATATACCTACTTGTGTTTCTATGGCTTCTACCACAACTTTAGAAAAAATGTATGAACTTTCAGAAGGTCACTCCTGGATGCAGCTATATATATTTCAGGATGAAAATTTTGTTATGGAACTTTTAGATAGAGCTAAGAATACTGGATACGAAGTAGCAATATTAACAGTAGATGTTCCAGTACTATCAAGACGAACCAGAGATGATAAAAATGGTTTCTCCTATCCTTTTAAAATAGGTCCGAAACAATTTTTTGATTTTGCAACTCACCCTATCTGGTCTCTTTCTACTTTACTCAGTGGTATTCCTAAGCCAATGAATTATGTAACATCTAAAAGTGGTGATGGAATATTTAAAAGAAAAGAAAGCAGAGGTTCTACAGATTGGGATACTTTAAAGAGAGTAAGAGATAAATGGAAAGGTAAATTGATAATTAAGGGAGTAATGTCTCCTGATGATGCAAAACAAATAAAAGAAGCAGGGGCTGATGCAATTCAAGTTTCAAATCATGGTGGTAGACAATTAGATAGTGCTATGGCTGCAATAAATATGCTTCCACTAATAAGAAAATCAGTTGGAAGTGACTTTCCTTTAATCTTTGATAGTGGAATAAGAAGTGGCAGTGATATAGTGAGAGCGCTTGCATTTGGTGCCGATTATGCAATGATTGGTAGACCCGTAATGTATGCAATGGGAGCTGATGGAAGAAAAGGATTAAGGAGAATTGTGGAAATAATTAAAGAAGAAGCTAGCACTACACTCGGGTTAGTAGGATTAAATGATATTAATGATGTTACTTCTAATATAGTAATAGATAGTACTATAAATAAGGTAAATTACTAAAATGAGTGAAAATAAAATTAGAGGGGGAGCGTTACTTGCAAGAGCTCTTAAAGACAAAGGAATTAGTAAAGTTTTCACACTTTCAGGAGGTTTTTGTAATCCAGCAATTGAAGGTTTTGCTGAGTGCCAAATTGAGGTTATAAACACTCCTCATGAGCAAATTGCTGGACATTTAGCAGATGGCAATACAAGGATTACACGTAAACCATCAGTCTGTTTAGTTGGACCTGAAGGATTTACTAATGCTGTCCCTTCAATGATGGAAGCTTGGGGCGAGAGAAGTCCCATTATTTACATCACAGGATCTAGCAGTCTTAAAAGACAAGGTTCAGGTGGTTTTAAAGAAATTGACGATGTTTCAATTGCAGCCCCTTTAACCAAATATAGTGCAAGTATTACTGATGGAACTAGAATAAGAGAATTTGTAGACAAAGCATATCATATTGCAACTAATGGGTATCCTGGTGCTGTACATCTTAGTCTTCCTGTTGATATAATGTTTTCATCTTTTGCTGAGGAAGTTGGTTTAGAAGAAAGACCATATTCTCAAAAAGCAAAACCTATAGCCAAAGCGTGGCCAGATCCAAATTCACTTTCAGAAGTCTTAGAACTTGCTTGTAATTCGAAAAAACCAATCATCATTGGTGGACATGGTGTTTGGTGGTCACATTCAGAAAAAAATCTTGAAGCAGCTGGTAACAATTTAAATATACCAATTTTTAATGTCCCGTATCATCAAAAATTATTAGGAGAGGAAGCTAACGCTTATATGGGGTTGGCTGATATACATCAATACCCTCCCTCAGAATTTGCATTACACAATTCAGATCTAGTTCTTGTTGTTGGAGCGAGATTAGATAATCAATTAAATTTTGGAAATCCACCTTTTATACCGGAATCAACAAAATTAGTTTGTGTAAATGGTTCACATGAAGAATTAGAACTTAATAGAGCTGCAGATTTAAGTTTACTAAGTGATCCTGGTGTTTTTTTAGACACATTATCTAACTTAAAAAAAAATAATAAATGGTCTTTAGGTACAAATTGGTTTGAGGAAAATAAAAAAAAAAAGAAAGAGTGGGTTGATAAATCTTTAAAAGATTTAGAAATTGAAGCTGAAGCATCAAAAAAAAATGGAGGAAAAATTCACCCTTTACAACTTTCATTGGATGTTCAAGATGCAATGAATGAAAATGATTGGCTTGTAATCGATGGAGGAAATACTCATTTTTGGTCAGAAATTGCTATCAACATTGCAGGTGCCAAAGGGAAAAAATTAAAAGGGATTTTGCATCCTGGAACTTTTAGTATGTTAGGTGTTGGAGTTTCATTCGCTCTATCTGCTAAAAATCATAATCCAGATTCAAATGTAGTTCTGATTAGCGGTGATGGTGCATTTTTATCAGGAGGTATGTCTATTGAAAGTGTATTTTATGAGAAAAAACCTATTACTGTTGTAATTGATAATAACGGTGGCCTTGCTTCAATTGGTCAACAACAAGAGAGATTATTTAAAAGTGGAAAAAGCGTGGGAACTGATTTTCGTGATATACCATTTCACAAGATATTTGAGGGTTTTGGAGGACATGGAGAATTAGTTAATAAAAGAGAAGAGCTAGGTCCAGCGCTGAAAAGAGCTATGGAAAGTGGAAAACCCGCATGTGTAAATGTTAAAGCAAAACCTGTATTAAGCCCAATAGTCTCTGCAGTTGCAAGTAAAAGAGAGAAATCATCAATAGAATAATTGTGGCAACTTTCTCTTCTCACTTATTGGATGCAACAAATGGCTCGCACGCTGCAAATGTTGATGTAATTATTTATCAAATTAATGAAAATGGAAAAAAGAAAGTATTCTGCGAGACGAAATCTGATGAAGGTGGTCGAATACTCCAAGAATTTGAATTAAGTAAAGACGACTGCAAATGTGAGTATGAAATGGTCTGTAAAACTGGCAATTATTTTTCAGAAAAAAAAATAGTTTCAGAAATTAACATTAAATTTCAAATGGAAGATCAAAATAAAAAATATCATATTCCAATAATAATTTCTAAAAATAGCTACACAGTGTGGTGGTCTAAATAAAATGAGTAAAGAAAATTTAATTACGCAAAAAAATATAAAATTAAATATGTCTAGGCGTATAAGACGAACCCCATTTACAAATAAAGTAGAGGAATGCGGAGTATCTGATTTTACTGTAGTTAATCATATGCTACTACCAAAAGGTTTTAAAAATACTGTAGAAGAAGACTACTGGCATTTAAGAGAGCAGGTTCAAGTGTGGGATGTGTCATGCCAGAGACAAGTACAAATTACAGGACCTGATGCTGAAAAATTGGTTCAAAAAATGACACCACGATCCATAAAAAAAATGGAGACCGGTAAATGTTTTTATATTCCAATAATTGACGACACAGCTGGGATGATTAATGATCCAGTTTTATTAAAACTTGACGATGATATGTTTTGGATTTCTATTGCAGATTCTGACATTTTACTTTGGGCAAAAGGAATTGCTTTGGGATCAAAATTAAACGTAGAAATTATCGAACCAGACGTATATCCACTAGCTATTCAAGGTCCGAAATCTGAGGATCTACTAATTTCAATTTTTGGTGACGATATAAAAAAATTGAAATTTTTTAATTTTAAAGTGTTTGATTTTTTAGGAACTAAACAAATTATTGCAAGATCTGGCTACAGTAAACAAGATGGTTTTGAAATATACTTTAAAGGATTTGAAAAACATTTTAATGAGATAGAACTCGGAGAAAAACTTTGGGATACTATATGGGAGAACGGACAAAAATTTAATATTTCTCCAGGATGTCCAAATTTAATTGATAGAATTGAGGCTGGGTTAATGTCTTATGGAAATGACTTTACAAGAGAAAATAATCCTCTTGAGTGCAATCTTGAAAAATACTGCAAACAAGAGGATGATCATGATTTTATAGGTAAAGAGGCTTTAAGAAAAATCCAATCTGATGGAATTGTACAAAGAATGAGAGGAATTTTGTTTGATGGAGATCCGTGTAAGCCAACCGGTGTGCCTTTACCAGTATACTCAAAAGATAATGTAAAAATTGGGCAAATTGCATCTGGAATATATTCTCCAGGATTTAGGAAGAATATAGGCCTTTCTATGATTTTAAAAGATTATTGGGAAATTGGAAATGAGGTTTTTGTAAATACTTTCAATGGAAAAAATAGAAAAGGCATTATAACTTCTTTACCATTCCCAGATTAACCTTATATTTATTAATATGTTTAAACCTGTAATTGCTGGCTTCTCAAGATCTCCTTTCACAATGGCGAGAAAAGGTGCGCTCGTAAATACAAAGCCAGTAAATTTACTAGCGGAAGTGATTAAAAATTTAGTTTCTAAATCCAATGTTAAAAAAGAGGATATTGAGGATATTGTTGTTGGTTGTGCATTTCAAACTGGAGAGCAGTCATTTAATATTGGAAAGTTAACAACATTTTTAACTAATATGGATGTTAAAACTTCTGGAATGACAGTTGATAGATGGTGTGGTTCCTCAATGGAAGCTATTCATATTGCTGCAGGTAAAATTTCTTTAGGTGCAGGAAAAGTATTTATATGTGGAGGAGTTGAAAGTATGACTAGGGTTAACACAGGTTTTGATCCAATACCTTATCCTGAAAGTAAAAGTGATAATCCTCATGTATATTTTTCAATGGGAACTACTGCTGAAAATGTTGCCAAAAAATATAATATTTCAAGAAATGAACAACAGGAATTTGCAATCTCAAGTCATCAAAAAGCACATCAAGCACAAACAAAAGGTAATTTTAAAAATGAAATTGTATCAATCGGAGATTGTGATACCGATGGAAATATAAGACCAGGCAGCACAATGGAAAAGTTGGATGGATTAAAACTCGCGTTCGATGAAAATGGTACTGTTACAGCAGCCACTTCATCGCCTTTAACCGATGGTGCAGCTGCAACATTAATTTGTGAAGAAAGTTATGCAAAAGAAAATAATTTAAATATTTTGGGAAGAATTGTATCTACTGCAGTGCAAGGGTGTGACCCTGACTATATGGGATTAGGTCCAATTGGAGCATCAAAAAAAGCTTTGGAAAGAGCTAAATTGACAGCAGATAAAATTGATATTGTTGAATTGAATGAGGCTTTTGCTTCGCAATCCTTAGCATGTATTAAAGATTTAGGTATTGATAAAGATAAAGTTAATTTAGATGGCGGAGCGCTTGCCCTTGGACATCCTCTTGGAGCAACAGGCGCAAGAATTACGGGCAAAGCTGCTGAATTACTTAAGAGAGAAAATAAAAAATATGCACTTTCAACTCAGTGTATTGGCTTAGGTATGGGAATTGCAACAGTGATTGAATCTGTAAACTAATTTATCTATTTATTCCTCTTAATCTCTCAGATCTTCTTCTTAAAAGCTCTGCTGTGACTAAAATTAATACTGATAAAACTATTAAGCAAGTTGCTACAGCTAAAATTGTAGGACTAAGCTGCTCTCTAAGACCTGTCCACATTTGAATTGGAATTGTTGTATTATCTAACCCTGCTAAGAATAATACGACTACAACTTCATCAAATGATGTAACAAAAGCAAACAAACCTCCAGAAATAACACCAGGAAGTATTAACGGTAAAGTTATTTTCATAAAAGTATTAAATGGATTGCTTCCTAAGCTTGAGGCAGCTCTAGTAATACTATGATCAAATCCAGAAAGCGTTGCAGTTACTGTTATAACTACAAATGGAGTTCCTAAAATAATATGCGCTAAAATTATTCCTAAATGCGTTGCAGCTAAACCTACTTTTGCCATGAAAAAGAAAATTGCAACTCCAGAAATAATTAGAGGAACAATCATTGGAGATATTAAAGTCGCCATTATCAAACCTTTGTAAGGCATATGTCTACTACTCAAACCAAGAGCAGCTAAAGTTCCAAGTATAATGGATCCAATCGTCGCAAATATAGCAATGATAAAACTATTCTTTGCTGCTAATCCCCACGGGTTTTTTGTGCCATAGACCATATCTTTGTACCATCTTGTAGAAAAAGCATCTGGATCAAGTCGCTTCATTCCATCTGTAAAAACTAAAAATTCCTCCGCATTAAATGATAATGGAAAAATTACGAATAAAGGTGCAATTAAAAAGAAGAAAACACATCCACAAACAAAAAGATAAAAATAATGCCAAATTCTGTAATGAGGTTCTGTATATTTCGGTAAAGCCATAATTATCCTAGTTTAATATTATCAACTCCTACAAGTTTGTTATAAATCCAATAGATAACAAGTACTCCTGTCAAAAGCATTAAACCCATCGCAGATGCAAAACTCCAATCTAAAGTGCTCTTCATGTGATAAGCTATTTGGTTACTGATAAGTGTTCCAGATGCTCCACCTACCAAAGCTGGAGTTATGTAATACCCAATTGCAAGAATAAATACTAATAAGCAGCCTGCCCCAATACCTGGAATTGTTAGTGGGAAATAAACTTTAAAAAAAGCTACTGCTGGAGTGGCTCCAAGTGACTTGCCTGCTCTCATAAGGCTTGGAGAAATTGTTTTCATAACACTGTACAAAGGTAATACCATAAATGGTAAAAGTATTTGTGTCATTGCAACATAAGTCCCAGTCTTATTATACATCATCTCTGGTCTGCTATCGTCAGTCACAAGCCCAATCCAAACAAAAAAGTCATTAACAATCCCTTGTTGCTGTAACAAAATCATCCAACTGGCTGTTCGTACAAGTAATGAGGTCCAAAACGGCAACAGCACACAAATCATTAGCAAGTTGCTATACTTCATCGGAAGAGTTGCTAATAAATGTGCAATTGGATAGGCCATTAAAAAACAAAATAGAGTTACAAAAAATGCTACTTCCAAAGTTCTTGACCATAAAATTCTATGAATTCTTCTATCTTCAGCTACCTGAACAATTTTGCCATCTTCGTTTGAATACATATCAACACCCTTTAAATATTTAGAGTAAGTGTATGCTGGGGCTCTTCTTTTAATTGCTCTCCAATATTCAACATTTCTCCACCTTTTATGAACTTTCATAATCTGCTCTTTATAATTTCCTTCCTCAAATTTCTTTTGCTTTCTCGCTAATTTTTTCAAAACACTCTTAAAACCATTTTTTTCATAGTTTAATTGAGTTTGTAATTTTCCAGCGGTCTTATTTTTTACTAAAATTTTGTAATCCAAATAAAACGCTTCAAATACTTCTTCTGGTGGGAGTTCTTTTCCATCCCACTGCTCCATTGCTTTATAGGTTTTTGGTAGCATGTTTGTAACCATTTTGTCATCAATACTTCTAGAAAACATATCTGCAATTGGAATAATATAAGTGATGATCAAAAATAAAAGTAATGGGGTAACCAAAAGGAAAGCTTTTATTTTATTTTTTCTTTCTGCTTGCTTAAGACTTTCCTCTAGGGGAATTCCATCTGTTGATAATATTTTTCCTGTCTCTGAACTCATAAAAAAAAGGGCGGTTTTATAAACCGCCCTTAATATAATATAAAATTAAAGTGTTTAAAACTTTAATTATTTAATGCTAGCTTTCATAGCTTCCCACTGCTCACCAAGCTCTGTTCCATTATCAGCCCAGTACTCTGCGTTCACTAAGAAGTATTTTTTAAGGTTAGCTGGTGCTGTTGGCATATGAGGGACCATATTAGTTTTCCCATCTTTATACCAAGGCTCTCCTGCTTCCATAACTGCAATTGATGATTTTCTCCATGGAGCGTATGCAATATATTTTGCACTTCCTGCTAACATCTCAGTACTTGTCATCATTGCTAAAGCTTTTTTAGCATCAGCTTCGTTTGGTCCACCTTTAACTAATGCAAAATATTCATAGTCAAGACCTTGTCCGTCCCAAACCTGAACTATTGGAGCACCTTCTCCAACTGCTGCATTGAAAAATCTACCATTCCAACCAGTTGCCATTACAACTTCACCACTCATTAATAATTCTGGTGGTTGAGCACCTGCTGACCAAAATACACATCCGCCATTTGGATCTTCACAAAGTGCTTTGATTTTGTTCATAGCTCTTGTTACATAAGCTGGATCTTCTAATTTTTTGTATAGAAATTCTCCACCTTTACCCATTTTTACTCCGTCAGCTGCTAATGCAATTTCTAGGTTTGTTAGAGCGCTTTTATATATTGCTCTTTTCCCAGGAAATCTTTTTGTATTAAAGAAATCTTTTAAAGTCTTTGGTGTGCTTTTTAACAAGTCGCTGTTGTAAGCATAGTTCCAAGAATACAAGATATTTCCTACTGCACATTTACTAGGCATATCTGTAAAGAAGTCTTCACTTGCTGGTGTACCATCTGGTGCAGGTGGAAAGTCTTTGTCAAAATCAAATTCAACAAAAATACCTTCGTCGCAACCATTGATAGTATCATAAGCAAATACATCTATAATATCCCATGTGATAGCACCTGCTTCTTTTTGGGCTTTGATCTCTGATAATCCACCAGAATAATCTACCCATTCGATTGGTATACCCAATGCTTTTGCAGTTGGATCACCATATCCTAGCTTTTGACTTTCTGTGTATGCTCCACCCCATGATGCAACAACTACTGCAAATGCTGATGAAGATACTGAGATAGCAAAAGTTACGGCAAGTAATAATTTACTTAATTTTTTCATTTATCCTCCGTTTAAACGTTTTTTTATAAAAAACGAAGTACAGCAACATAGGAATAGAGAGTCAACAGGGGATTTAGGTTATTATTGAACTTTTTGGCCTATTTTGGGTCTAAAGCTCTAGCGTCATGACTATTCCAACCAATATTAATCTCATTTCCAAGTTTAATATCTAAATTCTGAGAACTATTTGGAACTTTTAAGATAAATTCTGAATTTCCAAGCAAGTTAAGTCTCACTCTTGTGTGGTCACCATGGTATATAACCTCTTCTATTTTACCTTTTTGATTATTATCCATTTTATCTTTAGGATTAATCAATGCTCTTTCAGGTCTAATTGAAACTGTAGTTTTTTCACCAACAGATTTAACTGAAATTGGATTTGCGATTATTTCACCCTTGTCTAGTTTAACTTTACAGGATCCATTTGATATATCTGAAATTTCTCCAGCGAAAGTATTATTCTCTCCAATAAACTCTGCGACGAAAGAATTTACAGGTTCTTCATATAACTTATCTGGACTTGAAAGTTGCTGAACTTTACCATCATTGAATACTGCTATTCTGTTTGACATTGTTAATGCTTCACCTTGATCGTGAGTAACATACACAACTGTTACACCAATACTCTCATGAATATGTTTAATTTCGTACTGCATACTCTCTCTTAAATTTTTATCTAAAGCACCTAAAGGTTCGTCCATTAAAACTACGGATGGATCAAATACCAATGCTCTTGCTACTGCTACTCTCTGTTGTTGACCACCAGATAGTTGTCCTGGCATACGATTTCCAAATTCTGACAATGAAACCATTGATAAAGCTTTATCAACTTTTTTATCAATATCTTCTTTTGAAATTTTTCTTACCCTTAAAGGAAAAGCTAAATTTTCAAAAACTGTCATATGAGGAAACAGAGCATAATTTTGAAAAACCATTCCAATACCTCTTTTATGTGGAGGAATATTTGAAATTGGATTTTTATCTAAATAAATTTCTCCATTAGTTGGTGTTTCAAAACCAGCGAGCATCATTAAACATGTAGTTTTTCCTGAACCAGAGGGTCCGAGCATTGTTACAAACTCACCTTCTTCGATATCTAAATTCAAATCTTTAACTACTAATACTTTTCCATCATAGCTTTTGTCGACTTTATCAAATTTTACGAAATCTTCTTTTTTTGACATAAGATAGTTTTTTAAACATTTAGTTAAGTTGTTTGCAACACTTAATTAGCTCTTAATATGTAACTCTTTTGAAAAATTGCAAAATAATTCACACCCCTTATCTGTAACTCTTATAGCTTCAGATGCTTCAACTCCCCAATCACCAAATTGCATTACAGCTATCATATGAAAACACGCATTTGGAACTAATTCGGTCATTTCTCCTTTATATATATTAAGAGTATGCTCACCCCAATCTGGTGGGTAACCTATTCCAATTGAATAACCAGTTCTTGATTTTTTCTCTATTCCATATTTATCTAAAATACCCCAAAAAGCTTGCGCTACATCATTTGCTGTATTCCCAGGTTTTGTAGCATCAATTCCAGCTTGAAGAGCTTCGATAGTTTTGTTCATCGTGTCTATTTTTAATTGATCCGGTTTTCCAAGTAAGACTGTTCTGGCCATCGGCGCATGATATCTTTTATAAACTCCAGATAACTCAACAATCGTCGCTTCGCCTTCAACAAACTTGTCCTGCGTTGCTGTTAAATGAGAAGCAGATGTTCCTTTTCCTGTTGGTAAAAGTGTAGCAATACTAGAATACTCTCCACCAAACTCAGGTGTCCCATAAAATAAAGTTTTTTGTATTTCACCGACTGCATCGCATTGTCTTACTCCTGGTTTTATTACCTCCATTGCAGTCCTCATTCCTTTTTCTGAAATTTGTGCTGCAGTTTTCATATAATTAATTTCTGCATCAGATTTTGCAAATCTTGCCCAATTTACTAATCTTTCGGAATCTTTTATTTTTGCATTAGGTAAACCTTGTTTTATCTTTTCATAACAAAAAGCAGTGAAGTAATGAGCATCCATCTCAACTCCAATTGAAAGCTTATCCCAATTTCTGTCTTTAATAATTTGTATTAGATAATCGTAAGGATGTTTTGGCCATGTATGAATATAATTTTCATCATACACAATTATATTTTCATCTTTGAGATACGTTTTTATGTACGCACCTCCTGAATCTTGAGCTCTTACAAAACATAAAGGTTCATCAGCGTTAACATGAACAATTGCACACTGTGCATAATAAAAAGACCAGGCGTCATAACCAGTTAAATAATTCATGTTATTAGTATCGTGAGAAATCAATAGTTCGATACCTTTATCCTGCATCATCGATTGAACTTTTTTTAATCTTTGTTTGTATTCTTCTTTAGTAAATGACATAAATTTCTATCTGAATAATTTGCCAAAACCTTCTACTAGGTTATTTTTATTAATTTGGACAAGAGTATCCCAAATTAATGCCTGATTGCTTGATAAAACAATTGTGTTAAGTTTTTTTTCAAGTTTATCGATTATTGGCAATACAGGAAGAGCTGTACAAGATACAAATAATGCGTCTGCTCCATTTAAATCTATTTTAGACAAGACATCATACAAATAATTTTGGTCTACTTTGCCTATGTCATAATCTGCCTCTATATCAAAGTATGAATTGGATGTTATCTCAAATCCCTCTGACTTAAAATATTCCATAACCTCGTCATTAAGTTTTTTGCTGTAGGGAGTAAATAGCGAAAGTTTTTTAATATTTAACTTTTTTAATGCTTTTATTGCAGCTGTGCTTGGCGTCGTAACCTGGGCCATTGGTTTCGCTGCTTTTACCTTTTGCTTAATAGAGTTATAGCCTGCTGCAATAGTTCCAGAAGTACATCCGTAGACTACGCAATCAATATCTTGATCTGGTAAAATATCTTTTGTTACATTGGTTACTTTATCTGACATTTTAATCAGATTTTCTTTGGTCAAAGGATTATAACACTCTATTCTATTAACAAAAAAATCAATTTCTCTATCCTTAATTACATTAATAAAATCTCTCTCAATCATAAAATCACTTGCAAGAGCAATAAGGCCAACTCGTGGATTTGATTTACTTATGTATTTTGGTTCTATTTTTGTTGAATTCATATTTTAAAAAAGTGAATATATCATAAGTTCTTAAATAATCATTAATATTAAATGAATTGAATGAATTTTAAAGACACTCTAGTTGCATCACTTGTTCCTATCTTTTTAGGTTTTGGTTTTGTAATTGCCAAACCTGCTTTTGAGTCTTTTCCTCCAATACTTCTAATGGGATTAAGATTTATTTTTGCTGCTTCTATTTTAATTTGGTGGTTTCCTATTCCAAAAGGTTTTTTAAAAAAAATTTTTATCGCATCGTTTATAGCAAACACATTGCAATACAGTATTACCTATACTGGTTTAAATTTTATTGATGCATCTGCAGCGGTATTATTAGTACAAACAGAAGTTCCATTTGGAGTAATATTTGCTTTTTTCATGTTGAAAGAGAAACCAACTTTAAGAGCTTTGATTGGGATAGGAATTGCATTTGTAGGAGTTTATATTTTAACTGGCTCTCCTAATTTAGATGGAAAAATATTTGGGATCGCTCTTACAATTTTAGGTTCAGCAATATGGGCACTTGGCCAAGTTATTGTTAAACCTTTGAGTAAAGAAATTAATCCTTTAGCATTAGTTGCGTGGCTTGCATTATTTTCTGGACCCACTTTAATTTTAATTTCTGCGGTAATTGAAGGTGATACCATATCACATTTATCAACTGCTAAATTTAATCATTGGTTAATAGCATTTTACATAGGATTTATTATGCAGCCAATTACTTATGGTTGTTTTTATTATGTTCTGAAAAATAATCCATTATATAAAGTATTACCAATAGTGACTATGGGTATACCACCCACTGGATTGCTTGCTGCAATATTTTTATTAGGTGAAAAACCAACAAGTGAATTATTTATTGGAGGAGTAGTAATAATATTTGGTGTCATAATGATATTATATAAAAAGAAAGAGGAGGTAAATTAATGAATATAGGATTTATTGGCTTGGGAAATGTTGGAGGAAAACTAGCTGGGAGTTTATTGAGAAATAAATTTAATTTAACAGTTAGAGATTTAGATAAAAATTTAACAAAACAATTTAAAGACTCTGGGGCTAAAATTGCGAACTCTGCTAAAGAACTGGCTGAGGAAGTTGATTTAATAATAACTTGTCTTCCTTCTCCTGAAATTTGTGCAGAAGTTATGGAAGGAGAAGATGGAATATTGGAAGGTCTTTCTGAAAATAAAATTTGGTTAGAAATGAGCACTACAGATGAGGCAGAAGTTAAAAGAATTGGACAGAAAGTTATTGAAAAAAAAGCTATACCACTAGATGGTCCAGTAAGCGGTGGCTGTCATAGAGCAGCATCTGGAAATATAGCAATATTTGTTGGTGGAGAAAGGGAGACATTTGAGAAAATATTACCTGCTTTATCGGTAATGGGACGAAAAATATTACATACAGGAGTATTAGGTACTGCTTCTGTACTTAAAGTAATTACAAATTATTTAGCGTCTGCACACTTAGTTGCACTTGGTGAAGCATGGACAATTGCAAAAAAATCAAACCTAGATCTTGCAAAAACTTACAAGGGAATCGCCGTATCCTCAGGTAATTCATTCGTACATGAAACAGAAAGCCAAGTTATATTAAATGGTTCTTACAATATTAACTTTACTATGGATCTTGTTTTAAAGGATACAGGTCTGTTTGATGAACTAGCAAAAAAATTGAATGTACCTTTAGAAATTTCTCCAAAAATTGTTGACATATTTAAGGATGGTCAAAAAAAATATGGATCAAGAGCTTGGTCCTCGATGATAGTAAAAAGAATGGAAGACTTAAATAAAATTAATTTTAGGGCTGAAGGTTTTCCTGAGGAGTTAATTGACAATGAGCCTGAAGAAAAAGGTTATGAAATTTAAATTTTATGCTACAATAAAATCATGATTGAAAAGAAAAATTTTTATATAAATGGAAAGTGGGTTTCTCCAGCTAAACCAAATGACTTTGAAGTAATTAATCCCTCAACTGAGGAAGCTTTTGCAATAATATCTTTGGGCTCTGCTGAAGATGCAGATAAAGCAATAAATGCCGCCAAGATCGCATTTGACACTTGGAGGGAAACTACAAAGGAAGAAAGGTTAGCTTTACTTGAAAAGTTTGATGAAATTTATAATAGAAGATGGGATGAAATGGTTGAGGCTCAATCTAAAGAAATGGGTGCTCCACTAGATTTTGCTTCCGAAACTCACACTAAAATGGGTGCAGATATTTGTAGAAATAACATTGAAATTTTAAAAAATTTTAATTTTGAACATCAATTTGATCCTAAATCTAATAATCATATTAGATATGAACCAATTGGGGTTTGTGGATTAATAACGCCTTGGAATTTTCCTATGAACCAAATCGTATTAAAGGTTATTCCTGCTTTAGCTGCTGGATGTACAATGATTTTAAAACCATCTGAAATTGCTCCAGTATCAGCAGTATTGTTTGCAGAAATGATTGACGAAGCTGGCTTTCCTGCTGGAGTTTTTAATTTAGTAAATGGAAATGGAGAAGTTGTTGGAAATCATATTTCTGGTCATGCTGACATTGATATGGTTTCTTTCACAGGATCAACAAGAGCTGGAAAACTAATTCAGAAAAATGCAGCTGATACTATAAAAAAAGTAACTCTTGAATTGGGTGGTAAAGGTGGAAATATAGTTTTTGCAGATTCATATCCTAATGCTGTTAGAGATGGTGTAAGAAATATAATGAGTAACTCTGGACAATCATGTGATGCTCCAACAAGAATGTTGGTTGAAAAACCAATTTATGAAAGAGCTGTTAAAGAAGCTGTTGATGAGGCAAACAAAATTAAAGTAGATCTTGCATCTAAAAAAGGAGATCATATTGGACCTGTAGTTTCAAAAGTACAATACGATAAAGTTGTTAATCTTATTAATGAAGGGATTAAAGAAGGCGCAACGTTAGCTGCGGGTGGACCAGATTTGCCAAATGGACTTAATAAAGGTTATTTTGTTAAACCAACAATTTTTTCAGATGTAAATAATGACATGAAAATTGCAAGAACTGAAATTTTTGGACCTGTACTTTCAATTATACCATTTGAAACTGAGGAAGAAGCAATAGCAATTACAAATGATACATCTTATGGACTTGGTAATTACTTACAAACTGAAGATAAAGAAAAAGCTAAAAGAGTTGCTAGAAAAGTTAGAGCTGGAACAGTTTATATAAATGGTCAAGCCACTGATACTGGCATGCCTTTTGGTGGTTATAAACAATCTGGTAATGGTCGTGAAGGTGGTGTCTGGGGTTTCACTGAATTTTTAGAAGTTAAAGCAATTACCGGTTGGAATTAATAGCTTAAATAAATTATAATCAGAATTAGTTAATAGGGGTTTATATGATTGGTTATGTGATGGTAGGTACTAATAATTTAAATGATGCTATTACATTTTATGACAAAGTTTTAGAAGTAATTGGTTTAGATAGAAACGAGACAATAGAAGATGATTATGCTGCATATGGAGCAAAAGGTACCAAAGATATTGAGTTTTACGTCACTAAACCTTTCAATAAAAAAGATGCTACCTTTGGAAATGGAACACAAATCACATTTTTAACTTCATCAAGATCTCACGTGGATAAATTTCATGAGGTAGGTTTAAAAGCTGGTGGAACTAGTGAGGGATCTGGTGGTGAAAGACCAGAAGGCTCAGGAGTTTATTATTCTTATCTTCGTGATTTAGATGGAAATAAAATTTGCGCATTTACAAATAGTAAAGAATAAAATTTATGTCATACGACGCAATCAAGACAAAATTAGAAAACAATAAAGTCATTATTTTAGATGGTGGTATGGGCGCAGAACTAGAAAAAAATGGTGCTGAGATGGATAAGCATATGTGGTGTGGGAAGTGTTCTGTTGATCATCCTGAATTAGTTAGAAAAGTGCATGAGGATTATATAAATGCTGGAGCCGATGTAATTACAACTAATACATATAGTACTACTCCAATATCAATGAGACAATATGGTTATGAAGACTCTATAGAAAAATTCAATCAAAAAAGTGTTAAGGTTGCAAGAGAAGCAATAGAAAATACAAATAAAGATACTACATTAGCTGGAAGTGTATCAACTTTTGGAAACTTTTATAAACTTGGTATCAAAGCAATGATACCTGGTTTTCATGAACAACTAAAAATTTTATCTGACGCTGGAGTAGACTTAATTATTTTAGAAGCTATGTCTTCACAAGCTGACATAGTTGAAACAATGCTAAATTGTTCTACAAAAGTAAATATACCTGTTTGGTTATCTGTATCATGCGTAATGGATGATCAAAAAAATATAATGCTTGGATATAATGATACAATTGACTCTGATACACATGTCTATGAAAACTTTGAGACATCCATAAATAATTTTAAAAAATTACACAATGGGCCAATATTGGTTGCTCATTCAGATATAAATATTACAGGAAAAGCAATTGAAACTGCAAAGAAAAATTATGATGGAATATTAGGAGCATATCCAAATAAAGGTTATTATGAAAAACCACACTGGAGATTTGTAGATGACATGACGCCAGCTGGATATTTAAATGAAGTTAAGTCATGGATTAAAAATGGAGCTCAGATTATTGGTGGGTGTTGTGGGATCGGAGTAGACGAAATAAAAGCAATTTCAATTTTAAAAAACTAAAGTATATTTTAAAAATAATGAAAACATTTATTGGCGGTATTGGCTGTTTTTGGGACGAAAAAAAGTATGAGGGCATCAAAGGTATAATATCTACAGAATGCGGTTACTGTGGTGGAGATGAGCCAAATGTTACATACAAGGCAGTTTGTGGTGGAGATACAGGACATATAGAAGTTGTCAAAGTTGAGTATGATGAAAAAGAAAAGTCATACGAGGACATGGTCAATTTATTTTTTGAATTACACGACTCAACTCAAGTAAACCGACAGGGTACATATGTGGGAATTCAATACCGTTCAGAAATATTTTATAACACAGATGAAGAAAAACAGATTGCAGAAAAAGTTTTAAACGAAGTTAACAGTAAATTAGATGGAAAAGTTTCAACTAAGGTATCAAAAGAAAAAAATTACTGTAAAGCAGAAGCTTATCACCAAAAATACGAACAAAAAAAATCATTAAAATATTGAAGAAAAAAAAATTAGTCTCTGTTAGAAATCCAGAATTAACCACACTTAAAGATAATAAAGCTTCATGGAACCTTCCTAAAACAAGAAGGTTTGGTTATAGAAATTTACATAAAATCAATAGATACAGTATTTTTTTAAGATCTGATTTAATATTAAAATTAAACTCTAAACCAAATAAAACTATCGCTAAGTTTCCTTTAGTAAAGAAGATGACTAAAAATAAATCTTTTTGTTCATTAATTGTTGGTAACCGTCAAAATATATTATTTGAAAAATATGCCAAAGATTTTAAAAAAAATCAGCCTCAAACAATTATGTCCATTACAAAAATGTTCGTTAATTTATTTATTGGAGAATTGGTTACGAAAAATTTAATAGATCTTAATAAAAAAGTTTCTCACTATTTGCCAAAAATTGGAAGCGGATATGCAAATGCAAAGATCCAAGATGTCTTAAACATGAATGTTATAAATTCTTATACTGAAGATTATACTAAGGCATACTCATCTTCCTTTATGCATGAACCTGTTGGAGGATGGAGGCTGCCCAAAAATCTTAAAAATCATCTTAGCCAGGAAGAATATTTAAATACAATTAAAAAATCTAAAAATAAAAGTTTAATTAATAATTCTGAATATGCTTTTTATAAATCTGCAAATACTGATGTAGTAGGACTTATAATTGAAAAAGTTAGTGGTAGAACTTTAAGAGATTGGGTTTTATCTGCAGTTGAGGCTGCAGGATTTGAAGATGGGTTATATATTGCATCAGATAGGTATGGTATGCCTTGGATGTCTGGAGGTGGTTGCTTAATTACAAGAGACTTTTTACGAATGGGTTTACTTTTCGCAAGAAAAGGAATGGGTGTTGATAATAGAAAAGTTGGATCTTCATCATTTTTAAACAAAACAATTGTTAATGTAGGTCCCAAATATATGAATTTATCAAAAGACAAATATTTATATTATTCAAATTCTACAATGGTTTCAGGCAATATGATTGGGCACTCAGGGTATGGTGGTCAGTTTCTTGCAACTAATTTTAAAACTGGGAATGTAGCCGCTTTTTTTTCTGTTCTAGAAACGAAATCAGCAACAAAAAAAAGCTATAAAACTGATATGATAAACATGCTGATAGATTTAGTTAATAAAAAATATTAAATTAAGAATAGGTCTCAATTAGTTTTTTTAGATGTTTGTCTGTAACTCCACAGCATCCGCCAATAATTTGGATCTGGTTGTCAATTAACTTTTCACATTCATTAGCAAATTCTTCCTCTGTAGAAGTTACAATAGCTTTATGGGACTTTGTATCAAATTTATGTATCTCAGGGTAAAACATCATCGGACCATTCCAATTATTTTTAATTATATTCAATCCTTCAAAAGCATCTACAAACCAGGTATGCATGATGCCATAAACATCTCCTCCCATATTTGTAAGGGATTTTACAATGTCATTTAATAGTACAATTTTATCATCAGGAATAAATTTTGGTTGCTCTTTATATTTGGTATTATCATAAATTAATGAAGTTTCTTTTTCCGCGCTAAAATTTCTGCCAATTACACTATTATCAAATTTACTTATACAAGAACTTAATCCAACCCAAACTGGTAAGTCAGTTTCTAAGGCAGCATTCAATAGAATTTTTGAATGATCAATATCAAGTAACATTTCTAAAATTAAAATATCTACCCCTTCCTCTTTCAGAATTTTTGCAGCTTCTTTATAATTTTGTTCCTCCTGTTTAAAAGAAGGTATGAACTTAGGATTTGGTACAAATTCATTTTCCTTCAGTGAAAAAAAATTTGATAAACTTCCAGCAATTCCAATTTTACTTTCTTTACCTTTATTTTGAATTGCTTGTCTGGATAATTTTAATGATTGAATGATAAATTCTTTAACTTCATCTCCACGATTTATACTTTCAAGATTATGTCTGGTAGAACTAAAAGTATTTGCAGTAATTAGATCACAACCAGCATCAATAAACTTTTCATGAACCTTAATTACTATTTCTGGAGATAATATTGAGGCTAAGGCAGAAAAAGCAGGAGACATTTCACCTCCCAATTTTGCAATTTCAGAACCGTTTCCACCATCTAAGAATATTTTTGAATTTGATTTTAACTTTTCTTTAAAAAGCATTTATTTTTGATCTTTTGGTGCAAGCACTACGGCTAATACTCCTCCTAATACAATCATTGTACTTCCAACAACTTCTCGCCAACCAAATGTTTCGTCTGTTAAAATACCAGCAGAAATAACTCCAACAACTACTTCGCTTAAATATAATATAGCACAAAGACCTGCTCCTAAAACTGAGGGTGACCACATGATAACTACCCCTGTTGGAATAAAATAAAATACTGAAATAAGAGCTAAAAAAGTAAACATTGATGTAAAAGCTTCAATAGGTGGCATGGGTCCTAGATAATCTTTTAAAATAAAGCCAGCAAATATATTAAATATTGTTCCATAAACAAAAAATGAAAATATTACTGGAAAAACACCATCTGTTTTTGTAATTTCTAAACGTACTAGGCCAGCTCCAAAAAGTACACCTCCGACCAACGCCAACAAATCTCCTGCATTTTGTGGTAATGGTATAATATTAGATTGACTGAAAACAACCCACAAACCTCCAAGCGCTAAACTTAGCGTTAAAACTCTCTCTAAACCAGGCCTTTTCTTTAAAAAATATATTTCAAATATTGTTGTCCAGATAGGTATCATATAAAACATGATCAATGCTCGAACAACATCTGTTAATAAAAAACTTAAAGCGTAACATATAAAACCACTACCAGTTAAAAAACCAACAAAGGGAATTTCTAATCCTGATGTTCGGCCTTTAAATTTTCTCCATAGAGAGAAAGGTGTAAGCAATATAATACCAATCATCATTTGAGAAATAGTTCCCCAACCTCCAGTAAGACCACCATCCTCTAAAATTCTTTGAGGAAGCCAATAAACCCCCCATGATCCAGCAGCTATTGCTAATGCAAAAGCTATTTTAAAGTGATGTTTATGTCTGACCATTAATTTAGATTTGGTTTATGATTTGAAAAATTAAAAATTTCCTCATATTTTTTTGCAAAAGACATCACTTTTAAATCTTCTTTTGTTTTTGCAATAATTTGTATGCCAATTGGAAATCCATCTTTGTTAAACCCAATAGGTAATGAAATCGATGGTAAGTAAAAAAGACTAGCAAATATATGGATTTCGATCCATCTATGGTAAGTATCCATTATTTGATCATTAATTTTTTCAGGGTGTCTTAAATTTTTATCAAAAGGGAATGATTGTTGAGATGGTAGAGCTAAAAAATCAAAGCTACCGAATAAACTATTTACATCATTTGATAGTTCAATTCTTGAATTTAGAGCTAATTTTACATCGTCTTCTGTTAGCTTAATGCCCTTATTGTATTCCCATAAAGCCTGTGGGGTCATTTGATTAACATCTTTAATATTCATTGCAATAATTTCCTCATTAATATCCTCATAAATACTTTTAGCTCTTAATGTTCCCCAGCAATTCCATAACTTATGAGCATCTACATTTGGTTTTAAGTGTTCAATTACAACTTTATTTTTTTCAAGACTGTTTAATTGTTTATTACACATTTCAACTAAATCAGGATCATATTGATAATTACCATTCATGTCAGATAACCACCCTATCTTTATTTTAGAAAATTCTTGATCACTTATATTAGTATCTTTAAATGAATTTGTTAAACTAAAAGAAATTGGATCTTCTTTATGTTCTCCAGCTATTACATCTAAAAGAATTGCCATATCATCTGGTGTTCTTGCAAGACATCCGGGCGTTGAGATAATTGGGAGATTCTTTTTCTTATCATTTGTCCGATAGTCAGGCAGAAGTCCTGGTGTTGGTCTAAAACCATAAACATTTGCATAGGCTGCAGGTGTTCTGCAAGAACCCATCATATCTGTTCCATCTGCAAAGGGTAGTAACTCAGCCGCAACAGCTACACCGGCTCCACCACTTGATCCTCCTGATGATTGAGTATTACCATATACATTAGGTGTTATTCCAAATAGTCTGTTTGCTGTATGCGCACCTACACCTAGTTCTGCAGTATTTGTTTTTCCTATCATTATTCCACCAGCATCTATTTGACGATCAACAATTATAGAATTTTTTTTTGGGAAGTAATCTTTATATCCAGGAAAGCCACAAGTAGTTGGAAAACCAACTACATCTAATAAATCTTTTGATGCCAAAGGTAGACCAAACAACGGGTTACTTTCATCAAATTTTTCATCTTTGTGCTTAGCTTCATTTATAATTTGCTCTTCTTCTTTAATTGAGACTATAGCATTTAAAGATGGGTTATATTTTTTTATTCTTTCTAAATAAAAAATGACAACTTCTTTTATGGAGGCTTCTTTTGTTTTGATTAAAGAAATAATTTCTTTAACCGATTTATTTTCAAGCATGAGAATTTACTATTACCTAGCTTTTTTAATGGATACTAGAGTAATTTCCTTTATTTCTTCTAAAGTTGCTTTTCTAGGATTTTGTCCATAGGCTTGATCTTTCATTGATTTTTCAGCAATTCTATCAACACAATCCTCGGGGACTCCAATTTCGCTCAAACTTTTTGGAATTTTAATTCTATCAAGAATGTTTTCAATGTTTGATATAAATGCATCTACAGAATGATCTTTAAATTGCATAGCCTCTGACATTCTTTTAACTTTTTCTTCCATGCCTGGAAGATTATATTTTAAAACTACAGGCAATATTATTGCATTGGTTAGCCCGTGATGAGTATTATATTCAGCTCCAACCATATGAGCTATAGCATGTACTAATCCTAAACCTTTTAAAAAAGAAATTCCTGCTAAACAAGATCCGACATGCATTCCACCTCTTGCAACTATATTGCTGGGATCTTCTACAGCTGTGACTAAAGATTTTGATATTAAAGATAAACCTTCTAAAGCAGCACCATCACACATTGGATTAAAACCAGGAACACAATAACCTTCTATGCCATGGATTAAAGCATCTGCACCAGTCCATGCCGTTAAATTTGATGGCAATCCAATAGTTAGTTCTGGATCTAACAATGCTAAAGAAGGTCTAACATCTGGATGCCACATACAAAATTTCATACCTTCTTTTAAATAAGTAACCATAGCTGAAATTTCTGTTTCAGCACCAGTGCCTGCGGTAGTAGGAATGGTTATGATTTTTGGAAAAGGATTATCTTTACTAATTATAGGAGGAGTTAATTCAAACTCAAAATCTCTAAGTGGTACGTCATTGTTTGCTGTAAGACATATTAATTTACCACCATCCATTGCACTACCTCCACCGATTGCAATTATTGAGTCGTGATTGCCATCTTTAAATTTTATTACTCCATTTGAAATTTCATCCTCTCGAGGATTTGGAGATATATCAAAAAATAAATCTGATTTAATATTTGAGCTGGCTAAATAGTTTTGTAAATTAATGATAAATGGTAATTTTGGACTTCCTT